>JAGXIR010000190.1 GCA_024635605.1 Sunxiuqinia sp.
AGTAGATTTTTGTTCCATGATTAATATGATTTATTGGTACACAACAAATATATTGGATTTTTCAGAAGTAAGGTCACGTACCTGTTTATTATTTACGCAACTATTATTCTCCCTAAATACTAAACATACGAAATATGACAATAACTGGCTTACCTCACCTGCACTTGACCACGCGATAGTTTTGTTTGGATAAAATTCAGAAAAAAACGATGAAAGATTTACCTGATCAATAATCGATTAGAAAACCCAGCTCAAAAAAAACACGCCCAATAGCAAATTTCGTTTGCCGGATGTCCATTTTTTTCTACTTTTGTCGCCGGGTAAGTCCTGTGCGACCAGCTCCCGCTGAATCCCCCCAGGGTCGGAAGGCAGCAAGGGTAGGTGGTTGTAGCGGTGCGACACAGGTAGCTTACCCACTTGCCGAATTAGCTCAGTTGGTCAGAGCACGTGATTTGTAATCTCGGGGTCCTCAGTTCGAATCTGAGATTCGGCTCAAAATAAGGAGAAATCCAATTGGTAAAAAACCAAATTCCAAATCACCGGGATTTGGAATTTGAATAATTGGGTTTTGTTTTTTGAAATATTTCTGGGGAGATACCAAAGCGGCCAACTGGGGCAGACTGTAAATCTGCTGTCTCATGACTTCGTAGGTTCGAATCCTGCTCTCCCCACAAATGTTGAAATTCCAAACCCTCAAATGTCAAAATCCAAAATTTGAAATTTGAAACGTGGAATTTGGAATTTATCAGATCTCGCGGGAGTAGCTCAGCTGATAGAGCATTAGCCTTCCAAGCTAAGGGTCGCGAGTTTGAATCTCGTCTCCCGCTCATATAAAAAGGTTGTCAATTTGTTTTGACAACCTTTTTTGTTTTTCAACAGAATCTATTGCCAATCACTATTATCTATTGAGTTTTCAACAACCAATCAAGCCTGCCTATGTTTAAACTATAGAATCAAGGACAAATCAAAAAAAAACCAAACGCAATTAATCTTCTTGCCGGCTGGAACTTTCGTGTAGTTGATGCACCGAAGATCGATCGGATAAGAACCAGACCGTTTTCAAATCGTTTCTGCGAGAGCTCTTCCTGATCGTGAATGGCCAACGCGGAAGAAATGAATGAAGACCTGACTAAGGATTTTGAGATGAAAAAAGGAGATTAACGATGAGACAAAAGTTCAACAAAATTATCAAATCCGAACGCCCCGTATTGGTTGATTTTTATGCTGACTGGTGCCAGCCATGCAAGGAAATACCTCCGATTTTAAAAGAAGTAAAAAGCACCTTCAAGGAAAGTATCCGGATTATTAAAGTCAATGTTGACAACAATCCGTTTATTGCCTCCCACTATCAGGTAAAAAGCATTCCTACATTAATTCTTTTCAAACGCGGATCAGTTCAATGGACCGGAGAAGGGATTGTTGATCAATCGGAATTGAATTCAGTGATCACAAGCCACTTAAACAAAAATTAATTCATGCTGCTCAAACTTTCTCTAATTGCCTTGAGTTGTTCCTGCGGATAGCTTTCGTTCGGTTTTAAACCCAAAGCTTTCTGATAATAAAACCGGGCCACACTGAAGTTATTTTCACGCATGGCTTTGTCGCCTTCCGAAATAAAGCCCTGGTACTCTTTTTCATCGGTATTCGATAATCGTTGTTGGACAATCTCCGCCACTTCTTCCAGCTTAATTTTTGGGTATTGTTCATTGGCTTTGATCGTCAGGGATCGATTATAATAGGCTCGTGCTACCGAATAATCTTTTTTGATAAAAGCCTCATCTGCCTTAACAATCAAATCCTGGTACTCCTCTTCTTTCAACTGCGAAAGCAGCGAATTGGTCAACCGCTGAATTTCCTGAATTTGATCTTTCGGATACTGCTCCCACGACTTCACTTCGAGCGCCTTGTAATAATGAAACTTCGAAATGCTATACTGCTTTTCAGCGAAAGCCTGGTCAGCCTGTTTGATAGCTTCCTCATAAGCGGCCAACTCGTTTTGACTCATCGTCCGGTTGATCAACTCCGAAATTTCCCTCAGTCGTTCTTTCGGATAAGTTTCGGATGGTTGCTCATTCAGGGCTTTCTGATAATAATATTGTGCCACTTTGTAGTCTTGCTGGCTGTAACTATTGTCGGCCGAGGTTATATAATCCTGATATAAGCTTGCATTAGATACATCTGTCGTCTGAACCGGCGGAGCAACTGTCTCCCCGATAGGAGGCTCAGCAACAGCGACAACCGCCTGCTGCCGCTCCAACTGATCTATTCGTACCAGTTGATCGGCCGGATATTGTTCTTGCGGTTTAATCCGGAGGGCTTCATTGTAGCGGGTTCTCGCCTGAGACCAGCTTTCGTCATTGAAAAACTGATCACCCAAACGAATAGCTTCGGCATAGCTGACCTCGAGAGCCTCCAGCCGCTCGCTAATCAACTGAAGCTGTCCGCTCGGATAGGCCGCATCAGGTTTGTAGGAGAGTCCTTCTTCGTATCTGCTGCGTGCATTTTGCCAGTCTTGATTAGCAAATAAACGGTCGGCCTCGCGGATGGCATTGGCATAACTGGCTTCGATGCCTTGCTTTTCAAGCATTCTAGCGCGAACGAGCTCGATCCGGCGATCCACTTCGGCGGCATTGGCGGGTAAAATTTCCTTCGCCTCATAATAGCTGTTTATCGCACTTTCGAACAGTTCATCCTGCTCCGACTGCTCAGCTTCTGCCATTTTTTGATCGTATGCCCGTTGCCTGACTAGCTGCAACGAATCCTGTTGAGCCTGCCGAAATCGCTCCATTCGTGCGAGCGCTTCCTGCTCAATCAACAAATCAATTTGAGCAATCCGGTCTTTCGGGAACTGCTCTTCAGGAAATAGATTGAGAGCATCAACCAAATGGGTTTTAGCTGTCGCATATTCCTTCTGATCTACAGCCCGCTCGGCTTCGGCTAATGCCGCTTCATAACTTGCCCGTTTCGCCTGCAAAATAGCCTGCTGCTGTTGTGCTTCCTCTGCAGCCAATCGCGCCAGTTCTGCTCGTTGCGACATCAGATTTTCAATATCAGTAATCCGTCTTGGCGGCAATGGTTCTTCGGGCTTTAGCACAGCCGCCTCGCCAAACAGGCGCAGCGCTTCTTCCAGCTGATCGGCGTTAAAAGCTGTTTCAGCCTGCCGCATCGCTTGGGTATATTGTTGATCGATTCCCTCACGTTGCTGAATTTCAAGCAGCAGAGCATCAATTTTTGCAATTTGCTCGATCGGATAAATTTCATCCGGCTTCAGCGTATTCGCCTGTTGATAGAGATTTTTCGCCTGTTCGAACCGTGAATTATTGAAAGCCAGTTCAGCCTCCTTCAATTTCGCATCGTATTGCTGCTGAAGTCTCTCCAGCTGCAACTGATCCTGAGCCAGCTGTTCCAGAAGCTCCGTAATCCGGGCAATTTGCCCCGTAGCATACGCATCGTTTGGTTTTATTTCGAGGGCCTCGGAGTAAGCACTCTTCGACTCGCTGTAGTTTTCAGCCTGAAAAAGCTGATCGCCCGAAGCGATGGCAGCCTGGAACGCATCTTCCCGCTCTTGTGCAATTAATCGTTCAATCTCCGCCAGCTGAGCTTTCGGATAGGTTTCTTCCGGAAGCAAGCTTAAAGCCTCTTCGTAGGACGAACGAGCTTCGGCATATTGCTGATCGGCCAGCTCGGCATCCGCCCGGCGGATCACTTCGTTGTACGAAGCACGAAGCGCTTCGGCTGCCAGTCGCTCTTGCTCGATTTGGGCCAGAATGGCATCAATCTCTGTAATTTTTTGTCGTGGATAAGGTTCATTCGATTTCAGCGTTAAAGCGGTTTGGTAGCTTTCTTTAGCCGAAGAATAATTTTCCAAATCGAAGAAAGAATCGCCTGCCTGAATAGCGGCCAGGTAATCGGCCTCGCGTTGTCTTTCGGCTTCGAGCTGAGCCAGGATTTGATCGATCCGTTGAATCTGGTTCTGAGGATGCGTTTCCTGTGGAAGAATAGCCAATGCCTCTTGGTAACCAGTTTTGGCCTGCTCATATTCCTCCTGCTCAAAAGCCTGATCGGCCCGAGCCACCAACGCATCAAACTGCTGCTTTTGCTCCAGTTGGCGAATCATTTCTTCCGTTTCGCTGATGCGATCTTTCACCAATTGGTTTTCAGGTTTTAAAGTCAGTGCTTCCTTAAAGCCATCCAGTGCAAGCTGAAATTCATCTCGTCCAAATGCCGCTTCGGCCTTCGCCATGGTTTCATTAAATTGCTGCTCCAATCGTGCTTGTTCAGCCAAACCAGCCAAAATCTCATCAATCTCACGAATTTGTGCTACCGGATATTCGTCTTCTTTCACTTCCAGCGCTTGGGTATAAAGCGATTTAGCCTGCTCATATGCCTCGTTTGTCTTGGCAGCATCCGCGCGACTCACCAAATCGGCATAGGTATTTTCCATCTCGATTCGGGCCAGTTGCTCGTCCATTTCCTGCACCCGGCTGCGCACCTCCTCGTCATCTTTAATCAGCAAGGCTTGCTGCAGCAGTTGTTTGGCCTGCTGGTATTCTTCCTGACTGGCAAACATGGCCGCTTGCTCAAGCAATTGGTTGAACTGCGACATCAGCGCCATGGCCTCGTCAATCTCAGCTATTTTTTCTTTCGGATAATTTTCATCGGGAAGAAAAGTAAGCGCCTGGCTGAAAAGCGACTTCGCCGAAACAAAATCTTCTTCACTCAACGCCTGTTCAGCATCGGCAATACGTTGGTTGTAGCTTTCCCGATTCTGTAGATCCAGCATTACACCTTCGGTTTCAGCTATTCCTTGGCTGGCCTGCTCATCGCCCGGCTTCAGAACAAGAGCCTGGCGAAAAGCGTCAAGCGCCGCCTGATAATTTCCACCCTGAAAGGCCTGTCTCCCCTGCTCCATCAGGTTGTTGTATTGTGCTTCCCGTTCGGCCAACTCCTGTTGAGCCGCCAATTCGTTGTCAATTTTGGTAATTTGTTCATTGATAAAAGCTGATTCTGATGGCTTCAACACCAGTGCTTCCTCATACAATCCGCGGGCTTCCATCCATTCGCTATTGTTGAAGAAATTCTCTGCGCGGGAAATTAAATCATTATATTGAAGGTCGACCTGTTGTTGGGCTATCAGCTCATCAGCTTTGGCTATTTGCCCCGTAGCATAAGGATCATCCGGCTTCAACACCAACGCCTCGCCATAAAGATCTTTAGCCTGCTCGTACGATTCGCCCTGGAACAAAGCATCGGCCTGGCTGATTTTCTCCTGATAGTCCTGCTCCGCCTGCTGTCGGCGTTCTTCGGCCAGCCGCAGAGCACTCATCAAATCGTTTAACTCGGCAATACGGTCTTTGGGGTAATCACGTTCGGGGAATAAGCCACTGGCACTTTGAAACTGAGTAATGGCTTCTTCATATTTTTCTTCGGCAGTCAAGGCATTGGCTCTGGCAATTGTGCGTTGGTAATCGGCTTCGCGCTGGGCTTGCGCCGCCCGCTGCTCTTCGGTCAAAGCCCGCTCCTGTGCGCGAGCATTGGCCGCCTGCTCCTCCAGCTGAATGTCTGAGAAATAAACTTCGGAATCAAAATTGTCGATATTGGCATTATAATAAATCCTTCCGGCAGGTTTGTTCGTAAAACTTTTGTCAACGCCCGGAATTTCTTTTACCAACGAAACATCAATTTGAAAAGGAGGAAACTTACTGTCTACTTCCAATACTTCTGGTGGAACATGCGTTGAAACAATGATCATCTTTTGATAATAACCATCCTTGAAAAAAGTCATATTAAACTCATTGTTGTAGTCAAACTCAAAGCTGAAGCGTCCGTTACGCGGAGGTGTAAACGTCTGTTCTTCAACGCCATTCTTCAGAATCAAAATTTGTACATTCTCATTGTTTCCATCATCGGTACTCAGCCGGCCGGCAACGACAAAGAAATCCTGCGCCTGGGCATATCCGGCAGTACAGAGCCCCAATCCCATGATTAAAAATAAAGTACCAATGAAAATTTTTCCCAACTTCGTTCGCATATAGTCCTGGTTTCCTTCAAAAATCTGATGGCATCTCCACCCGGTTGTAACCGTTTTTACTTTCCGTGCCAATTTAAGAAAATATCTTGTCAAAATGACTGGCAATTGCTGGCAAAGCATGAATTGCACCCTGCAAATTTCTAAAATTTCGCATTTATTCCGTTATTTACAAACGTTAAATATTTTGCCCAAGTATAGCGTCCATGAAAAGAACACCCAATTTAGCGGAAGCATTGCTCCCCATCGTCTGTCTGATTGTCCTTTTAACAACTAATGTTTTCGTTTTCGACGATACTCTTGCGGGATCAAATCAGATTGCTTTGCTACTGGCGGCTACAGTTGCCGGAATCATTGTTCGCCGCAACGGGCAAAAATGGGAGCACACACGCAAACAAATCGTTAAAACCATTGGCTCGGCCATGCCTTCGATGTTGATTTTATTGCTGATTGGCTCACTTGCCGGCACCTGGATGATTAGTGGCGTGGTTCCGGCCATGATTTACTATGGGCTGGACATCATCAATCCAAGATTATTTCTCGTTACGGCAGTAGTTGTCAGTGCGCTGGTGTCGGTGGCCACCGGTAGCTCCTGGTCTACCATTGCTACCATTGGAGTGGCTTTGCTTGGCATTGCCAATGCGATTGGCATCAGTGAGCCAGTTGCTGCGGGAGCCATCATTTCGGGCGCCTATTTTGGCGACAAAATTTCACCCTTGAGCGACACCACCAACCTGGCACCCGCCATGGCCGGAACCGACCTGTTCACCCATATCCGGTACATGTTTTTCACAACGATTCCAAGTCTGATCATCACCCTTGTGCTGTTTTTAATCATCGGAATCAACTATGAATTCCAATCCTCAATTACCGACATCGAACTGGTGAAATCGGCGATTGGCGAAATCTTCAATACTTCGCCCTTGTTATTTCTGGTTCCGGTCATCTTATTTGCAATCATTATCCTGAAAGTACCGCCAATTCCATCGCTGATGATTGGAACTTTGCTGGGCGGTGTGTTCGCAGTAATATTTCAACCCGAACTGGTCTGGGAAATTGCCGGACGCGGCATGAGCTACACCAAAGCCTCGTACATTAGTTTTATGCAAGCCATGTTTGGCGATGTGTCCCTTTCAACCCAAAATGAGCATGTCAACCACCTGCTCAGCACCAGCGGAATGCGGGGGATGCTCGATACGATCTGGCTAATTCTTTCAGCCATGGTGTTTGGTGGGATTATGGAAGCCGGAGGTTTACTCTCGCGAATTACCCGGCCGATTATGAAGATGGCCAAATCGACCGGAGCACTGGTCACCTCAACGGTAGGAACGTGTATTTTTTTCAATGCCACGGCGTCGGACCAATACCTGGCCATTGTGGTTCCCGGGCGAATGTACCGCAAAGCTTACGAAGAACGTGGCCTTAAACCGGAAGTATTAAGCCGAACGCTGGAAGATTCGGGAACCATGACCTCGGTGCTTATTCCATGGAACACCTGTGGCGCAACACAATCTCGGGTGCTGGGTGTGGCCACTTTCGACTACTTACCCTACTGTTTTTTCAACCTCATCAGTCCACTGATGAGTATTTTGTTTGCTTATTTCAACATCAAAATCCGGCGGTTCGTCAAACCCGCAGGCGAGGCCGAATCGAAACCAGACACGATCTAAACGAACTATTCCCTATATTTGACACGCACAAACTAATGCTGCTGACCATGATTCCAGGAATTGTGTTAATTATTTTTTATTTCGCACTACCCGTCTTCTTAATTTATCTGACACACATTTCAAGGTTTTTGAGTAAAGTTGGTGCCGTTGTCATGGCCTATATCATCGGAATGCTGCTGGGAAACATCGGTCTATTCCCCAAACAATCTGAGGCATTTCGCGATTTCCTGGCCAGCAAAGCGAGTCTTCCGCAAGAACAAGCCACTGCATTTTTCAGTCAGGGATTAATTACTGAAAACGATCTGTTGGCCAATCATATCGCCAGTTTGCAAGATTTAATTATCACCTTGGTCATTCCAATCGCCATTCCCTTGCTTTTGTTTTCGCTTGATATCAGACGCTGGCTAAAACTGGCTAAACAAGCACTTTTTTCATTGCTGCTTGCCATGATTTCATTGCTGATAGTCATTTTTACGGGCTTCTTTCTTTTTGAATCCCATATTCCCGAGACCTGGAAAATTTCGGGCATGTTGGTTGGGATTTATAGTGGTGGCACACCAAACCTGGCCGCGATCAGCACGGCGTTAGATGTCAACCCGAATATTTTTATCCTCACCCACACTTACGACCTCATGCTGGGCGCCATTTGCCTGGCTTTTTTGATGACCGTAGCGCAGCAGTTGTTCAATTCATTTTTACCGCCATTTGGTAAAACACCAAAGCTGGCGTTTGCAAAAGTGAGCGTAAAAACCAACGAAATGGACAATTACCGGGGTATGCTGACCCGCAAAGGAGCGCCCCGACTACTGAAAGCAGTTAGCCTGTCGGTACTTATTTTTGCGATAGCCGGAGGACTCAGCTTGCTTGTTCCCCCATCGGCACAAATGGTGACCGTTATTCTTTCCATCACCACATTGGGACTGGTGTTTAGCACCATCAAATCGGTTCATCGGATTGAAAAAACATTTCAATTGGGCATGTATTTCATCATCGTGTTTTCACTCGTCATTGCCAGCATGAGCGATTTGCGGAGTATGTTTCAGATTGAATTCTTGAATCTTTTTTTGTATGTCGTTCTGGCTGTATTTGGCTCCATGGCCATTCATGTTTTCCTTTCGTGGATTTTCAAGGTTGATTCCGACACCACCATCATCACCATCACGGCACTCACCTTTTCACCTCCATTTGTGCCGGTTGTTGCCGGAGCCTTAAAAAACAAGGAACTCATAATTTCAGGCTTAACAGTTGGAATTTTGGGTTATGCCTTTGGCAATTACATCGGCGTTGCCGTCGCTTTTTTTCTGAAAGGGTTTTAAAATGTCCGGAAATTGATGTTATAAAATAGCCTTAGGGTTGTTGAAATATCATGCTTTTTCAAAACAAGTTCATCTAAATTGAAGTCAACTTAAAATTGATGAACTATGGCAACTTTCGATCCGGCGACACACATTCAGAAACTTCGGCATTTTGGTGAATTTGGAGGCGTGAACCCTTCCATTACTGACTCTTCCACCTACACTTTTTTACATGGCGACGATATGTTTGAGACTTTCTTGGGACACACACAAGGGTGCTTTCTGTATTCGCGCCATTGGAATCCCAGCAATAAATACCTGGCAGATGCGCTGGCTGCCATGGAAGATACCGAATCGGCCTGGGTGACGGCTTCGGGAATGGCTGCCATTACCTGCGCGTTGCTGCAGCTTTGCAATACCGGCGACCACATTGTGACTAGTGTCACCACCTATGGCGGAACTTTTGCCTTTTTGAAAAATTACCTGAAGAAGTTTCAGATTGATGTTTCGTTTGTCAACATTTCAAACCTGGAAAGCGTGGAAGCTGCCGTTCAGAAAAATACAAAAGTTATTTACACCGAAAGTGTCACCAACCCGCTATTGCAGGTTTCCGATATTCCGAAGCTGGCCGAAATTGCCAAACGACATGGTGTGAAACTGATGGTTGACAATACCTTCACCCCCATGATTATGGCCCCGGCAAGACTCGGAGCCGACATTGTGGTTTACAGTATGACGAAATTCATCAATGGCAAAAATGATTGTGTAGCCGGCGCCATTTGCGGCACCGATCAGTTCATTCACGAGCTCTCCAATGTGAATGACGGAACCGCAATGTTACTTGGCCCGGTGCTTGATCCGCTGCGCTCGTCATCCATACTGAAAAACATTCACACGCTGCATTTACGCATGAAACAGCACAGCAAAAATGCGCAGTACCTGTCCGAAAAACTAGAAGAAAGTAACATTCCGGTTAATTACCCCGGACTGAAGAGCCACCCGCAGCACAAGCTCCACAGCCAGTTGATGAACCCGGAATTTGGCTACGGCGGCATGCTCTCGATTGACACCGAAACCGTTCAAAAAGCCAATGCCCTGATGCAAAAAATGCAGGAACAGGATGTGGGCTACCTGGCCGTCAGTTTAGGCTATTTCAAAACCTTGTTTAGCTGCTCCGGCACGAGCACCTCGTCCGAAGTTCCTGAAGATGTGCAAAGAGAGATTGGACTTTCCGGAGGTTTGATTCGCTTTTCGGTTGGACTGGACAGTGACATCGCGTCAACCAGTGAAACCATCCTGCAGATTTGCAAAGCGGAAGGTTTGGTGAAAATGGCGAAAGTGCATCGTTGAGCAAACTCTCAATCAGCCGGCTCTAATCCATGTGAATCGCTATTGGTTTTCCTACTCGGAGATATTTCTGGTCATTGATAGTCATTTGATGGTCATTTTTGTCCAGATCCATCGAATGCTCATGCATGCAACTGGCAGAAGACAGGTTCGGTGATCAGGCTGCATTCCGGATAGACAATTAAAACAGATAGTTTAAGCCCATGTAAAAGCCGGAAGTTCCATCGCGTTTGTCAGCAGCTAAACCATAGTCAATGGCAATGATGAAATTCTCATTCATCGCGATGCGCAGCCCGGCGCCATAGGACACGTGCATCTCCTCAGCACCCCAGTCAAAATAGTCTTTCTCATTATTGGCCAGGCTGAGTTCGGTGAGTGAAGTATTATTAAGTACAAAGTCAATTTTATCAGTAACCTGTCCGAAATCCATAAACCCGTTCAGTCCCAAGTAGAAGTTGTTATTTTTTAGTTGAAAACGGGCAAACTTCCACCGCAACTCCGCATTTCCAAAAAAGATACCATCGCCCACCACCCGGTTGCGCCGGATTCCACGCAAGGTTTTTGAGCCGCCCAAACCTTCGGAAGTCGATCCGGTCATAATGGAAGTCACCACCTGCGATTGGTAATAAAACGGCACTTCACCACTCAGGCTCGTTTGATAAGCCAAACGGTATGCAAAAGACAAATCTTTTGGAATCAGTGTAAAATATTGCCGATGTGTTAAACTAAGCTGTGTAAAGGAACTTTCGGCGCCCAGAATTTCAGGTGAAACCACCAAAACCGCTTCAGTCCAAACCCCGCGCATGGGATTGGGCTTGTTGTCGCGCGTATCGAAAACCAAGCCTCCTTTGAAGGTTGGAACAAAACCACCGTCAGCCTCTTCTTCCGAAATAATTCCCCACTCCTGGTATTTCTCGAACAGGCCATCTACATCGGGTAACAGGTCATCGTCGCTTTTCCCTTTGTTCAGTTTTTCAAGATTGACCGATGCCAGCTCAAAGTTCAGAAAGTTCAATCCGGCAATCCAGCGAAATTTCTCACTGCTGATTTTACCCTGGACATCAATCTTCCAACGAAAGAGTTTGCGGTCGTACTTATAAAACATACGCGATACATAATCGGCGGATTCATCATCAATCCACGACTCATTGAAAACCGCATCATACCCGTTAAACCCATAAAAATCATAGGCCTGATCAGTCAGATAACTCAAGTCCATCGAAGTTTGCAAACCCTTAATCAGCTGGTCCGAATCGTAATAAAAACGGTAAATTCCGCTGCCTTTGGTGAAACGCGAAACCTCGAAATAAAGCGAATGGTTGTAATTTGGATAACGACTGCCATCGCCATAATTGTATAAATTGACCAACGCGCCATACTGAAAGCCCAAATCGGTATCAAAAGTGATGGCAGGCAACGCCCCAAAATTCCATCCTTCTTTGATCACCTGTTCCTTTTTATCGGTTTGTGAAAATGCTGCCAACCCAAGCAAGACAAACAGCAGAAGCAAACGTAGTTTCTTCATCAGCATAAATTTAGTTCGAAGCGAAGATAAGTGTTTTTACCTCGCAATAAGCACACTCTGCAAAATACTGGCCCGGGTCAATCCAAATAAAACACAAATAAAACAGCGCCATCCTTTCGGTGAAAGCGGGATTTCTTATTTTTACAGAGCCAATAACGAACACAAACTTTTGCAGGCTCGAAAAATGACACAATTTTCAAGGATAGACTCAGACTCCGAAGTCCCCAAATACAAGCAGGTGGAAGATCTCATCCTGTCGGATATTGAAGCCGGAATATTCAAACATGGACAGCGGATTCCATCCATCAACGAAACCAGCGAAGAGTTGCTGCTTTCGCGTGATACGGTTGAAAAGGCCTATGTTCATTTGAAAAAGCAAGGTGTGTTGTCGGCTGTTCGTGGCAAAGGGTACTATGTGAATAAAACAACCGTCAGCAAGAAGCTGAAAATTGCGCTCATCTTCAATAAGCTCAGCAATTACAAACGGAGTTTGTACGCTTCTTTTATCAGTACGATGGGTGTAAAAGCAAGCGTTGACGTGTTTATTTACAACTACGACCTGACTGAATTTGAAAATATTTTGAATGACAACCAGAACCATTATGACTATTTTGTCATTTTACCCCACTTTAGAAACGAACAGGCCGAAATTGGTCCAATCATCAGGAAAATTCCGAAAGAGAAAGTTTTGATTATCGACAAAAACCTGGATGAATTGAGCGACTACCCGGTGGTTTACCAGGAATATGACAAGGACATTTTAAATGCTCTGGGCAAAGCGTTGGATCTGCTAAAAAAATACAAGCGTCTAAACCTTGTTTTTCCCAAACACGAATACTACTCGCGATACATTAACCGCGGGTTTCAGATTTTCAACCAGATTCATGGCTTTGAATACCAAATTTTAAATTCAGTGGATGAAGAAAACATCCACCAACACGAAGCTTACATCTTAATTTCAGACAACGATTTGTTTGATTTAATCAAACTGATCAAACAAAAAAAGTGGGTGCCGGGTGAAGATATCGGAATTATTTCATACAACGAAAGCCCGGTGAAAGAATTGTTGTGTGAGGGAATTTCAACCATTTCAACGAATCACGACCAAATTGGGCAAATAGCCGCCGAGATGATTTTAAAGCGTGATTTTAAACGAATCAAAAGTCCGTTTGAGTTTATTCGCAGAAATTCTTTGTAGCGCCGGATACTTTTCTGAATTTTTATTGGGAAATAGGAATGAAACCAGTATATTGAAAACCTGTTTCCCAGTAATTTTAAACAAGATATAAAACCAGATGAGCAAAAACCAAATTCACATCCTGATAGCGGAAGATGAGGAGTTCAACTACCTGTATCTGGCAGAAGTACTGAGCGAATTCAGTGTCAAACTACATCGTGCCAAAGATGGTTTGTCGGCTGTTGAACAATGCCAGTCGAACCCGGAAATCGATTTGGTGTTGATGGATATCCGAATGCCGGTGATGGATGGTTACACGGCGACCAAAGAAATCAAAAAAATCCGTCCCGAGCTGACTGTTATTGCCCAAACGGCATACGCCATGGAATCGGATCGAAAACGGGCGCTGGAGGAAGGCTGCGACGACTATATCTCCAAACCCATCAAACGGGATGATTTGATTAAAATCGTGGACAAACATGCCCCGAATAATTGCCCGCTTCGCGAAAAAGTTTAAACGATCAAATCGCTATTGATAGATCATCCTTTTCGTCATTCCGCCATCAATGACAAAATTTTGACCCGTAATAAAGTCATTGGCCGGATTCAGTAAAAACAAAACCATATTGGCAATATCTTCGGCCTGGCCTACTCGTCCCGCCGGATGCTGCTTGTGATCTTCATCCCGCAGTTCATATTGTTTGGCAGCCGATTTCTTCTTCACTCCCGACACATCAATCCAGCCCGGGCTAATGGCATTCACCCGCACATCGGGCCCCAAGCTCATGGCCAAAGCGTGGGTCAGCGCCAACAAGCCGCCTTTTGATGCAGAATAAGATTCGGTACCCGCTTCGGACTGCAACGCCCGCGTGGAACAAATATTGATGATGGCTCCGCGCGACTTGCGAAGTGCTGATTCCGCAAATTTCACACATAAAAAAGGGCCGGTCAGGTTGACGGCTAGCGCGCGATTCCAGTCTTGCAGACTCAACTCGCAAAAAGGCGTAAACACTTGGTACACCGCGTTATTCACTAAGCCATCAATACGTCCGAAATGATCAACCGACCGCTGAATGCCTGCTTTCACCATTTCTTCATCCGACACATCCATCGGGACTGCCAGTAAGTTTTTGGTTTGAAAGTCTGCTGTCAACTCATTCAGTGCTTCCTGATCAATTTCAAAAACGGTGACCGCATAACCGGCAGCCAGCAATTCACGAACGGTGATTTTTCCAATTCCTTGTGCGCCGCCGGTCACCAAAATATTTTTAAGCTGATTCATTTCTCGTTCTGTTTCTGGTGGGCTGACAGCTGTTCAATCTCTTCAAACATTGCCCGAAAACAGTTTGCGGCTGTATTGGCCGTGCTGTCGTCCGAATTGTAAAACTCCTTCATAAACGCACCGGCTCCCGACCAAACCGTTTGCATCATTCCCTGGTAGCGGTCTTTCATCTGGCTGGTTGCCGAAGCCCGGAAATCGAACATGTCGCGTGTTTGCAAAACGGCGTTCGCCGGATTCCGCCAAGGGCAGGTCAACACATCCAGCCCTTTCATGGCGAAATACACCGCCGACTTATCCGGACGCTCGTAGTGCCAGTCGCAAATCATCACCTCTTTCGAAATCAGGTCAATGGCCCGGTGCGTGTTGTTCATGCTGGCTTCCCACATGCCCATGCCAGTCGTTTTTCCATCAAGCAGGCGGTCGCCCCAAATCCACAGCTGGCGGTTATTCAGTGCCAGATGATTCTGAATTTTGTTGACTTCGCCGGCAAACAACTTAGCCTTATCGCGACCGGAGCAGCGGGGGCATTGATCATCGCCGATGTAAAACACTTCGTCCATTCCGGCATGAAAAGCGTCCGTTTCAAACACCTCACAAATTTCATCCATCAATGCGAAAACCACCCCATGCACTTCAGGATGCAGCGGGCAGTAACTTTTGCAGTATAAGCCATCTTCATTGGGCCATTCGTAGTTTTCGGGTATCTCCACATGCGGCGTTTCATCAAATTGCGGGTACACTTTCAGCAAGTTACCGAGCTCCGAAGCCCACGACTGGTGACCCAGCAAATTGATTTGCGGAATCAACCGAATCCCGTGTTTTTGGCAACCGTAGACCAATCGCTTCACCTGTTCTTTCGAAAGTGCCACTTCATCCCTCAACTCCGGATGGCTTTCAAACTGGTAATTAAAGTCCACACGAAGCACCAACACATTAACCAGACGCGGCGCCAGCTCCTGATCGATAAATGTGATAAAATCATCCAACTCACTCACTTGTGGTGCAGCAATGCAGAAGCCGCGAACAGGCAGAACTTCCTGTGAATAAGTAGGAATATTCAGTAGAAGAAGGAGCGCCAATGCGAAAAGAACTTTTAGATTTTTCATAGACTTGTTTTTTTTCCAGATTCGTGTGTCAACTTATTTTTAAAGCTTAAGCCGAATATTGAATTTCGACAAAAGCGCAGCAAAACCAACCATCGCAAAGGCCCAGGCCAACGATCCGGCCACGGCCAGCAACTGACTTTCATCCTGTTTATAAAACAGAATGGGTAAACTGAAACCCCAAATGAGGTTATAAACCACATCGGGAGCCAGGTAGGTGGTCAGTGAATTTTGGCCGGCCGGGAGAAAAACCCGCGACCAACGCTCTTTTTTCAACACATCGAGCAGGTAGAACAGCGCAGCAAAAACCAACATGCTGATGCCGTTGCAAACCATGCCCCAGCTTGGTGTAGCGTGAATTTTTGAAAAGATAAACCAGGGCCGAAGCATAAAACCCGCAGCCAGCGATAAAATACCAAGCAGCACGAGAATCGCCAAAAAGCGGAAGTGATTAGCAGCGTACTTTTTCAGCAAAAGACCAACCACCAGGCCAGCCAAAACAATAGCAGGCGTGCTACCACCAATGACCACTCCAAAAACCGGCTGTAAAGGATCGAGAAAAGCCAGCAATCCCAAGGGCGACAAGACATTCAGGATCATAAAAAAGAGCCAGCCACCAACGACGCCCCAAAAACGCTTCCCAACCAACAGGTAGGTGATGGTGGCCGCAAAGTAGCCCCAGCCAATCAATCCGAGGATGCCCCACCAACCGGTTTCCATCCATTGTACGTTTCCCGGTTCGCCAGCCCTAAAGACACCAGCCAAAGCCAGCAACCCAAGAGCTCCCAATACCTTCAAACCAAGGTAAAGCCTTTTTCGGGTGGCGTTCCGAGGATATTGACTCCACACCAAAAAGATGCAAACATAAACCAGAACTCCCCACACAAAGCGGTTCATTCCCGTCAGTTCCGGATTGATTCGTCCGGTATTCAGCATCAGCACTCCAATCAGTAGCAGACTAATGGTACGTACAAAAATATGGGACAGAATTTCGCGGTTGGTTTGTCCTTTCTTTTTGCGTGAAGCAAAAGCAAAGGGCACAGAAAGGCCAACCATAAACAAAAATCCGGGGAAAACCCAGTCAGCCAAGCCCATGCCATCAAAATCGGCAGCGGTATGTCCCAACCACTCCGGCACGCCTGGAACATATAAATCATTCACAAAAAGCATCAAAAATAGGGTCAGACCCCGCATGATGTCGATGGAGAAAATACGCCCAGGTTTTGAGGTAAGTTTATTCTGGTTCATGGAAATGCTTTTGTTGTATTAAAAATCAATGAACATCCAGCCAATCAATCAGCACCTCTCCCCGATTCACCTGTACTTTAATTTCGTTATCGCCTTCGATGAAGTTGTGTTTACCCAAATTTTGGAATGTCCATTGGTCTCCTTGCAATTCCAGCTCCAGTTTTTCGCCATTCAGCATCAACTCCAGTTGAGCATTTTCAGCCAGAGCTTGCGCTTTTAAGGTGAGTTGATAGGCTGCGGCCTGCAAACTCTCGACCCGATATGCGGTCCACTCGCCAGCTTTCAACTGAATGGCCTGCTCCGACGTGCGGCTTCCCTCAAGGTTGGCAGTTACCACCACAGGAACAGGTTCCTGAGTACGGTAGTTCTCCGATCTGCTGTCGCTGTCATGCACAAAGTACGACTCATCCATCCCGTCGTGCCCATAGTTTTCCGCTTCAATGCGCAGGGGAACCCGCCGCAGCATGGCATGGACCACATCGGGATGGTACACACAATTTTCGAGTTTGATATTTTCCTCCAGCTCGGCAAAAATCCGGACAGCCTCTTCTCTTGAAGGTTTGGCCTCGCCACGCGAATAAGCCCTGACCAAATCCCATCCTTCCGGAGGCAAAATGGAATAAGGTGTATTTTGCGTGTCCATCTTTTTCCACGGCCAGAATGACCAGCCTATGTTGTTTTTCTCAAAATACTGCGATGTAGCAAAGTAAATGGCATTGCCCTTTTCTCCGGTTTCGCCTACCCACACCGGTACGTTAAGCTCCTCACGCTGTTCCAGAAAATGCTCGATACTGTTTAAATGGTCAGGCCGATTCCAACAATAGTAATGGAACTGGTAAAAAGCGTTGTCATCCAGCGGCTCGTCAAATAACGACCAGTTGTTGGACCAGTTGTAGCCTTCGATGGTAAACATGTGTTTCTGATCCACTTCCCGGATAGCCTGAATCAGACGCTTGTAGAACGGCACTAACTGGTCTTTGTATCTTTCGGCAGCACCGGTATTTTCAGGCAGCGGTTCGTTCAGCAAATCGTAGGCAGCCACGGTGGGTTCATCCTTGTAACGCCTTGCAATGCGAACCCACAACTCCACCAGCAAATCCTGATTTTTCGGATCGGTAAACAACTCGGGAATATCGTTTGGGCTGTCGTCAATATTCTGCCCAGTTTGCCCGCCCGGCGCACCATGCATATCGATAATGACATACAACTGATGTTTCTTGCACCACGCGATTAGCTGATCGAGCAACAAAAAGCCCTCGTCAATAAACTCGTTGTTCTCGCCTTCGGTGACAAAAAGCCTCGAATTTAGCGCCGGACGTACGGAGTTGAAGCCCAGTTCAGCAATTCGTTCAATGTCGGCTTCAGTGATGTAGTTGGCTCGAAATGATTGCCAAAAGGCGGCGGCTTCATCTTCTCCGAGCATGTCAGAAATCAATTTCTCAATCCTTCGCGGTCGATCGCCATCTTTTCCGAAGCGCCACATGTAGCCCTCGGGCAGCATCCAGTTGCCCAAGCCTACACCGCGCAGATAGACGGCTTCACCATCTTCATTGACGATATCCTGCCCGTCGGTTTTCAGAAATTGCTGCGCCGATGCAGGAACGATAATTAACAAAAATGCTGCGACAATCAGAATTTGCTTTCGAAACGGTATTGCTGTTTGATTATTGATCATGTTCTTTTGGATTTAGTTGATACTACGAAGTTAATGAAAACTACTTTTGCTTGAATAAAACTTGGTTTTTCTAACCTTATTCGTCAACCCGGCCGGGCTCTCGACGGTTATTTCCCGGAGAATCGGTCAAATCATCGCCTAGATCTTCCCTAGCTTCATCGGCCAACGCTTCCAATTCAGTCACCACTTCCGGATAGAATTCCATCACATTATAGCGTTCGCCCGGATCGCGACGAAGATCGTACAAGCCTTTCTCAATCAACACATTTTCCGGGGTTTTCCCGGGTTGGCCATCTTTCCCGATGGTGTTGTTTTCATAGGTTCGGCCGTGATGCTCAAACACCAGTTTCCAATTTCCACTGCGTACCGCCTCCAGGTTGTTCCGCCGGTAATAATACAGGAAGCTGCTTCGTGGTTGCGTTTCAAAATTTCCTTTGATCAGTTCAGCCAAATTAACACCGTCAATTTTCTTTTCCGGTATGGGGCTTTCTGCCAGAGTTGCCAGGGTGGGCAAAATGTCAATCCCAGCAGTCAGGGAATTACAAACCGCTCCTTCGGGTGTTACACCTTTCCATTTCATGACGCATGGCACACGCTGGCCGCCTTCAAAAGTGGTTCCTTTCCCTTCACGCAGCCCACCCGAACTGCCGGCATGGTTGCCGTAAGTCATCCAGGGACCGTTGTCGGAAATAACAATGACCAATGTATTTTCGGCCAGATTTAATTCTTCCAGCATTTGATTGATTTGCCCGATGCTCCAGTCAATTTCCATGATCACATCGCCGTAGAGTCCTTGTTCTGACTTGCCTTTAAAAGCCTCGGACACAAAAAGCGGAACATGCGGCATGGGATGAGCCAGGTAAACAAAGAATGGATTCTCCTGATTCTTTTGGATGAACTCAAGAGTTCTTTGGGTGAAGTTCTGAGTAAAGTGCGATTGATCTGGATTTTCCTCGATCACCTCATTCCCCTCAAACAAAGGAAGAGGCGGATAATAGTTCTTGTTGACCGGATGATTCGGCCACATATCGTTGGAATACGGAATGCCATAAAACTCGTCAAAACCATGTTGCAAGGGCAAAAACTTTTTATGATGCCCTAAATGCCATTTGCCAAAAACAGCCGTAGCATACCCTTTTTCCTTCAAAAGTTCGGGAATGGTTTGCTCATCCGGGTTGATCCCCATCTGGGCACGGTGATCCAACGCGCCGGAAAAACCAACCCGGTTGGGATAACAGCCGGTGAGCAATCCCGCACGCGAAGCGCTGCAAACGGCTTGTGGCGAATAAAAATGTGAAAAGACAATTCCTTCGCCCGCCATTTTATCGATGTTGGGCGTGGAAAATCCGGTTGCCCCGTTCAGCGAAACATCGCCATAGCCCATATCATCCATATTAATCAGAACAATATTGGGTAGACGACTCGATTCGGTCTTTTCAGTTGTTGTGCACGCTGCCAGTCCGGCAAGCGCGACAAAAGTAGTGAGAATAGGTTTCATCGGTTTATTTTTTCATAGTTGGTTCAGGATGTTCATCAAAATCAAATGAGTTGAAATAATACAGCCCTGCATCTTTATATTGCTTCAAATGTGGTTTTAGGCGACTGAGAAAGTCTGCATAATCTTTTTGAGCATCATTTGACCAAACCGACTCAGCCATGGCTGCCAAACGCTGGTCGGGAGCACCGGCCCACAACGATGTTTTGCCCAAACGGGAATGCCCGAAAACAACCATTTTATTTTCTTCTATGTCAGCATCGTCCACAAAATAATCCATGGCGCGGCGCAGTCCCCAAGAGCAAGCGGCAAGCGAGCCCCACTCATCGGCAGCAGGACGCAGATGGGCATCCACATAAAAGAACGAGGCTTTTTCTATGTTTTTTGGCAAATACATCAGGATATTTAAATGAGTTGTTTTCCCGTCTTTTTCAAAACGATGTTCAAATAGAGAGTTGCCAAAAATTAATACTTCTGCAATAAATTCAGCAGTTTGCGATCGAGTTTGTGTCCGTGCCAGTCTTCATAATCCACATCTGTACGTCCGGAATCCATAATGCCGAAATCGCCACGAAAGTTCCACAATCCATAACCAATTCCATGTGGTGTGAGCACATCCAGCACATCGCCAAACCATGACAAAAATACTTCATGAGGAGTTTCGCGCCAGCATCCGCATTCACCGCAATGCACGCCCACTCCTTTTTCCACTGCCGCAATCCATGGCTTGTAGAATTCTTCCAGGTCTTCGCGACTGAAATGTTTTCCGTCAATTTCACCCGGCCAGACAGGTTCCGGTGCCTCATCGGGATTTTCAAAAACCCACGGGGCACGGTAGTGCGAAATGTAGTGCGGATGATAACCGCGACAGCTCTGAGCAATGTCGAGGTCGAAGATTTCGGGAATCACATCGCTTCCCACATTGTTTCCGTCGGCCACCATGCGGTGATTGGGATTATGTACACGAATGGTTTCCATGGCATTTTTAGCCACTTTCCGGTACAAAACTCCGGGAACCGGGCCTCGACCGGAAAACTGGTCGTTCATGTCTTCGCGGGTGCAGGGTTCGTTCACCAAGTCGAAACTAATTTGATCCGGCGTTTTTGAAGCAAACCGTTTGGCCCACATATCCCAGTGTGCGTAAAAAGCTTCCTGTGCTTTGTCATCCTGCCACAAATTATAAGGTTCGTGAAAACCGGCATTTACGCAAAAACCGGGAGCACGGTGAAGGTTCAGACTCATGTGCAACCCGTATTTATTGGCGCGCTCAACCAGCGCTTCAATTTCATCGACTTTTTGCTCATCAAAATTCAACACACCTTCGGGAGTAATGTCTTTGGATGGATCAAATTTAACATATCGCGGGTAAGCCATGGGAAGCCGTACAAAGTTAAATCCCCAGTCGGCCATCCATTTCAAATCGTCGTCAGTAGTCACCGGAAGATTATCGCGCACCTGAGCATTGAAATAATCGAGCAGGTTGAATCCTTTCCAGCGGGGCAGCGGGTTATTATTCTGATTGAAAAGATTACCGGCTGAAACATTGGCAGCCAGTCCAACTCCGGCAGTAACCATACCGGAAGTTTTGATAAAAGTTCTTCGCCTCATTTTACCAGGTTTATTGGGTTACGTTAAAGATACAATTTGGGGTGGAACAGGCAATAAAGAAATTGAATTAAGGTAAAAGATCAATTGATTGATTACTTCAAGGTTGGTTGAAGAAATTCATTGTTCGCCGGAGATACCGCAATCACATAATCTCCTTCGTCGAGTCTGAGAATACCTGTTTCCGGGCTTTTATAAGCTTGTAAATCCAATATTTCACCATCCTTCTCGATAACTATTTGCTTTTTTTCATTGACCGTCTGAATACAATCAAAAGTTTTGAAGCTGATCCCTGGAGTTTCTCTGAAAGTAAAACTACCATCAAGGGAGATAGTATTCGTTTTCGCCCGGACAAGGATCGAAAAAAGGTCATTACCGAAGCGACATTTGATCCTCGCTAAACGCATCAAAGCCCCGGAAGAACTTGGTTCCCGGGGCTTTTTTATTTACTGCATTAACCGCTCATACAGCTGGATTGAACGACAAATCCAAACAGCTTCTTGCTTGGCCAATCCATCTAATGGAAGCGTCTCAAACCTCACTGCATAAACTGAAGCTAAAGCTTTAGTAATAAATTGTCAAATTCCCACTGTTTGTTAATGACCTGTAAGCAGGTAGCCAAACGAACTACCAAATGACACATCACTAAAGCGATTACTTGACTGGTCTAGTAAATATTCATCCAGAATATTACTAACCCGAAACATCTTAATATGCGACAAAAAAAGTTGACTCGTCTTTGTCAATCCAGTTTTGCATCCGACTCGGCCACCGCAATTTTCGAATCGGCAGTACCGTAGTACAATAACCATTTGTTTTTAAAAAAAGCCAAACCTTCCACAAAACAAACGTTGTTAACCTGACCGGTGATTTCAAAAGGCTGGTCGGGGGTGATAAACCAGTCATCCATCCGCTGCAAAACCACCGTCGGATCATTTTTATCCATCAAAATCTGGCCGGCAGCATAAGTTCCTGGTGCCAGGTTTTTGTCGCCAAACGACGGACTGTTTTTACTGTTGTAAATAAAAAGGATGCCTTCTTCGGTAATTATGGCTGGTGGCCCCGGTTCGACGAGTTCACTGTCGAATTCTCCTTCACGTGTTGAAAACACAATTTGAAAGGCCGTGTCGTAATGGCGCATGGTATCCAACTGCATCTTTTGCGGATCGGTTTCCAACAAAGGCGACCAATCGATTAAATTATCGGAAGTTGCCATGTAAATGTTTGATTCGCCCCAATACATCCAGTATTTGCCATTGACTTTTGTGGCAATCATGCGTCCGTTTTCCTGGCGGCTTACGACCGAACCGGCTTTTGACCACATGTCAACAAATTGGTCTCCTGCCTTTTGAAACACAGAGCCATGTTTCGTCCATTGCCTTAAATTGGTTGAACTTGCGACAAAAAGCCGGGCTTTGTCGCCATCATAAGCAGTGTAAGTCATGTAATACGTGCCGTTTTCATCTTCAACCAGTCGCGGGTCTTCGCATCCACCCTCCCACTCGTATTTCAAGAACTCATCATGATCGGGGTACAAAACAGGTTCCGCTTTTTTTTCAAAATGGTAACCATCAAGACTGTAAGCCAATCCAATCCGTGAGGTTCCATTATATTTCCCAATCGTATCTTCAGCCCGGTAAAGCAAAAACAAGGTATCGCCTTTGACCGCGCTGGCCGGGTTGAAAACATCTTTTTCCTCCCATCGGACTTCAGCCTCGCGCACCGGACAGTAAAACCGGATGGTATCGGAGGGGGTTAAACACGGATTCACTTCCAGGTTCTTCGTAAAAGGTACCAGGAAAGTGTTTGTCTGCGCTGGTTTTTGAGCTTTGCACTGGGCCAGCAAAAAAAGGACGGCTAATAAAAATAGGATTCTCATGTTTTTTAATTTCTGTAATGAATAAAAATAGGAGGCCGGCAAAGTCAGAAAACACTAACAGAAACACGAAAACACTAAGCATTGGTTGTCAAACATTTTCGTTCGTTCCTTGTGTCTTCGTTTATAGTGGCTGTTTAAAAAATTTCCCATAGGGAAAATATATGGGTAGAAAGTTAGTCATCTACCTGCTCATTTTGTCCCGTACGGGACAAGAGAACACTTAGATTATTGTTTTTTCTACCCATATTTTGTTCCTAACGGAACGATAAAATTAAATTTAAACAGTTTTATAGTTTTTTCATTTATTGGACAACCTATATTGCTTAAAAATGATATAAATAAAAGTCGAATGAAGCAGGATTAATACCCTGCATTTTGCGTGATACTCCCGCCTGATTTATCAATTTCACCCTGCGGAATAGGATACAAGTAATTGTGGTCTTGAAACCCGCGCGAGCCAAGAACATCCTTTGCTATTCCCCAACGTCTCAAATCATTGTAGCGGTGCGATTCAAAACCTAATTCCACCCGCCTTTCGTGGATCAACCAGTTTTTGATTACGGTGGTATTTGTTTCACTGACATTTCTGTCGGGCAAGGTGCCTGCAGGAGCTGTGCCCCCGCTTGCCGTAACCGAATTACGTGCCCTTTGCCTGATGGCGTTGATCACCCCGACAGCTTCGGCGGGTTTATCGGTTTCCAGAAGTGCTTCGGCTTTCCAAAGCAAAACATCGGCCCAACGGATAAAAACCCTGTTGCTTGGCGAATCGTCGTTCCCTTTGTTTGTTCCGTCCAAGGTGCCCAAAAGTTTGTTTACATTTTTTGCATCAATATCTACTGTGTAAAACAGGCGCGGATCATTGACTTCAAATGCCCCGATAAAGTTTGCTTCTGGCGCAACAAAGCCCCACCCAATCAATGCACACAAGCCATTTCCCTTTTGGGGTGTTTGCGAAGACTGGTGGTCATAAGCAAAAATCACTTCATCTTCAGCAAATTCCTGGGCCACACTAAAATTGTCAAAGTAGTTGGCATTTAGCTGATAAAATCCCAAGGGTTCCAATTCACCGACCAAGTTGATCACTTCCTGCCAATTTTCATTGAACAGTGCCACTTTTGCCTGCATGGCAATGACAGCACCTTTGGAAGCACGCCATTTCTCAGCCTCAACCGAATACTTACTGTTTGGAAGCAGGCCTTTTGCATTGGCCAGATCGCTACTGATTTGGTCCCAGACTTCTGTCTGATCAACCCTGACTGCCACTTCGTAAGCTTCCTCAAAAGAAGCGAGGGGAGTCAGCAACAAAGGCACATCGCCAAAGACAGTTACCAAATCGAAGTAATAAAAGGCCCGCAAAAAATAGGATTCACCCAAAAGGCGGTCTTGCAAGGATGCTTCCATGTTCAGCTTGCCCATCATTTCGGCATCGGTCAAATAGCTGATTGCCGTGTTGGCACGAGAGATTCCTTCATAATCATAACTCCAGGTCCCGTTAAAGCCGCCATTGGACGCAACAAAACTGAAGTTATTGAATTGGTCCATCCAGGCCTGATCGCCATCGGGATTCCATTTTTTCTGCATGTCGTCTGATGCGATATCGTGCAAGATGAAATCATTCCGAGTCACAGTGCCATCATCCCATCCCCACTCACCGATGATGTTTAAGGTACTTGAAAGTAATTGGTATGATGAACTCACGGAATAATTTACGCTGGTTGTTGTTGGCTCCAGGTTTACCTGCTCCGGGGTCAACAATCCAATTGGATCTTCGGTCAAATAACCTTCGCAACTCACAAGAAATAGCGTTGCAAGGAGAAATATGCTATGTTTCAGTCTCATATCTGTTTGTTTTTTTGATGGTTTGATTAAAAGCTTAGGTTAACACCGGCAATGAACGAACGCGACTGCGGATAAGTGCCCATGTCCATCAGGTCGGTCGATTCCGGATCCAGTCCGCTGTAATTGGTGATTGTAAACACATTTTGGGCGGAAATATAAAGCCTGATGTTCTTTAAGCCAAACTTGTGAATCTTGGACAACGAATAGCCCAACTCAACATTTTTCAGGCGCAGAAAAGAAGCATCTTCAATATAAATACTGGAAATTCTGCTGCTTCCATTATCGGTGAAACTAACACGCGGCCTGCTGTTGGTTGATCCCTCGCCGTCCCAACTGTCGAGTATCCCGGTGGTGTAGTTAAACGGGCGTGTATCGTAATCAACAATCTTTTTCGAATCGTTGTAACGGTCCACCTGCCCAATTCCCTGAAAGAGGAAAGACAAGTCAAATCGTTTGTACGATCCGGAAAGATTCAGCCCATACAAAATTCCGGGATTGGGATCGCCAATAAAACCACGGTCGTTGTCATCGATCTTGCCATCAGCATTTAAATCTTTGAAACGGATGTCGCCCGGAACAACTGTTGGGTTGGCGGTCTCAAAAAGATGTTCGTCAATTTCAGCATTATTCTGGTAGATTCCGTCAAAGACATATCCGTAATAGGCATTTAGTGGTTGCCCAACTTCGGTGCGGGTAACCTGTCCAATCATGCTGGGCAGGTTCGGGTGCAATTTTTCAACCTTGTTTTTAACGGTTGAAAAGTTGGCATTGATGCTATACTTAAACGTCCTTTCACTATTTCGCAAGGTCACACCAAACTCAAGCCCTTTATTACTGACCTCACCGGCATTCACAATGGTTGGCTGCACATCGCCAACGATTTTTGGCAACGAAATGGGCAGCAAAATATCAGTGGTGTTTTTTTGGAAATAATCAACCGACAAATACAATTTATTTTTGAAAAAGCCGGCATCGACACCATAGTTGTACTGCATGGTGGTTTCCCATTTCAGATCGGAATTCCCATACCTGGAAATCAAATATTTGTCGCCGTCTTTTTTGATGAGGGTGAGGTAGGCATAATTGTCAATCTCCTGGTTACCGAGTTGGCCAACGCTTGCCCGGAGTTTCAGGTCGGAAAGCCAGTCGTATTGCGCCATGAAATCTTCTTCAGAAAGTTTCCATCCTGCGGAAACCGAAGGGAAGTAACCCCACTGGTTGTCTTCGGCAAAACGCGAAGACGCATCAGCCCTGAAATTTGCCGTGAGCATATATTTTGAATCATACACATAGGTTGCCGAGGCAAAGAATGACAACAACGACCATTCGGAGCCTGAGCCACCGTTCCACAAATCCTGTTCGGTGCTTCCAAAATCGATGTAAGTGAATTTCTCTGTGTCGTATTCGTAACGCCTTCTGGACGCATTGATACTTGACGCATAATTGGTGATAAACTCACTTCCAACCAAAGCGTTAATGGCATGTTTTCCAATGGTTTTGTTAAGGTTCAACGTATTGTTCCAGGAGACAGTCAGTGCTTCGCCACGGTCTTCATTCAACCCATTTGGACGGTTTTGCCGGCCCGTGCCTTGATCGAGCTCATTGCCGCCACCATCATCATCTCCAAAGTTTCGGTAGAATGCCTTGTTGTGGGTGAAATTCAAATCGATACCAACGCTGGTTCTGAACTTCAGCGACTTATCTTTTAAGAAATACACCTCGCCATAAAGATTGCCAAAGGTTTTGAAGTTGGATCGTTTATCATCCGTAAAATAAGCCAGTGCGACCGGATTTTGGGTCCACTCGTATTTGTCACTTTCCCATCCTCCGTTGTCCCGGTTATTGTGAAGGTAAAACGGCAAATCGGTAAACGGGTCGCTTTCCGAATAAGTGGGATCGCTTGGGTCTTTATAAACAGAAATGAGCGGTGGGCGCAGCAAAGCATGGCGTATAATTCCCGGCGCATCGCCTTTGGACGACAATTTATCCTGGGCGGCATATGAAAGCTGCAAATTGGTCCCGATTTTAATCCGGTCAGTCAAATCAGCATTGATATTGGTCCTGAAGTTATATCGTTGGTATTTGTCGTTGTCAAAAACAACAATACCATCCTGGTCGTAATAACCTGCTGAAATCAGGTATTGCAATTTTTCGTTGCCGCCACTTGCCGTAAGCTGGATATTTTGAGAATAGCCCGGCTCAAAAACTTCATCCAGCCAATCGGTGTTGGCGAAATCTGCTCTTCCTTTGTCGGCTGTATAAGGGTTTGTTCCGCCGTAACCGGCATTGTTCCATGCTTTTTCAACAACATGCATATACTGCTCCGTGTTTAACAAGCTTGGTAGGTTTACCGCATTTTGAACACCGCGGTAGTAATTGACATCAAACACAGACCTCCCTTTTACACCACTTTTGGTAGTAATGATGATTACCCCGGCAGAAGCACGCGATCCGTAAATTGCGGCGGCAGAAGCATCTTTCAGCACAGTCATCGACTGAATATCAGCCGGGTTTAAAAAGCTTAGTTCGCGGGTGGGCACGCCATCAACGATGTACAGCGGGTTGTTATTTCCAATTGTTCCCTCACCCCTGATGCGGATATTTATCTCATCTCCCGGAGCACCGGTACTTTGACTTACCTGCACACCAGCCACCTGCCCCTGTAAAGCCTGCGACAGATCAGCAACCCGACGCTTTGACATATCGTCAACATTCACAGGCGATACCGCGCCAGTCAGTGTTGATTTTTTCTGAACAGAATAGCCAACCACAATCACTTCATCAACGCCCACCATTTCTTCTTCCAGCACGACGTTTACAACTGTTCTTCCGGCAACAGATACTTCCTGGCTTCGCATTCCTACAAAAGAAAAAACCAGCGTTCCATCGGCAGGCACATCTGAAACGGAATAATTACCATCAAAATCAGTGACTGTTCCCTGCATCGTTCCCTTCAATAAAACAGTTACCCCGGGGAGCGATTCTCCGGAAGCATCGGTGACCCGACCATTGATTGTTCTGGCCTGTTGCTGAGTATTCAAGCGATCGGTTTTGCCATACAGCATGATTAACCGATCCGATACCTCGTAGGTAATTCCTGAACCATCAAATAAAGCTTTCAGCGTATTGTCTATACTTTGATTTTGTATGGAAAGATCCACTTTTCGATCCAAATCAATGAATTCTGAACTGTAAGCAAATCGATACTTGCTTTGAGTTTCGATGGCTTGCATCACGTCGCGAACTGCTACATTTTGCAGCTTGAGGTTGAGCTTCGTATTTTGACCATAGGAACTTGCAGTTACCTGCAGGAGCCCGGCCAGAAGAAAGAGAAACGTTAACCGCATAATTCTTCCCGTTTGAGATTTAACAATTGGGGACAAGAATCCCCAGATTCCTAATTTTTTTTTCATAATTTTGAACTGAATTAAAAGGTTTTTAAAATTTGTCATCGACCAATGACATGTTAGACCTCAGGAAAGTGTTACAGCACTTTCCTGTTTTTTTTAGACTCATTTAGTGCTTCATATACTTCAATTTAATGATGTTTCCTTCTTGCTGTGCTTTGACTGGAGAAATCCGCTCAATTAAATGAATCACTTCTGCCAGCGATTCCCCTTCAATACTAAACGTATAAGGAAGATCCTTCACCAACGGATCAACTTCAAACTTTTGATTGTATCTCCGCTCCAGTTTAACAACCAGTTGCTCCAGTGGCAATTCGAAGATATTTAATATGCCATTTTTCCAAGACGTGTAATTCGCTGGTTTAACTTTCCTGGTTTGGATGGTGTTGGTGTTTTTATTAAAAACGGCCAGCTCTTCCGGTTTCAGGCTGGTGATAAATTTATCTGATGCCGATTGGATATCCACACTCCCCTCCTCCAGTACCACATTCACCTCATTCAGATCGTCGTAATTGGAAACGCCAAATTGGGTGCCGGTCACCTTCACTTTCAGGGCTCCCAAATCAACAATAAACGGATTCTTGCGATTTTTGGCCACTTCAAAATAAGCTTCGCCCTGAACCTGAATTGCTCTGTTGTGAATCCCGTATTGGTTGTCGTAAGTTAATTTGGTATCGGCATTGACCCAGATTTTACTTCCATCGGGTAGGATCACCGTTGACATTTGCCCCAGATCCGTATGAATCTGGGTGAGTTGAAGTTCGGTATTGAACGGCTTATTGTACACCAACACAGCCCCTGACAAACCGACCACCAACAAGGCAATGGCCGCGTAGCGGTACCAGTTCAGCAAACGTGCCGACCGCTTCAGCTGCTGCTTTTCCTTTAAGCGTTCACGAAGGCGAACTTGCCCCATGTCTGATGTTCGCCCTTCCCGGCTCAATTGCCTTTCTTTCCACCACCTGGCTTTTTCCGAATCAAAAACCTGTTGGTGTTCTTTTTCCCGAAGCCAGTCAAGCAAGGCTTGCTGCTCTTTTCCCAGCAGTTTACCTTCTAAATATTGTTGTATTTTCTCTTTCATTATCGATTAGCCTTTCAATATCAATACACGGGAACTCAAAAATCCCTACCCCCTTGGAGAGAATTATTTTTCTTGGATCAATTAATTCGTATTTGCTAGATTTATGCAATAGAACAAAGAGAACAACGAATAGCATCTATACTCAGGTCCCCCCGGGCCGCGTTGGTGGGGCTTTGCCCCAAGCCCCAGTTCCTTTTTTGCCTTGATGCCAAAAAGGAACCAAAAAAGATCAAGGCTGACGATGCTTTGGCTGGAAAACTACGGATCAGTCACTCCCCGAAAACCAACTCCGATCCTGACTACAGGATCGTCAAACAGGCTTTTCTTAGCCAGTGCCATCGCGGTTTCCTTCCCTTGTTTTCCATAGCCAAACCCTCGTAGGCCGCCTAAGCCCGCCTGCTTGAAACGCCATCCTGCAAACTTGATGAAAGATCGAAATCCTTAAGCCCCACACTTCGCCTTGTGAAAGCAGCGATGGCCGATAACGGCGGCACCGGAGTTCGCACTGTCGCCGGCGGTTGGATTACCTGCCCTTGTCAAAGGGTAGGTGTTCCGATGTCCATCGGAACGGAAGGGTCAAAAAGCAGTCCACTGCTCTTGGTGTATTTGGCCAACAGATTCCGAAACAAGTTCGGAAAGACACTTCTTTAATCGAATGCCCCAATGAAAGGCCCCGCGATATTTCGGCATAAGGATGGTCACTTACCTGAGAATCATCAAAATAAGTAAGGAAAGTTCGGGGAACCGGGCAATTAAATCCTGACGCAGGTGGTTCCTGGCTTTGGCCAAATTTTTCTCCACCGCTTTAAGTGAGATCCCAAGCTCGTCGGCCACATCCTGCTGCCGGCATCCTTCGATTTTACATTTCACCAAGATTTGATTCTGCCGTTCGGGAAGGCGGTCGATGGCATTTTTCAGGGCTTCGAACAATTGTTCTTCAAGCGTTTTGTCTTCTCTCCCCGAAAAGTCGATTTGATACAAATGCTGCAATTCGCTCCACGAGTATTCATCCAGCGAGAAAGACTCTGCCTGCAATTTTTGATCGCGAATATGGTTTAAACAATGATTTCGAAGGATGGTAAACAACAGGCTTTCGACTGATCGATCCGGCTGGATCAGCGCTCTTTTTTCCCACAACCGCACATAGGCATTTTGAACAAGATCCTCAACCAGAACATGATCTTTGATAAAAATCTTGCAATAGTTTTTTAAGCGAGCCGCCGTTAACGAATACAAGGTATCATAACTGCCTGGAATGCCGTTTTTGAGATCAATATTTAAGGACTTATCAATCATTTCCGATTTTTACCGCCGGTGCAATGTATGAAAAAAGAGCAACTTTTCAAGCCGGTAGTTCTAGCCGATCCCGGAGATTACATCCGTCCTGGCCTCTTGCAGATGCTGGAATTACTTCCACTTTGACTCATTCGAAAAATTCTGGTTTCACTTGCTATGTGTCAAAGTAGCATTAAATTTGCAGCTTAAAGTAAAAGCTCATGACGAAAGAGACATCAAAAAAAATCAGCATACGCACCATTGAACGCTTAAATTCGGACAATACCGACACGGCAGTTCATGCCATTGCGGAACTTAAAGAAAAGGGGAACGTCAATTACATTCCGGTTTTGGTTGAATTGCTGCACACCTCCAACAGCCCCGAGGTGAAATCACAAGTCCGCATGCTGTTCGCCGAAATTAAGCAAAGTGATGCCATTCCGTTGCTTATTCAGGCCATCGAAAATAAAAAGTACGCCAACGAATTACAGCCATTGGTTTCGGCCTGTTGGGAAAACGGACTGGATTACAGCATGCACCTGTCCTTGTTTATTGATCTGGTGATTGACCAGGAATTACTCATCGCCTTTGAGGCCTACACAGTGATCACCAACATGTCGGGGAGAATCTCGAAAGAGATTTTGGAAAAAGAAAGCCGCAAGCTGAAGGAGGCCATGCTGCAGACCACCGAGCAAAAAAAGGAGTTGATGCACGACTTGTTGCACTTCCTTCCTGCATTTGAAAGAGGAATTGAACCCCAGGCATACTAATCATTAAAATGAAATACCAGTGAATCGATCCGGAATGATCTTGATCTTTCTTGTGTTCATCACCCTCCTCCAACCAGGCAGGGCGCAAGAGTTCAGTGACATTCAGCGCTACACCACACCCATTTTGCTCAACCCGTCGTTTGTTGGGGCAACCCGTGGCGACCGCTTGATGGTGGCGCTGCAAAGCACCCGGCGCCAAGACACACAAGCCTTGTTAAAACTGGCCAGTCACGACTTTTTTGTCCGAAATAAGTCGCTCGGATTGGGCTTTTTGGGCGGAATTCGAATGGACTATACCCAAGAGGTGTTTGCCCCTTTTGCTGAAGCTTCCATCGCCAAATATTTTCCCAAGGCCAACCGTAAGTATCTGATTCCATCCGTTACCCTGGGACTTCATCAACCATTGCGGGAGTTGAGCGTGTTTGTCTCTGAACGGATCCTACAATCAGGAAGCTCGTCGCCGCTGGGCGGTTTTTTTGGAACCACCGAGCTGGTGGCAGGAGCAGGAATCTTATTTTCTGATTACCATGGCTCCGTTGGTATTTCGGGCAAAGCCAGGTGGTCCTTCAAAAAGAATCCACAAACTAACGAGTTAAGTACGTATGTGTATAATCTGTTGCTGCATGCGGAAAAGATTTTCACCTGGCGTCAGCGGGGCTTGCTGTCGCGCAGCTACCTGATCCGGCCCCGCGCTGTACTGCATTACAGCACCGATTTTGTGCAGGCATTTGCCGAAGTAACCATTCAGCGAAAGCAGGTTGAAGCTGGTATCGGCTTTCTTCCGAATTTCGATACGGGCAACAGCCAGCTATCTTTGAACCTGGGTTACGACTTCAACGACTTTAAAGTGAATTACCTGGGCGCGATTTTAAACCGGCAAGGCCAGTTCATTCACCCGATGCATAGTATAACCATCTCGGTCATTTTTCCTGAATTAACCCACTTTGACAAGGCTGTTCCCGCGCTAATCCGCAACCTATAGCTTGTTCAATTCCTGTTTTGCAGCACGAAGAGGCTTTCCTTCTGCGCGTTTCAATCATAAATGTTACTTTTACTGGCCGTAAAACCGGGCAACCCAAATCTGAATTTCGCGTGAAAAAGGCTCTCTTTATTCTTATCTTGATAAGTTGTGGCATGCTGACCAATGGCCAGGATGCAAACTACTCGCAGTTTTACGCCAACCCACTCTACCTGAATCCAGGGTTTACCGGTACTTCGGCGGCGCCACGACTGGTGTTGAACTACCGCAACCAATGGCCACAAAAAGGAAACACCTATGTCAATTACAGCTTGTCGTACGATCAGTATTTTGAAAAGATGAAAGGCGGACTGGGCGCGCAATTTCAAAACAGCACCGAACTGAACGGATTGATCGAGACTTCATCAGGCTATTTGTTCTATTCGCATCATGTAAAAATCAACGAGCGTTTGTTTTTCGATCTCGGTCTTCAGCTTGGAATGACTTATAAGAAACTAGACTACGGACGGCTCATCTTTCCGGATATGATTGACCAGCTGACCGGGATTACGTTTCCGGGGAATGGGGAGCAGCCCGAAAATGCGAGTCTGCTGTACCCCGATTTTGGCCTAGGAGCCCTGGGGCAATACGACTCCTTCTATTTTGGATTCAGCCTGATGCATTTAACCCAGCCCGACGAGTCGGTTTTTGTTGGCGATGAGAAAGGCCATCTGCCCATGAAAATAACCTTGCATGCCGGCTCACGAACCCACAAGCTGTACCGGGGCTTGCTGTCGCGCGAATTTACCCTTTCGCCCAACATCATTTACCAACAGCAAGGGACATTCAAGCAGATCAACCTGGGCATGTATATCCTCGAAAAATCGCTGGCCGGCGGACTTTGGTACCGCCAAAACCTGGGCGTGCAGCCCGATGCGGTGATTGCCATGATCGGGGTGATGAAAAACCACTTCAAAATTGGCTATAGCTACGATTATACCCTTTCAAAACTATCCAACTACTCCAGCGGATCACACGAATTTTCCCTTACCTTTTTCATTGGCGAAAAGCATACCAACCGCAATGCACTGTTGATTCCATCGCTATAAGCAAGTGGGATTGGTCATTGGTGGTCATTTAATTGCATCAGTGGTTGGACTTTTTGGAAGTTGGAATTTGAAACTTCCAGCCCCCTACTCTGCTTTTTTGTAGCTGATGGCCATGCCGGCGCCCCGGTTGTCGAGTGTTGTTTTGTAATTAGGAAGTTGGCTGACATATTGGTAAAAGTTGAAGTTGCTATGTCGGCTAACATTGTGCGTAACAAAACAAGCCCCCACCTCAAGCTTGGGGTCCAAATCCTTGAAATAGTTGATGTACCAGCTTTTGTCGGCATCGCTAAACACAAAGTCGAACGGACCTTCCAGGGCAGGAACCAGCTCATGGGCGTCGGCAAGCCGCACATCGATGTAATCCAATACGCCAGCTTTTTTAAAATTCGCCAGCGCTTCGAGGTACCTTCTTTTATCAATTTCAATGGTGATCAGTTTACCGCCTGTTTTGCTTAGCGCCCAGGCAATCCATATCCCCGAATGGCCTGTCGATGTTCCAATTTCAACGGCTCGCGTGTAGTTGTTTTCGATGATGATATTATACAGCAGTTGGCCGTCTGATTCCGGCACATTCATGTCGCGCCAGTTATTTTTACTCGTTTCCAGAAAATCTTTCACCTGCTGATCCAACTCTGTTTGGTTCCTATTTTCCTGCGAAAATGCCGGAGTGTTTCCAACCATAAACAGTAAAAACAAGCCGATGGAAACTAAGTATAAACGATAGCTGGAGTTTTTCATAACTTTCTGCATTTCGGAGATCAATAATACAAAATACCTCTATGATTAACAAGCGGTTATTTTTGTTTGTTTAAAAGTGATTACCCCTTCGATTGCAGGACAATGAAAAGCCGGAACTGTTACAATGAACAATTCCGGCCTTTCAAATTATTTGTTATCAAATCGTTAGAATCCAAATTTCGCAGGTAACCACAAGCTCAGTTGAGGCAGGTAAGTAACCATCAACAACACCACCACCATGGCTAAAAACATGGGGATAAGCGGCTTGATCACCTTGTCGATACTTAAGCCGGCCACACTGCAGCCGATGAAGAGTACCGACCCAACTGGCGGAGTACAAAGTCCCACGCTTAGGTTAAGCACCATAATGATACCGAAGTGAATCGGATCAACACCCATCGCAGTGACAATCGGCAGGAATATAGGCGTAAAGATCAATACTGCCGGAGTCATGTCCATAAACACGCCTACAAAAAGCAGGATCAGGTTAATGAGCAATAAGATGATAAAGGGGTTGCTTGATACAGACAACAGGCCTTCGCTTACATTTTGCGGAATATTTTCATAAGCCATAATCCACGACAGCCCCAAACAGGTGGCAACCAGCAATAACACAATACCAGTTGTTTTTACCGAACGCAGAATAATCGTCGGCAGATCGCCAAAAGAAACTTGCCGATAGATAAAGGCCAGGATTAGGGAGTACAAAACGGCAATAGCCGATGCCTCAGTCGCTGTGAAATAGCCGGCAACAATTCCTCCAATCACAATAATCAACATGAGCAGACTTGGAATGGCATCCAAAAGTTTCTTCGATCCTTCCAACGCTTTCGCTTTGTTGTTTTTAGTCTTGATAAAACCAAAAATGGCAAAGGCAATTAAAAACAGGATCAATAAAATACGATTCACCGTTGGGTTAAACGTTGCGCGAGCCATTGAAACTCCTTGGAAAGCTAAAACCAGTGCGGCACCAATCAGTGCAGCAATACCTAAAGCTTTTACGGCCGCTTTGGTTCCTTTACGTTTATATATCAGCATGGTCACCGCGGTAATGATAATTCCAAGCCCGGTGAGGATCCCGGGAACATAGCCCGCCAGGAACAGCGCGGTAATAGACACGCCACCACTGGCCAACGAGTATACGATGAGAATATTACTGGGAGGAATGGATAAGCCGGTGGTTGCCGACGTGATATTCACTGCAGCGCTGAAGTTATCAGGATAACCCTCCTTCTTCATTTCGGGCCCCATAATACTACCGATGGCTGATGCCGAAGCTGCAGCCGAACCGGAAATCGCTCCAAAAAGCATATTCGCCAACACGTTCACAATGGCCACTCCACCGGGAATTCCGCCAACCAATACACGGGCAAAGTCAATCAGGCGGATGGCAATTCCTCCGCTATTCATGATGTTTCCCGCTAATATGAAGAATGGAATGGCCAGCAAGGCAAAACTATCGAGGCCGGTAGCCATACGCTGTGAAAACGTCGTCAGAGCCGGAATCATATCAATGCTGACCAACATGGTCAAAATTCCGGAAATCCCAATACTAAATGCAATGGGTACGCCGATCACCAGCAAAACAATAAAACTGAAAATGAGCACAAATATTTCAAGAAATTCCATAAGCTTAGTTTTTCCGGTTTTCTTTAACCATGTTGTACATATTATCCATATCGAAATAGGCGATCAAAACACCGCTTAAGGGCAATACCAGGTAAACAATTCCCAGCGGCATACCCAAAGCGGCCGACTTAACCGACAGATAAAACCGGGTATAAACCAACCACGAGCCACCAATCATCATCACCGTAATGGCAAATAGAACAATGATGGCACTAATGATCATTTCGAGCTTAAATTTTCTTTGGGGCGAACTTTTCTGGATGAGCAGGTCAATGGCAAGATGCTCGCGTTTCCCGGCAACATAGGCCGCACCGAGTAAACCCACCCAAATCAGCAAAAAACCTGCTAATTCATCGGTAAAACTACTGGGCGAATTCATAATGTAACGGCTAATAACCTGCCACAGCACGTCAATAACCAAGACACTCATCAAAAAGACCAAGATCCACTCCAGTGATTTGTCAATAAAATTTCGTACAGTCATGTTATTTTGATTTTATTCAACGGCTTGTATTCGTTTGATGTAGGAATAGATGACTGGTTTGTCCTTGTAACTTTCCAGCAAGGGTTGCACCTTTTCAATGAAAGGGGCTTTGTCTGGATAATTAATTTGCACACCCGCTTTTTGGACTTCTTCCAGGGATTCAATTTCGGATTCGGCCCACAGTTTACGTTGCAACACCGCTGACTCATCGGCCGCCTGCTGAATCCATTCCTTTTCCTGCTCGCTCAATTTATCCCAGATAATCTGGCTGAATACCAACACATCGGGAATGGTGGTATGCTCATCGAGCGAGTAGAATTTACAAACTTCGTAATGGCGGGAAGTATAGAAACTGGGCGGATTGTTTTCGGCGCCATCAACCACGCCACTTTGCAAGGCGGTGTATAGTTCACCCCACGAAATCGGTGTCGGCGATCCACCCAATGCTTTGGTCATCTCCACTGCGGTAATGCTGCGCATCACCCGGATTTTCATCCCGTCCAAATCATCCGGATGAGTAATGGCTTTCGATTTGGTGTAAAAGCTGCGCGAACCAGCGTCGTAATAGGTCAAGCCGCGAATCCATTTATTTTCGGTACTCAACAGGAGATCCTGCCCTATTTCACCATCCATAATCTTAAACGCATGTTCTTTTGATTTGAAAATGTAAGGAAGGCCAAAAACCTTGTAATCGTCAGTAAAACTTTCCATAACGGCGGCCGACACTTTGGTAATCGCCAGACTGCCGATTTGCAGCAATTCAACACACTGCTGCTCGGATCCCAACTGCTCGGCCGGGTATATATCAATGATCAGCTTTCCTTCTGAAAGCTCAGCGGTGCGTTCGGCCATAAATTCCATCGCGTGATGCACCGGGTGATCAACGGGTAATCCATGTGCCA
>JAGXIR010000191.1 GCA_024635605.1 Sunxiuqinia sp.
ACCTCGAAACTAACCAGGTTTCCTTCTTTAATGTCTTCCTGCACATTGTTGATGTGGACAAAAACACTCTCTTTCGTTTCTGAATCGCGGATAAATCCGTAGCCTTTTGAATCGTTGAAAAAAGTCACCGTTCCTTTGCGTATCGGGTCAATTTTCTCGTTGGGATCACTCTTCGGAACACTGACCTCAATGTCTTCAATGTTAACTTCTGCCTTTTGAGATGGATCGGGGGGTGTGTCGGTGAAATTTCCATTTTCATCAACATACATAATCATATCGTCCAGACTGTTGGATTTTTCACCATCTTTTCTGGCCAATCGTTTCTTCTCTTTCTCTTTTCTCTTTTTTTCTTTCTTGTTTCGTACTTCTTTTTTGTTAAATGTTTCTTGAGACCTACCCATAAATTCTGTTTATATTAAATTATTAGTGAATACTCATACTATGTACTTACCAGCCTACGAAAGAATGGCAAAACAGGTTTCCGATATTGCTACCGGGCTTTACTTTTCACGCTTGTAAATGAGGCGAAAATGGCTTTTTTCAATAAAAAGGATCAAAAAAAGTGAACTATACTGAACGACTGAAAGGAGTGGGTCTGGTCTTTTTAGCGCTATTTTTGAGCCCGAAATTTCGGCTAAGTTACAATTTTATTTGGTTGAATAATAATTTGGAGCTTTTGGTTCCAGGTAAATTAACATCCCGGAGGTAATTAGCCCATTTGTCCGGATGAAACCTTGTTTGTTTCACAATCCATGATTTTCCGGGTCATGTGTTTTTGATGAGTCTGAAACCAGTTGATTAATGCCTTTCAACTCTTTAGCGGTGAGGTAACGCCATTTCCCAACCGGAACATCCAGCGAAACGTTCATAATTCGAATCCGTTTTAGTTTGATTACTTCGTAGTTCAGGTATTCGCACATGCGGCGGATTTGCCGGTTAAGCCCCTGGGTTAAGATGATTCTGAATTCATGAGAACCGATCTGCTCGACTTCGCATGGGCGGGTTACCGTATCCAAAATCGGAATCCCCTGACTCATTCTTTGTATAAATTCTTTGTTGATGGGCTTGTTCACCGCAACCAGGTATTCTTTTTCATGGTTATTCCGGGCACGTAAAATCTTATTCACAATGTCGCCATCATTGGTTAGGAAAATCAGTCCTTCACTGGGTTTATCGAGTCGGCCGATGGGGAAAATCCGTTTGGGATAGCTGATGTATTCAATAATGTTATTTTTTTCCACTCGGGTGTCTGTCGTACACACGATGCCTACCGGTTTGTTAAAGGCCATGTAAACCGGCTTGTCTTTGGGCTCTGATATTAGTTTCCCATCTACCCGGATCTCATCGGTCGGAGCGACCTTTGTTCCCATTTCAGGAACGGTGCCGTTGATGGTTATCCTTCCTGCTTCAATTAGTTTATCGGCCGCCCGGCGCGAGCAATAACCCACTTCACTTAAATACTTATTGATGCGTGTCTGTGTCACCTTATCTGTTTGTTTTTATTTAGAACAAGCTTTCTGCCATTGGGTTTGATTCAACCGAACCTCCTGCCGAAGTAGCGGCCTTGTTTCGTGCCGAAAGATAAGCTAAAAGATTCTTCGTTTGAATTCGGAACAACAAATGGCGGTTGCCGTGGCTACATTTAACGATTCAGATCTTCCGTTGTCACGGGCAAATGAAGGGATATGAATTTTGTGTGGGATTTTATCTGCAAGAGCAGGCGAAATGCCGTTCCCTTCATTGCCCATCACCAAAATTCCATGGGCTGAAAGATTCGAAGAGTAAATGTTTTCGCCATCCATAAATGTGCCGTAAACCGGCAATTGGCTTTGATGGGCTTCGCTGGCCAATTTTTCAAGATCGAGGTAATGAACCTGCACCCGGAAGATGGCGCCCATACTAGCTTGGATCACTTTCGGGTTGTAGCAGTCAACGGAATTCTCGGAACAAAGCACCTGTTTTATCCCAAACCAGTCGGCAATTCGGATGATCGTTCCCAGGTTGCCGGGGTCTTGCACAAAGTCGAGTGCCAGCGAAAATTCATCGGTAAGTTGTGCGATCGTCAATTGGTGGGTACGAATCTCAACAACAGCCAAGGCTTGTTGGGGCGATTTTAGCAGGCTGGCTTTTTTAAGCTCGTCCTGGCTGCATTCAATCACTTCATCGGCAGCCCTTGCCGAAAATTGATTATCCACTAAAAAGCCGGCTGTGCCAGCAATCAGCTTCACCGAAAAGCGGGAAGCAACGGCTTCTGCAACCAGTTTGTTTCCTTCAACCAAAAACACGGCTTCCTGTTCGCGGTTTTTTTTGCGGCTGAGTGATTGGATGAATTTTATTTTGTTTTTACTTAGCATGGTTATTGGCAAACAATTTGTAAAAATAAAAACCCTAATCGATTTGTTTGCGTCCGATAGTGTTTATTTTTGTTGAAATTCCTAGAGATGGTTGAGAAATGAGAAAAGTGAGCCTGTTTAAAATAATGATTGGTCTGTTTATAGCGGCCAACTTCTTTTCTTGCACGTCGACCAAATTTGTTCCCGATGGCAAGTATTTGCTGAATGATACGGATATAGAAGTTAACAATAACTCCATCAGTAAAGAACAGCTAAAAGCGCAGATCCGGCAAAAGGAAAACCTGAAAATTCTGGGCTTCATTAAATTCCACCTAGGATTGTACAATTTGTCATCGACTAAAAAAGAAGAAGGTTGGTTTAAGCGAATTGGCGAGGCTCCGGTTATTTACGATGATTATTTAACCCAGCGTTCCAAGGAGCAACTCAGCCTTTACTTGAAAAACAAGGGGTATTACGACGCTTCCATTTCGGAACAAATCATCACCAAAGAAAAAAAGCAAAAAGTGGATGTGGTTTACACCATTGAAGCCGGAGAGCCATACCGGATCAGAAATTACGGTTACCGGTTTACGGATCGCAGTATTGAACCCCTGATTTTGGCCGATACGACAAATCAACTTATTGGGGCGGGCGAAATTTTTGATGTGGATATATTAAATGCTGAGCGAAAACGAATTGCCAGCCGGTTGAAAGATTATGGCTATTATAATTTTTCGGGGGAGCATATTTCATACGTGGCGGATAGCGCACTGATGAATAAACAGGTTGACTTAACGGTTCAGATTGCCGATGATGATTTGGATGATGAAATGGAGCAGGTGAAACCTCACCGGAAGTTCATTGTTCGTTCGTTTCATATCACACCTGATTTTGTGCCTTCACAGCTAAGTGGCAACCGGACGGTTGCGGAATCGGACACCTTAAAGAATTTCCCCTATACGTTTTATTATAGTGGAAAAATGAGGTATAAGCCCGAGTTGTTTTATAATATCAACCGAATGGAAGACAGCCTATACTATTCGCAGATCAATGTAGAAAGGACCTACCGTTCGCTCATTCAGTTACGACAGTTTCGGGTGGTTAACCTGAATTTTGAGGAAGTGGCTAATTTGGGTAGCGATTCCATTGGTGTGCTGGACAGCAAATTTCAGTTGTCGGCAATACCGCGTCAAGGGTTCTCGGTTGACCTGGATGGTACCAATTCATCGGGAAACCTGGGAGTGGCTGGAAATCTGAATTATCAGCACCGGAACGTTTTTCGGGGAGCTGAAATATTTAACCTTAATTTAAAAGGGGCGATTGAACGCCAACAAACCTTGGTTGAAAACAACAATCTGAATTTCAATACCCGGGAAATTGGAGTGGAAGGCTCGCTGACCATTCCCAAATTTGTGAGTCCGCTAAAACGCAGAAGCTTATTTAATTACCAGGTACCTCAAACCGATTTGACGCTTGGGTTCAACTATCAACGGCGACCGGATTATACCCGAACCATTACCAATTTCAGGTTTGGATACAATTGGAAAACGTCTTCCAGTCGATCACATTTTCTCAATGTCGTTGATGTTAACTATGTCAATCTTTATGAGTTTAATGAGGATTTTTTGAATTCGATACGCGACCTCTACATTAAAAGCAGTTTTACCGATCACCTTATTTTTGCCATGAATTATACCCAGGTGGATAATACTCAAAACCTGAAGCGAAGAGATGATTACCGCTACTTTAAGTGGTCGTTTGAGTCGGCAGGAAATATGTTGTCGGCTTATTCCAATGTTTTTAACCGTCCAAAGGCCAGCTTTACTGATACCATAACCGGGCAGGTTTCAGATTATCATCAGGTGGTGGGGATCCGTTATGCGCAATACCTGAAAGCCGATTTTGAATACCGGTATGGACACATGGTTGATAAATTCAACTCCATTGTTGCACGCACCTTTGTAGGAGTCGGGTTGCCCTATGGTAATTTGGATGTGTTGCCATTCGAGAAGAAATATTTTACCGGAGGAGCCAATGGGATTAGGGCATGGCAGGTGCGCTCGCTGGGACCAGGAATCTACGATGCTCCGGAGGGGGCTTATCCGAACCAATCGTCCGACATTAAGCTGGAAGCCAACTTAGAGTATCGCTACCGATTTGTGTGGCGAATTGAAGGTGCTTTCTTTTTAGACGCCGGTAATATTTGGGCGATCAACGAGAAAGATAACCGTCCTGGCGCTCAATTTAAGTTTGACCAGTTTTATAAGCAGATTGCTCTTGGAACCGGCATGGGATTGCGTTTCGATTTTACCTACTTCATTTTCAGGCTCGATCTGGGGATGAAACTGCGCGATCCATCGCTGGAAGCAGGGAGGAGGTTTATCATCGGAAACTATCCGATTTCAGCCGAGCATTTCAATCTGAGTTTTGCGATAGGTTATCCGTTTTAACCTGCATTTAATGTTTCCAATCCGATTTTTTTATTTTTTATTCGTAAATTTGCAGCCGATCAAAGATTTGGAATTCAAATTGAAATTATCCCGATTAATTTACTTAATAAATAAAAGCTATGAGCGAAAAACTTTTTGATAATATCAAGCCAGGTGTCGTAACCGGAGAAGATGTACAATACATCTTTAAAGTTGCTAAAGAAAATCAATTTGCAATGCCTGCGGTTAATGTTACTACTTCAAGTACAATTAATGCCGTAATGGAAGCTGCAAAAGTGGTTGATTCTCCTGTAATTATTCAGTTCTCAAATGGTGGAGCACAATATTATGCTGGTAAAGGGTTGAAACTTGAGGGACACCAGGCTCCGATCGCTGGTGCTGTTGCCGGTGCAAAAACCATTCATCATCTGGCCGAACTTTATGGTGTTCGCGTAATTTTGCATACTGACCATGCGGCCAAAAAATTACTGCCTTGGATTGACGGTTTGTTAGAGGCTGGTGAAAAGCATTTTGCCGAAGCTGGAAAGCCATTGTTCTCTTCACACATGTTGGATCTTTCGGAAGAGCCGTTGGAAGAAAATATTGCCATCTGCAAAGAATACCTGGACAGAATGAGTAAAATTGGTATGACACTCGAAATTGAGTTGGGTGTAACTGGTGGTGAAGAAGATGGTGTTGACAATACAGATATTGACAATTCATTGCTTTACACACAACCTGCAGAAGTGGCTTATGCTTACGAAGAACTGAGCAAAATTAGCCCGAACTTTACTGTTGCAGCATCATTCGGTAATGTACACGGTGTCTACAAACCTGGCAATGTTAAATTGACTCCGAAAATTTTGGATGACTCTCAGAAATTTATCGCTGAGAAATACAAAACTGCTGATTCAAAACCAGTAGACTTCGTATTTCACGGAGGTTCAGGTTCTACTGTTGAAGAAATTCGCGAAGCCATTTCTTATGGTGTGATTAAAATGAATATTGATACAGATACCCAATGGGCTTACTGGGAAGGTGTTCGTGCATTCGAAGCTAAAAACCACGACTACCTGCAGGGCCAAATTGGTAATCCGGATGGTGAAGACAAGCCAAATAAAAAATACTACGATCCACGCGTTTGGTTGCGCGCTGCCGAAGAAGCAGAAATTGCCCGTTTGAAAGTTGCGTTTGAAGATTTGAACTGCATCGGAAGAAGCTAATTGGCAAACGAGATCGATCATAATTTGAGACCCTTCATTTTTGGAGGGTCTTTTTTATGGTGTTTTCGCTCCTATAATTGGTGTTTTGTTGAAAGAAATCAAAATATTTTGCATTTTTGACGCCTTGCAAAAAGGATTGAAAGCTAAATGCAGCAATTTGTGTCGATTTAAAACTTAAAGTCTATGTCTGGAATACCAACTTCCCGTGATTCATTTGGAAGCAAATTTGGCGTCATTGCTGCAACGGCAGGCTCTGCCATTGGCTTAGGAAACATTTGGCGGTTTCCCTATGTCGTTGGCGAGAACGGCGGGGGTGCCTTTCTTATCATCTACCTGGCCTTTGTGGTCGCTATTGGCTTGCCCGTTATGTTATCGGAGTTTGTTATCGGACGAAGGTCACAGCGCAATGCTTTTGGTGCCTTTAAAGTTCTGGCGCCTGGGAAGCACTGGTACCTGGTGGGCTTAATGGGAGTTGTAGCCGCTTTTATGATCTTGTCGTTTTACACTGCGGTGGCCGGTTGGACTTTGGAATACATTTACCAATCGTTTGCGAATGGGTTCTCTGGAAAATCGTCGGAAGAACTTTCGCTCATGTTTACCGAATTCAGGAGTGGGAGCTGGCGTCCGTTGCTTTGGTTTTTTGTTTTTATGGGCTTGACTGCTCTGGTGATTATTTCAGGAGTGAAAAATGGGATCGAAAAATACACGAAAATACTGATGCCTGTTTTGTTGTTGATTCTCATTGTGTTGTGTGTTCGTTCAGTGACCCTCGAAGGTGCTGGTGGCGGACTGGCTTTTTTGTTTAAACCCGATTTTTCGAAAATTACAGCACAAACGGTGCTGGAGGCACTTGGACAGGCTTTTTTCTCTCTGAGCATTGGGATGGGAACCTTGATTACTTATTCGTCATACATCAATAAAAAGGAACCTTTGGGGAGCATCTCTTTCTCGGTTGCTTTTGCCGATACCATGATTGCTATTATGGCCGGGATTGCGATATTTCCGGCTGTGTTTGCCTTTGGCATTGAACCAGGTTCAGGCGAAGGTCTTGTGTACATTACCTTGCCGAATATTTTTCAGCAAATGGTGGGTGGTTACGTCTTTTCCTTATTGTTTTTTCTGCTTTTGGGTGTCGCCGCTTTAACATCTACCATTTCGGTGCTCGAAGTGATTGTTGCCTATTTTGTTGAGGAGTTGAAGCTCAGTCGGAAAAAGGCCACTTGGCTGGCTACGGGCTCGGTGTCAGTTCTTGGAATTATGTGTACGTTGTCCTGGGGAGCGATGAAAGGCGTTGAAATCTTTGGGAAGAATGTGTTTGCGTTGCTCGACTTCCTTTCGGCAAATGTGTTTTTACCGCTGGGAGGATTGCTGATTGTTGTGTTTGTTGGTTGGGTGTTGGGCAAAGAAAAAGCCAAAGCCGAATTGTCGAATGAAGGACTTTTGAAAGTTGTGTATTTTCCAGCATTTATGTTAGTCGTCAAATTTATTGCACCGATTGCTATTGCCTTTGTTTTTCTTCATCAAATCGGTCTGATCAGTCTATAGCTTGAACGGAAGCCCCTTATCTTGTTTTTTTTGAATTTATTTTTATCGATTTCGTTTTATTCTTTGGGTTTTTTGTCGTAATTTTTGAAATGATTTTGTTAATAGTCTTGATTGGATATTATCAATCCATTCTAAAGTCACTCAACGATGAAACTTCAACGAATTATTCGCGATTATTTTACATTCACAAGAAATGAGCGAGTTGGTTTAATCATTTTGCTTGTATTGATTGTGTTGATCTTAATTGCCAATCAACTGGTTTTTTATTTTGAAAAACCAGGAAAAGCGGACCAGGAAAAGTTTCAGCAACTGCTTGCCTTGCTGGAGCAAAAACAAGAAGATGAAAGCATCCAGTTTCGCGGAAGCCTTTTTCATTTCAATCCCAATACCATTGACAGCCTCTGTTTGGATAGCCTGCGCCTTCCGATTTATGTGAAGAAAAACCTGCTGGCCTATCGGTCCAAAGGTGGCCGGTTCTATGCTGATGGCGATTTTAGAAAAATTTATGGGATGAATGATTCTATCTTCGATGCCATCAGGCCATATCTTCAGTTTGAAGAACAGAGACAACGCG
>JAGXIR010000192.1 GCA_024635605.1 Sunxiuqinia sp.
CCTTTTCCATCGCCAAATTTTCCGAGGTAGATCAAAGCCCGGATCGCGTATTTACAAGTATTCGACAGCATAGTTTAGTGTTTATTTTTCCATTGTTTACTAAATGATTCCTTTGCAAATGTTGGCAGGGATTTTTTATCACCCAAGGCATCTTCCTTCAATTTTCCCAGCTTATTTTTCATGTTTCCACCCAACAAATCCAGTCGTTTCCGTTTCATAAAAGCATACTCAAAGGCTTTCATGCCCATATTCCAACCCAACGGGGTATCGCCGTTTCGCACCGCATCGCGGCGATTGTACAGCAGCATGTTGTGTAATGGAATTCTGACCGGACAAACTTCGGTACATTTCCCGCAAACCGAACAGGCTGAACTTAAGTGGTTGTATTCTGAAAATCCTTTAAAAAAAGGTGTGATAATTGAGCCAATTGGTCCGCTGTACGTGGCATCGTAAGTGTAGCCGCCTACATTTTTATAAATGGGGCAGGCATTTAAACAAGCGCCACAACGAATGCATTTTAAAGCCTCAAACTGGTCATCTTTTCCATACAATTCACTGCGTTTGTTATCAAGCAAAATCACATACATTTTCTCTGGACCATCTTCTTCCGTTGTTCTTTTGGGGCCCGAAACAATGGAATTGTAAACGGTGATCTGCTGTCCGGTTCCATGTGCGGCAAGCAAAGGCCACATCAAGCCCAGGTCTTTCATTGTTGGAACAACTTTTTCTATTCCGGCAATGACGATATGAATTTTCGGAAAAGAAAACGTCATCATTGCATTGCCTTCATTTTCAGTCAGTGCAATGGCTCCCTTATCGGCAATTAAAAAATTGGCCCCGGTAACGCCAACATCGGCCTGGGTAAACTTTTCGCGAAGCAAACCCCGCACAAAATTGGTTAAATATTGTGGTGTACTTTTTTCAGGTGTATCAAATTTTTCATGGAAAAGATCAGAAATATCTTCTTTCGATTTGTGCATGGCCGGCGTTACAATGTGATAGGGTTTTTCACCGGCAATCTGCACGATGTATTCGCCCAGGTCGGTTTCCAACGATTCGACGCCAATCGCTTCAACATGCTCATTCAACTCAATTTCCTCGGTCGTCATTGATTTGCTTTTCACCAACAACTTTGCTTCGTTATCCTTCAAAATTTGCTGAACAGCTTGAATGGCCTCATTGGCATCGTCGGCCCAAATCACTTCGGCGCCGTTCGCCTGGCTGTTTTTTTCAAATTCAAGCAAATACTGCGGTAAGTTGATAATCGCCTCACTTTTGATGAATGAAGCCCGATCTTTCGCCAAATCAAGATTGCTGTATCGTTTTCTACCCCGATCCACCGCCACGTCGTACTTGGAAATATTGAATTTAATGGTTGCCCGATGTCGTTTATCGAACGCAATTTTTTCAGAGTCTTTTATGAATTGCTTCTTTTCCTGTGACATAATCTAGCTCAATGGCATTTTATTAATTCGTCGAAGATGTCGTCCGCCTTCAAAATCGGTTGAAAGAAAGGTTTTAACAATCATGATTGCCTCATCGTCGGTGATAAAACGAGCTGGTAAAGCACATATATTGGCATCGTTGTGAAGTCGGGCCAAGGCAGCAATTTCCGGTTTCCAGCAAATAGCCGAACGAATGTTCTGATGTTTATTCGAGGTCATGCTAATCCCGTTTCCACTTCCGCAGAGGGAAATGCCCAGTTCAAACTCACCGTCTTCAACTGCTTTCGCCATAGGGTGCGCCCAATCCGGATAGTCTGAACTTTCAGCGTTATACGCGCCAAAATCTTTAAATTCAATCCCTTGCTCTTTCAAATAATTCAAAATCACCTGTTTTCTTTCATATCCAGCATGATCTGAAGCCAACGCAATCTTCATCATATTCATTTTCACTAAAAATAGTCAAAAATAATACTTAAAAGTATTTATTCGGAATTTCTTACTTAATAAAGCGATAAATTTCTTTTCGCTCCAAAATAAAGGTCAGCAATAAAAACACTACGATGAGCAACGTATGAATGAAATACATGCTTACAGAAGGGGCGAGATCCAAAAAAATGGAAATAAAATAAATAATAAGGGCAAGAAAAAAGTAGAATCCTATTCGCTTAAGCGGGTAGTTGACCGGAAAATATTTTTGTCCAAACCCATATGAAAGAACAACCATTGTTATAAAACAAATCAACATAGCCCATGCAGAAGCCATATATCCAAATTTTGGAATAAATAAAAAATTCAGAATCAAACTGATGCCGGCTCCAACCAGAGCAAAATAAGCTCCAAAACGCGTTTTATCGGTTAGTTTATACCAAAGTGAAAGGGTGTAATAAATCCCGAGAAACAGGTTAGCCATCAAAATGATCGGAACCACATTTAATCCGGAATGGTATTTTGAATCGACGATCAATTTCACCAAATCGATGTACAAACAGATGCCCAGAAAGATGATCAAACCAAAAATTACGAAATATTTCATGATAATGGCATAACCGCGTTTGTTGTCTTCGGATTTGACCTGGGAAAAGAAAAAGGGCTCGAAAGCATAGCGAAAAGCCTGGATAAACATGTTCAAAATGACGGCCAGTTTGAAATTGGCTCCGTAAATTCCTAGTTGTGACATGGGATCCTGACTTTCGGGCAGCAACTTTGGAATCAGTATTTTATCGATGTTTTGCGTGACCATGCCCCCAATTCCGACAATCAGGATGGGGAAGGAGTACCAAACCATTTCCTTAAGCAACTTACGATCCAGCCTTAGTTTGACGATCATTTCAGGAATCAGTAAAATCAGGGCTATTCCGGAAGCAATGAGGTTCGAAATAAAAACGTAACCAACGCCTATTTCAGGGGAGTAAACCAGCTTAACCCAACTATCCGGATTTGATTTTAACAGGGCCGGACAAATACTCAAAAAGAAAATATTCAGAAAAATAGTGACGAAAATGCCAATGAATTTCAAAACGGCAAACTTCACCGCCTTCGATTCTATGCGCAATTTGGCAAAAGGAATCGCCGTCAAGGTATCGAGCACGACAATCAGGGCAACCCACCAGATGTACTCCGGATGTTCAGGATAGTCGATCCAACGAGCAATGGTGTCCGAAAAAGCAAGTACTAAAAGCAAAAAGGCGACAGCCGTGGAAAACAACGAAATTAAGGCACTGGAATAAGCTCTTTCCTTGTCCTCTTTTTGCGAAGCGAAACGGAAAAAGCCAGTTTCCATTCCATAAGTTAAAATCACCAGTAAAAAAGCCATGTACGAATACAGATTCGTAACCACTCCATACTCGGCTGTTAAAAAGACAAACGAATAATAGGGAACCAGCCACCAGTTGATGAAGCGTCCAACGATGCTGCTCATGCCATAAATGGCTGTTTCTCCTGCTAGTTTTTTAAATGAGTTCAAAATTCAAAATTTTGTCAAAGATAGGGATTCAGGCTGTTTTTTTTTAGTCAAAAAGATTTTGTTTGGTTTCAGTCTTTTAAAGTTTGTGTATTTTTATTCCCTTAAAATAAACCGGATCAAAAATGAAGTTTAAAATATTCCTTTTATTGCTCGTATCATCTCTTTTCGTTGGGGTCATTTCTTGCTCAAATAAGCCGAAAAAATCACGAAAGCCAGTTGCTAAAATTTCGATTCAACCACGAAATAAACATTACGAATTTGGTGACTCTATTCGGATTGCAATTTCTGTCAAAAATAAAGATGGAGAACTAAAAGATTCGAAGCTTTACATTGATAATAAATTGATAACAACTAGTAGTGAATTAGAATTTTCTCATTCAATTCCGGCTTTGAATGAGTTGGGAAAGCATAGCATCAAAGTGTTGGCAACCAAAACCGATGGGGTAGAAGGCGTTACTTTTCAGGCGTATGAAGTGGTTTCCGACATTATACCTGAACAATATGGATACGAAGTAGTGAATACCTATCCGCATCGGGTCGAACATTTTACGCAAGGACTCGAAATTCATAACAATAAATTTTACGAAAGCACTGGTGAAAAAGGAAAGTCAGGCATTTATCAATTCGATTTGAACACCGGAAATGTTTTGAAATCATTTAAAATGGAAGATCACTATTTTGGTGAGGGAATTACCATTTTCAATGCCAAAATTTACCAATTGACTTATAAGGCTCAAAAAGGTTTTGTGTACGATTTAAACACCTTTGCACGAGTCGATTCCTTTACCTACAGTACCTCTGAAGGTTGGGGTTTGGCACATGACGGTAATCATCTAATCAAAACCGATGGTTCAGAATTCTTACATTTTATCGACCCAAAAACCTACCAGGTAGTTAAAAAGATTCAGGTTTACGATAACAAGGGGCCAGTGAAATACCTGAATGAACTGGAATTTTATCAAGGTGAACTTTACGCCAACATCTGGACCACCAACAATGCCGTAAAAATTGATCCAAAAACTGGAAAAGTACTGGCTAAAATTAATTTCGATGGTTTGCTTTCCGTGCTTTACAATCCAGATAAACCCATTGACGTACTAAATGGAATCGCCATTCATCCTGAAAATGGAAAAATGTACATCACCGGAAAACTTTGGCCCCATTTATACGAAGTTAAACTTATTAAAAAAGAGTAGGTGCCTGTCCATCTCCGTAGTTGATTTTTCCCAGGTGTTTGTATGCCCGCTCGGTTACTTCACGTCCACGGGGTGTCCGTTTTATAAAACCTTCCTTAATCAGAAACGGTTCGTACACTTCTTCAATCGTTCCCGAATCTTCGCCCACAGCAGTTGAAATGGTTGAAATCCCAACCGGTCCACCATTGAATTTATCGATGATGGTGTTCAATATTCTGTTGTCCATTTCATCCAAACCATGTTTATCAATATTTAAGGCCTCGAGCGAATAACGCGTAATTTCCAAATCAATTTTTCCGTTTCCTTTCACCTGTGCAAAATCGCGCACACGCCGAAGCAAAGCGTTCACAATACGCGGTGTACCACGGCTTCTGGAAGCTATTTCAACGGCCGCCTGATCCTTGATTTCAACATTCAGAATTTTAGCTGATCGCTTCACAATTCCTGTCAAAATATTCAAATCATAATATTCAAAATGGGCATTAATTCCGAAGCGGGCGCGAAGCGGGCTGGTCAACAGTCCGGAACGGGTTGTGGCGCCAATCAAAGTAAAGGGATTTAACTCCAATTGAATGGAGCGTGCACTGGGACCTTTATCTATTAAAATATCAATTTTATAGTCCTCCATAGCCGAATACAAATATTCTTCGACTATGGGGCTTAAACGATGAATCTCGTCGATGAAAAGCACATCACTTATCTCCAGGTTGGTCAGCAAGCCGGCCAAATCGCCGGGCTTATCCAATACTGGACCGGATGTCAACTTTAAACTCACACCCAATTCATTGGCAATAATATTTGATAAAGTGGTTTTGCCGAGTCCGGGAGGGCCATGTAACAACACATGATCCAAGGCTTCGCCACGCATTTTTGCAGCTTGAACAAAGACTTTTAGATTTTCGATAATTTGCTTTTGACCTTTAAAATCATCAAAAGTCAGCGGACGCAATTGCTTATCAAAATCAACATCCTTATCAGAAAACGAATCATCGTGAAGATCTATTGGATCGGACATAAAACTGTACTTTTCTTAGCGAACAAATATAGCTTTATTTCATGAAGAGTTAGACGACGCTACTTATTTTACAATTTCCAAATCCTGAAAAATCCGCTTTAGCTTTTCGATATCAAAAGGCTTAGCCATGAATTCATCCATCCCATAGGAAATGCATTTGTCACGGTCGTTATCCATTGTATTTGCCGTAAGGGCAATAATCGGGGTTCGAGCGCTTAAATTATTCTGAATTTCCAGCTCTCTTATTTTTACAGTCGCCTCCAATCCATCCATCTCCGGCATCATCAAATCCATCAAAATTACATCAAACTGACTTTCCTTAAATCGATCCAAGGCTTCCAATCCGTTATTTGCAATGGTGACATTGTGATTATATTTTTTTAAGCTGAATGTTACTATCCTCTGATTCAGTACATTATCTTCTACGAGCAAAATTGAAAGTTTCTCCTCCATCCACGAATACATTAAGCTTTGTAAAGTTAATCCTAAAAACAGACAAAAGGAAACCCCATTATCCAAAGAATTTTTAATTGACCAGATCTAAGACCTATTTATTATTTATAGTTTTTAATGAAATTTAAAGATGAATATTATAATAGCCTGTTGATTGTATGTATAATTTTTAAGGCTATTTCTTGCATTCTTAAAAAGACGCTTGTTGTTGATGATTTATTCACGGATTGTACACAGGTATTTGGCTTGTAAATCAAACGTCTGCCGTTTTAATGAACAGTTGTTGATAGTGTTTCTTTTTGATTTTTTATTTGATGAATTTCTATTTTTGGTGTTGATTGATTGCGTATGAATTTTTAAAAATAATCCTTGCCAATTTGATTAAAAAAGCCATTCAAAATTAGATTCCGGATTATAAAATATAATTTTGGTTTTTTATTTGTTATCAATTAACAGCAATTAGAAAGTAATTAACAAATCAACAATTTTTTAAATTCTTAACAGGTAGTGATTTAAAAATTATGACGGAAAGCTATAAACAGCTTGTTGATAAGCTCAATTCGTACATTAGAAAGTATAACTTTTATCAGGTTATTAGAGGGTTTATTCTTTATATTATTCTGGTAATCAGTTATATTACTTTGCTTTTTTTGATAGAGTATTTCAGCTATATGTCTTCTTCCGTTCGTAGTTTTTTGTTTTATTTTTCGGTTTTACTTTTCGTTGCCATTGGCCTTTTCTACTTTATTATCCCATTATTTCGGTTGCTTGGCTTGTTGAAAACGATGGATTATGAGAAAGCTGCTGAAATTATTTCCAGGCATTTTAGCGGAATTGAAGATCGGCTGCTGAATATTATTGAGCTGGCCAAACTGGAAAAAGAATCCGATCAATCGTTGGTTTGGGCCAGCATCGATCAAAAAATCAATCAAATTAAGCTGTTTAACTTTTCAGAAGCTGTTTCATTTAAACGATTACAAAAGGGCTTTCTTCTTCTTTTTACTGTTGTTGCAGCAGCAGCCATTTTTTCAAGTGTTTTACCTGGCTTTTTCACCGAAACTTACAAACGCTTGCTGGCTTATGAGCAAACATTTGTCAAACCAGCACCCTTTAGTTTTGTGGTTTTGAATGATAGTCTACAGGTAAAAAAGGGCGATCGGCTGAACGTATCGGTTAGGTGTGAAGGGCGTGAAATTCCGGATGTACTCTATGTAAATATCTCAGGTTCTAATTATTTGATGAATAAGAATGGTGATTTGTTTTCTTATGAGTTTCAACACATCAACAATAGTTTTTCGGTTTATTTTACCGATTTGACTTATCAATCAGAACGTCATTTCGTTGAGGTTTTACCTGCACCGACAATTTTGGATTATACGGTAGAAATTATTCCACCAGCTTATACCGGATTTGAGCAAACAAAGGAGAGTATGTTGGGCGATTTGGAAGTACCTTTTGGTTCTCAAATTAAATGGGTTTTCAATACCCTTGATACGGATTCGTTGGTGTTTACACTAGGAGGAGAACAAATTGTGGTGGAGAAGAACGCGTTAAAGTACAAAGTTAACGCAATCGCTAAATCCTCGATGAATTATTCCATTTCAATTAAGAATGAGCATTTCGATTACCATGATTTGTTAAACCTTTCAATTGAAATCATTCCTGATTTATACCCAGAAATTAAGGTGGTCCAACTTAGAGACTCGTCTGAATTTACCCGGTTTTTCTTCAAAGGAACCGTTGCTGATGATTATGGTTTTCATAAGCTGAATTATCATTTGATTATTAATCAAGAAGATAGCCTGATTGAAATACCTATCATGAAGAACCTGAGTCAGCAAGACTTTTATTTCACCTATAATTTTAAAGAATTGGCTGGCACGGCTGATCAGGTGGACTATTATTTTTCGGTGCGCGACAACGATTATTTTCATCAATATAAAGAAGCAGTTTCTGAAACGTTCCAGTTTAAGTTTATTTCAAAAGATGAACTGGATGATTTGGATGATGAAAACTTTCAGGATTTGGAAAATTTGATGGAGGAAAGTTTTGAGTTGACTGATCAAATTCAACAAGCAATTGAAGATTTGAAATTTAAGAGTCTGAGCGAAAATGCTTCGAATTGGGAAAAGCAACAATTGGTTTCTGAAATAGTAAATAAGAAAAACCGGTTGGAAGAAATATTGAAAAAGGTTCAGCAAAAGAATGCAGAGATGAATAATTTGAGTAATTCGTTTTCTGAAGAAAAAGCTGAACTGGTTGAGAAGCAAAAGCAGATTGAAGAATTATTGCAAGATGTTTTCGATGAGGAATTGAAGGAGCTTTTTGAGGAATTCAATAAACTTGCCCAGGAATTTGATCAATCGCGATTTGATGAATTATCGAATCGGTCGGAGATGTCGATGGATGATTTGTCGAAGCAGTTGGAACGTAACCTTCAGATGTTGAAGCGAATGAAGGTGGAGCAGAAAGTTGAACGCGTTGTTGAAGGCTTATCAAATCTGAGTGAAAAGGAGCAAGAGAATGCACGTGAACTTGATGAGAATCGAATATATGAGGATACCAAAAATAGGGAGCTTGAAAATCGGCGTGATTTTGATGGAATCAGCGAAGATTTGAAACGGGCTTTGGAGTTGAATGAGGAGTTGGATAAGCCGATGAATTTGCATCCCATGGATAACGAGTTTGAAGATATTAAATCAAACTACGATGAAATAGGAGAGTCGCTCGAGAATCGACGAAAGAACAAATCAGTTGAGCAAATCGAAAATAACGCGAAGAGTTTAGAGAATGCTTCTTTCAGTTTGGACCAAATGTTGGCCATGAATCAGCAAAAGCAAAACATGGAGAACATTCGCGATTTGCAGCAAATTTTGGATAACCTGGTTTACCTTTCTCTAAAGCAAGAAATGTTGCATGATGAAATTCGAGCTATTAGTGAGAGTGATCCGCGATTGTCAAGCGTTCGCGTCGAACAAGATCGTCTGATAAGGCAAAGTGGTGTTGTTAAGGATTCGTTGTATGCCGTAGCTAAACGCACTCCTGAGATCGGTAGTGTGGTCACAAAAGAGCTGGTTAATCTTGAATTTTCCATGGAAAGAGCTCTAAATGAGTTGGTGGAAAGCAGACTTGGCACAGCGGGAAGTCATCAGCAAATGGCCATGACAGCAGCTAATAACATGGCTTTGTTTTTAAACGAAGCTTTGGATAATCTTCAAAAACAAATGGCGAATTCTATGCCTGGCGATCAACAATGCGATAAGCCGGGATCGGGTGAGGGAAACAATTTGAATATGTTGAAAGAAGCTCAGGAAAGCATGAAAGAGCAATTACAACAGATGATTGAGCAAATGAAAAGTGGCCAGTCTGGAAATATGAGTGAGCAAATTGGCAAAACCTTAGCGCAGCAAGAGATGATGCAGCAGATGATTCGCCAGTTAATGATGGATTCGGAGGTGGGAAGTTCAGCTAAAGAGCAACTCAAACAAATCAATCAATTGCTTGAAGAAAATAATGTGGATTTGGCTAATAAAAATATCACAACAACGATGATCAACAGACAGAATTTAATTCTGAATAAGTTGCTGAAGGCAGAGAAAGCCGAGATGGAGCGCGATGTGGAGGATGAAAGAGAATCCAAAACGGTTGATGAGAACTTTTACAGTAACCCAACTGAGTTTTTTGAGTATAAAAAGCAAGATAAAGAGTTCATGGATATTATTGAACGGAATAATTATCAATTGAGAATTTTTTACGATCGAAAGTATAAGGAATATATCAATAATTTAAGAAAGGAAAATTGAAAAGAAGACTCAGTATACCATCTCACTTAACCTATTTGTATGATGTTGAACGTTTCATGCACTTATATTTAAGCGACGGAGCTTTTCCTGAAGCGCTATTTGGAACAATTACATTAACTGTCTGTGAATCAGTTAATAATGCCATTTGTCATGGAAATAACCATGACATTAATAAATTGGTTGAGATTAGGGTTGAAAGAGATTCTAATAGCATTTGCATAGAGATTGAAGATGAAGGAGCTGGTTTTGATGTGCATGATATACCAGACCCAACAGAAGTAAATAATATAAGGAATGAACGGGGAAGGGGAATATTCATTATTCGAAATTTGGCCGATGACGTGGAGTTCTCGAATAATGGATCGCTGGTAAAAATTAAATTTAATCTGAGTCGTGAGCATCAACTTTTACTTTGAGGATATTGAAGAATTTCAACTAGACCTACCGAGATCCAAACAATGGATAAAGAATACGATTTCAAAAGAAGGGCGGAAACCTGGAGACATCACTTTTATTTTTTGCGATGATGACTATCTGCTCGATATCAACAAACAGTATTTAGACCACGATTATTATACCGACATCATTACGTTTGACTATGTAGAAGGCGATCAGATAGCTGGTGACATTTTTATTAGTATTGACCGGGTGAAAGAAAATGCTGCTACTTTTGGAGTGAGTTTTTCAAATGAGCTAAACAGAATTCTTATTCACGGTGTTTTACATTTGTTGGGCTATAAGGACAAGGATGCCGAGGAGAAGAAATTAATGACCAGCAAAGAAGACGAATACCTGCTGAATTATTGATGTCGTTTAAAGTGGTGATTCCTTGTCTTCATCCTATCTTCATTTGGGATGCATAGCATGTTTTCGGACTAATACATCTTAAGTTTTTCTGTTTTAAGCTTTTCTATTAATTTTGGCGTCTAATTTTTTTAATGATGATATTACCGTTTTATGATGTAATTGTTGTGGGAGGAGGTCATGCCGGGTGCGAAGCAGCTACTGCAGCTGCCAAACTTGGTTCAAAGACCCTGCTCATCACTATGGATATGGGCAAATACGCGCAAATGTCATGCAACCCTGCTATTGGCGGGATTGCTAAAGGACAAATTGTGCGCGAGATTGATGCGCTGGGGGGACACACAGGAATTGTTGCTGATCGGTCATCCATTCAGTTTCGTATGTTGAACCGTTCGAAAGGGCCTGCCATGTGGAGTCCCAGGGTGCAGAGCGACAGGTTTCGTTTTTCGGAATATTGGCGCACTATTTTAGAAAATACCGAGAATTTGGATCTTTGGCAGGATGCCGTGATTCATTTGGTAATTGAAGATGGCGTTGTAAAGGGAGTTAGAACAAAAATTGGTGTTGAATTTCAATCTAAGACAGTCATTTTAACGAATGGAACCTTTTTAAATGGCTTAATGCACATTGGACAATCAAAGATTGAAGGGGGTCGAATAGGAGAGTCTGCATCTTATTTTATCAGTGATCAGCTTGCCGAAGCTGGTTTCAAAACCGGAAGGCTTAAAACCGGTACGCCGGTTCGGATTGACGGACGATCCATTGACTTTTCAAAACTCACCGAGCAAAAAGGAGAGGAAGGACACTATAAATTTTCGTATCTGCCGGATGTGAAGTCTGGACTTCGCCAGCGCAGTTGCTGGATTACGCATACTTCTCCTGAGGTTCACAAAGCGTTGGAGCAAGGTTTTGGTGAATCTCCAATGTACGATGGCACCATTCAGAGTACCGGACCTCGATACTGTCCGAGCATTGAGTCGAAGTTGATCACTTTTGCAGCCAAGCAGCAACACCAACTGTTTCTTGAGCCCGAAGGTGAAACGACACATGAGTACTACTTGAACGGCTTTTCATCGTCCTTGCCCTGGCAGGTTCAGTACGAAGCTTTGCGTTTGATTGCTGGCTTGGAGAACGCGAAGATCTATCGCCCGGGTTATGCGATCGAATATGATTATTTTGATCCTACACAACTTGATCATACACTTGAAACCAAATACATAAGGAATCTCTTTTTTGGAGGTCAAATCAATGGAACTACAGGTTATGAGGAAGCTGCCGCGCAGGGGATTATGTGCGGTATAAATGCCCACTTAAAGGCGCAGGGTCAGCCGGCTTTTACCTTGGGTAGAGACGAAGCTTATATTGGTGTTTTAATCGATGATTTAGTCACAAAAGGCGTTGACGAGCCGTACCGAATGTTTACCTCACGAGCCGAATATCGTATTTTACTTCGTCAGGATAATGCCGACGCACGCCTGACTCCAAAAGCATTTAAATTGGGATTGGCTTCACAAGAGCGCATGGATTTGTTGGAAGAGAAGTTGCGTTTCCGGGATGAAATTATTGATTTTGTTTCCAACTTCTCGATCAAACCACAATACATTAATGAGCTCTTGGAATCAAAGAACACCTCGCCTTTGAAACAAGGATTGAAGTTAAAGGAAGTGATTGCCCGCCCGCAAATTTCGATTTTCGATGTGATCGAACCCGTTGCGCCATTCAAGAAAATGCTTCAAAAGATCCCTTCGAATCGCTATGAGGAAATTATTGAATCGGCAGAAATTTTGATCAAATATTCGGGTTATATTGAGCGCGAAAAATTGATGGCCGATAAGTTTAAACGACTTGAAAATATCAATATCGAAGATAAGTTTGACTATGAAAGTATACACACAATTTCTACCGAAGCAAGGCAGAAATTGACAAAAATAGAACCAAAAACAATCGGGCAGGCGAGCCGTATTTCCGGGGTAAATCCATCGGATATCAACGTGCTTTTAGTAATGCTTGGACGCTAATGTTCCACGTGGAACAACAAATCAAAAACAACTATGAATTTAAAAGAAATCATCCG
>JAGXIR010000193.1 GCA_024635605.1 Sunxiuqinia sp.
CGATTTCAATTGGGAATCGACTCTGAACCTGAACTACAACAAAAACCAGATTGAAGAGCTGGGAGAAAATGATGAAGATATTTTTCCCGGGCCATGGTGGGTTTCCGGTAGCCAAACAATCTTGCGTGTTGGCGAATCGCTAAGCTCATTCTACGGATACCGCCGTTTGGGAACCTGGGGTACCGATGAAGCTGCCGAAGCTGCGGCTGTTGGCGCTGTTCCTGGTGTTGCCAAACGCACCGCCGAAAGGGAAATTATTGGTAAAGGTTTGCCTGATTTGACGGGTAGCTTCATCAACCGTTTCAACTACAAAAACTTCGATTTGATGGTTGACCTGCAATTTACGCTGGGCATTGAAATTATGCAGCAGTTCTTCCACTCAACCGAAGACCGTACCGGTTATGCCAACGGGTTAACGACAATTCTTTATGATGGTTGGACCGAATCAAACCAAAATACCATGGTTCAGCAAATCCGGAATGCGCCGTTAAATGGACAAAATTCTGAAGTCGATGACCATTGGGTGGTTGACGGATCGTACTTAAGAGGAAACTTGATCTCGCTGGGATACACTTTTGATAGTAGTTTTCTGGGACGATCAGGCTTGAAATCATGCCGCGTTTTCACCAGCGTTGACAACTTGTTTGTCCTTCATTCCGATGACTTCAAGGGATATGATCCGGAAGCAACGTCGTGGGGTGGCGATCAGTGGGGACAGAATATTTTCTTCTTCCAGTATCCTAAACCAACAACAGTTACATTCGGTGTCAACGTTAAATTTTAATCAGAGAATTTAAACAGCAAAACATTATGAAAAGAATATTAATCATTATAATGGCCCTCGCGGCTCTTACCTCATGCGATGATTTTCTTGCGGAAGAACCCCGGAGTGAAATGAGTGTGGACCAGTTTTTCAGTTATCCTTCTCATGCCTACAATGCGGTGAATATTTTATACCGAACCGGAGCGCCAACATTCTATAGTGCTGGAGTTTATGCAGGAAGCCGTGCCATGTTGGGCGGATACATCTCGGGCTTGTTCGACAACGATTACAAGGGACAGGAAGTTCATGTTCAACACAGTCAGAATCTGACCTTGAACGGCAGTAATCTGGCCGGTTATTTCGATGGTTCATGGGATGCTTGCTACCTGGCGATTTCAAGAGCGAACCTGGCCATTACCAAAATTCCGGATACGCCCGATCTTACATCAGGAGAGGTTAATCAATTGTTGGCTGAAGCCAGTTTTTTCCGTGCTTTCAACTATTACTATCTGGTGAAAACCTTTGGCGATGTTCCTCTAATTCTCGAAGCATACTCTTCGTTGGAGGACTTGTACGTTGAGCGGACTCCGGCGGCACAGGTTTATGCACAGATCGTGACAGATTTGAGATTTGCAGTGGATCAAGGTGGCCTGGCCAATATACCAATGACAGATAATGGCTTCCGTATTTCGAAAGCGACTGCCGCAGCCGTTTTGGCCGATGTTTATTTGAACATGAGTGGCTTCCCGGTTCAGGATGATAACTATGCCGCAGCTGCAACGGCTGCAAAGTCGATCATCAACAGTGATAATTTTTCACTTATTGAACATGGTGCCACCGAAGAAGAAAGCGCCTACAATGTGATTCGCACTTCAGATGTTCAGGATGAGTATATTTATTCGATTGAGTACGATGCCAGTATTTCTGAAAACTATTGGCAGCCCGCTCTATCGTATCCCAACAGCGCTACCGCCTGGGGGATCTTTAAATATTCGATTACCAACAATGCCTATAAACCGATGCCAGCGTTTTTATGGATCTACGATGAAACGAATGATTTACGCATTCAGGAGAAACAGTATTTCCATTCAAGCCTAACCTACATGGATGAGGGCGAAGAAATCACGGAGACCTTCGAGACTTCGCCCTACCTTTGGCATAACGACGAAGCACTTTTCGAAACCGGCCAAAACAACAAGGACATGGTGGTTTACCGCTATGCCGAAGTGTTGCTGATTGCTGCCGAAGCCATTGCTCAGTCGGAAGGAGTGACCACCGAAGCCATTGGCTATTTGGCCGATGTTCGTGCCCGTGGATACTGGCAAACCGATCGCAGTGCAATTGTTGCTGATCTGACAGGCTTGTCTGTCGATGAATTTGTTGAGGAAGTTTGGATAGAGCGTTTGCGTGAATTAGCGCTGGAATATAAAATCTGGTCTGATGTTCAACGTACGCATATGTTCCCGGTCACTTCCGAAGCGAACAAAGGTGAAGTGAGTTTCGAGAATGTTGTGGGACACACTACCGTTTGGAATAAGACTTTCCAGGAAACCCATTTGCTTTTCCCAATTTCTGAAAATGAAAGACAGCGTAACCCGAATTTGAATCAAAATACAGGATATTAGTCTTTTTTATAGCTAAATATCAAGCACCGTCAAAACTCTTGGCGGTGCTTATTTTTAAAGCTAATTTTAGGTCCGAAAAAAAAAATAACCCTGAATAACATGAAAACCTTAAAGCGAAGCGCAGGATTCTTACTATTGTTTGTGGCAGTAGCCGGATGGATTGGGTGCTCACAGCAGGAAGCAACTGCGAAGAAAGAAAAAATTAACTACGTCGATCCTTACATCGGGTCGGGTGGGCACGGGCATGTTTTTGTTGGTGCCAGCGTTCCGTTTGGAGCGGTACAGTTGGGTCCAAACAACGAAACCCAGGGTTGGGACTGGTGCTCGGGTTACCACTATTCCGATTCAATTTTGATTGGATTTGCGCACACACACCTGAGCGGAACCGGAATTGGCGATTTGGGCGATGTGCTGTTTATGCCCGTGGCCGGCAATTACACGCATGAATCGGATCCGGAAAACCCTTACGACTGGAAATCATCTTACACACATGCCAAAGAAGTGGTTGAGCCGGGCTATTACAGTATTTATATTGATCGTCACCAGGTTGATGTTGAACTGACCACATCGGAGCGGGTTGGCTTTCACAAATACGACTTTGAAGATGGAGACAACTCCAAATTAATTGTTGATTTACGCTATGGGACCGGGTGGGATCAGTTAACCAGCGGCTTAATTGAGCAGGTGGATGAAACCAGCATTCGAGGTTTCCGATTTTCACGAGGCTGGGCCAACGACCAGCGCGTGTTTTTCAATACCGAGTTTTCAAAAAAAATAAAAAGTTTCGAAATCCTTCATACTTCGGATGAACGTGGCGTAGCGACCGCCATCATTGAGTTTGAAGGCGCTGGTGAATTGCTGGCTAAAACGGCCATCTCGCCGGTGAGCCTGGACGGCGCAAAAAACAATCTGGTCAGCGAAATCAATCATTGGGATTTTGAGGCTGTAAAATCGAAAGCGCAAGATCAGTGGAACCGTGAATTAGGCAAAGTCAACATTGAAACAGAAAACGAAACAGATAAGAAAATATTTTATACGGCCCTGTATCACACCATGATTGCGCCTTCACTGTTTAACGACGTGAATGGCGATTACCGAGGAGCCGACCGCGAAGTCCACCAAAATCCCGGCTTTGAAACCTACACCACTTTTTCGTTGTGGGACACCTACCGGGCGGCACATCCTTTATATACGCTGGTTCAGCCCGAGCGGGTCAATGATTTTGTGAATTCGATGCTGGCTATTTATCAGGAGCAAGGCAAATTGCCGGTGTGGCACCTGATGGGCAACGAAACCAACACGATGGTCGGTTACCATGCTGTCCCCGTGATTGTAGATGCTTACCTGAAAGGCTTCGATGGCTTTGATGCCGAACTGGCTTTTGAAGCTGTGAAGGCGTTTGCCATGCGCGATGAGCGGGGGCTGGATTTCATCAAGGAGATTGAATACATTCCGGCCGATAGCCAGGTGGAGTCGGTGGCCCGTGCGATGGAATATGCCATTGACGATTGGTGCATTGCTGCCATGGCCAAAGCAATGGGCAAAACAGAAGATTTTGAGTTGTTTGCCAAGCGAGCCAAATATTACAAGCATTATTTCGATGAAAATAGCGAGTTTATGCGTGGTAAAATGGCTGATGGTAGCTGGAGAAGTCCATTCAACCCGATTTATTCGCAACACCGCGAAGATGATTATTGCGAAGGAAATGCCTGGCAGTACACTTGGCTGGTTCCGCACGACGTAGATGGGTTGGTAGAGTTATTTGGAAGTGAGGAAGCTTTTATCACCAAGTTGGATAGTTTATTTTCGATTGAATCCATAAAAGTGGAGGGTGCTTCGGCCGACATTTCCGGTTTGATTGGGCAATATGCCCATGGTAACGAACCCAGCCACCACATTACCTATTTGTATACTTATGTGGGGCAGCAATGGAAAACAGCTGAGAAGGTGCGTGAAATCTGTAAGACCTTGTATTCAGATCAGCCCGATGGACTGAGCGGAAATGAAGACTGTGGTCAAATGTCGGCTTGGTATATTCTTTCGTCAATGGGTTTTTATCCGGTTAACCCGGCCGCTGGCTACTATGTATTCGGCAGCCCACTGTTTGATCAAACTGAAATTTCACTTTCCGAAGGCAAAACCTTCACCATTCTAACAGAAAATAACAGCCCTGAAAATTTATACATTCAATCGGTTGAATTGAATGGCGAAGCGTATGATCGTTCATACATTTCGCATGAGGCCATTGTTAATGGCGGGACACTGAAGTTTGTGATGGGGCCGGAGCCAAACCGCGCATTCGGTGCAGCGCCGAATGCCAGACCTTTGTCAACGTATTGAACAGCTGAGGTCGATTTTTGGAAGGAAAAATAGGAATCAGCCAGTGAGTAATTTTCACTGGTTGATTTTACTAGTTCATAGAATGTACTTATATCGTACCTAAACCAAATGGTAAATCGGAATTTTTTCATTTGAAACAGCGGTTGCCATTGTTAATAATTGAAATAACCATGAGAAGATTAGCTATTTTGTTTGCCATGCTTTTCTGCGTTTCGGCCCTTCAGGTCAACGCGCAGGAACTGCAGCCGGTTGATTATGTGAATACCCTGATGGGTACCGATTCTGAATTTAAACTATCCAACGGAAACACCTACCCGGCCATTGCAATGCCTTGGGGAATGAACTTTTGGACTCCGCAGACTGCTAAAATGGGCGACGGCTGGGTGTATGGCTACGACGCCAATAAAATCCGTGGTTTCAAACAAACCCACCAGCCCAGTCCGTGGATTAACGATTACGGGCAGTTCTCGCTTTTTCCGATGACCGGAAAACTGGTCATCAACGAAGACGAACGCGGAAGCTGGTTCTCGCACAAGGCCGAAACTGCCAAGCCACACTACTACAAAGTGTACCTGGCCGATTACGATGTGGTAACCGAAATCACACCCACCGAACGGGCGGCTATGTTTCGTTTTACATTTCCTGAAAATGACGAATCATATGTGCTGGTTGATGCTTTTGATCGCGGCTCATCGGTGAAACTGATTCCTTCAGAAAATAAAATTATTGGTTATACAACTCGCAACAGCGGCGGTGTACCTGACAATTTCAAAAACTACTTTGTGATTGTTTTCGACAAGCCGTTTGTGAAAAGCGAGGTGTGGAGCAAAGATAAAATTGTGGAAGGCAAAACCGAGTTGCAGGACAACCATGTTGGTGCCGCCATTCAGTTTAAAACCCAAAAAGGCGAACAAGTCCATGCGCGTGTGGCTTCATCGTTTATCAGCTACGAACAGGCCGAGCGCAACCTGAACGAATTGGGTAACGACTCATTCGACCAGGTGAAGGAAAAAGGTGCAGCCAGCTGGAATAAGGAGTTGTCGCGCATCAAGGTTGAAGGTGGAACCGACGATCAAATCAAAACGTTTTACTCGTGCCTGTACCGGGTGTTGCTTTTTCCACGGAAGTTTTACGAGTATGACGAAAATGGCGATGTGGTCCACTACAGCCCGTACAATGGCGAAGTGCTGCCTGGCTACATGTTTACCGACAATGGTTTTTGGGATACCTTCCGCGCCGTTTTCCCTTTCTTCAATTTGATGTACCCATCGTTGAATGAAAAGATACAGGAAGGCCTGGCCAATACCTACAAGGAAAGTGGCTTTTTACCCGAGTGGGCCAGCCCCGGGCACCGCGACTGCATGATTGGCTCGAACTCGGCCACCATTGTTGCCGATGCCTATCTGAAAGGATTGCGTGGCTACGATATTGAAACGCTATGGGATGCCGTCGTGAAAAACACCACCCACGAGGGGCCGGTGACTTCGGTTGGCCGCTATGGCGTTGATTATTACAACGAGCTGGGTTACATCCCCTACGATGTTGGGGTGAACGAAAATGTAGCCCGGACCCTGGAATATGCTTTTGCCGACTATTGTGTTTACCAATTGGGTAAAGCCTTGGGCAAACCGGAAAGCGAACTTGAGGTTTTTGCGAAACGTTCGATGAACTACAAAAATGTGTTCGATAAGGAAAGTAGTCTGATGCGCGGACGAAATGAGGATGGCTCATTCCAGTCACCATTCAGCCCGTTTAAATGGGGCGATGCCTTTACCGAAGGAAATAGCTGGCATTACACTTGGTCGGTTTTTCACGATATGCAGGGGTTGATTGACCTGATGGGCGGCAAGCAGGAGTTTGTCACCATGCTGGACTCGGTGTTTATTGTTCCACCGGTTTTTGATGAGTCGTATTATGGCGGTGTAATCCACGAAATCCGTGAAATGCAGATCATGAACATGGGCAACTATGCGCACGGTAACCAGCCTATTCAGCATATGATTTACCTGTACAACTACGCTGGTCAACCCTGGAAAACCCAGCATTGGCTTCGCGAAGTGATGGATCGCCTGTACACGCCACAAGCCGACGGTTACTGCGGTGATGAAGACAACGGGCAAACTTCGGCCTGGTATGTATTTACAGCGATGGGCTTTTACCCGGTAGCACCGGCAACCGACGAATATGTGATTGGCGCGCCGCTGTTTAAGAAGATTACCGTGGAGCTTGAAAATGGCAACACCATCAGCATTGAAGCGCCCAAAAACGGGAAAGATAATCGCTATGTTCAGTCCATTGATTTGAACGGAAAGTCATACAGCAAAAACTACTTCAAGTACGACGAGCTGATGAAAGGCGCAAAAATCAATTTTGACATGAGCGCTGAACCCAACAAAAAGCGGGGAACCAAAACATCCGATTTCCCCTATTCATTTTCGAATGAGAAATAACGCGTGACTCGGTTAAGGTTTTGTCCTTTTCGTTATCAGTTTTTTGTTTTTTAGATGAATTAAAACTGCCACTTGTGAAAATGAGTGGCAGTTTTTTTTGTGTCTTGTTTTGTTTCTGAAATAAATAGCCTAATTTAGTATGTTCAAACATATGAACAAACAGATCAGGTTTCGTTTTAACCGGAGCGTGTTCCATCAGGAAAAGTAGAAGTACAGTTGATTAATTAAGCTCTTTTCGAATGAAATTGACCATTGACCACCAGAGTCCTGTTCCACTGCATGCCCAAGTAGAAAGCCTGTTGCGGCAACTCATTGAACTGTCCGAATATCAGGACGGGGGCTTCCTGCCCAAAGAAATTGATCTGGCCAGGCAACTGGGGATCTCGCGAAATACCTTGCGGCAGGCGACCAACAAATTGGAGTACGAAGGGTTGCTGGTCCGAAAAAAGGGTGTGGGAACCAAAGTGGCAAAAAAGACCGTGACCACCCACTTGCAACACTGGCACAGCTTCACGCAGGAAATGAATGAGCGGGGGATTCAATTTAAAAACTTCAGCCTAAACACCGAATGGGTGGAGGCTGATCAGAAGTTGGCTTCGTTTTTCAAGGTTGAAGAGCAGACCAGGGTGCTTCGCTTAAGTCGTGTACGTGGCGATGATGGCGGGCCTTTTGTGTATTTCGAAAGTTATTTTCATCCGCGCATCGGGCTTACCCGAAACGAGGATTTTACGCGGCCCCTATACGAAATTCTGGAAGATGATTTCCATGTGGTGCCTTCCCTGTCCAAAGAGAAAATCAAGGCACGACTGGCTACATCCATTACTGCCAAACGCTTATCGATAAAAAAAGGCGATCCGGTTTTGGTTCGCGAGCGACTGGTTTACGATCCCGGAGACCGGCCGTTGGAATACAACATCGGCTTTTACTGTGCCGATAAATTTGCCTACACCATTGATATAAAAAGATAAACCATGAAAAAAATTGCCATTGGCGTTGATGTTGGCGGAAGCCATGTAAGCAGCGCCGCTTTTAACTGGGAGTCAGAAAAATTTCTGACCAAAACCTTTGCTGAAAACGACTTGGATAACCATGCCCAGTCCGATGTGATCATCGACTCATGGGGAAAGACCATCGCTGAATCCATGCGGCTGGCCGGCGTAGAGAATATAGCCGGAATCGGTTTTGCTATGCCAGGCCCTTTCGACTATGAAAATGGGATTCCCCGTTTTACCGGCGAAAACAGCAAGTACGAAAATATTTATGGGCTGAATGTTCCGGAAGTCCTGCGCGCGTATTTGAAATTGCCAGCCGACTTTCCCATCCGTTTTATCAACGATGCCACGGCTTTTGCCATTGGCGAAGATTGGGCCGGAAAGGCAAAAGGATCGACACGTTCACTGGCCATTACACTGGGAACCGGTTTCGGATCCGCTTTCTTAAAAGATAGTTTGCCTGTTACTACCGGGGCCGAAGTTCCTGACCAGGGATGTATCTGGCATTTACCCTTCGAAAACGGCATTGCCGATGATTACTTTTCAACCCGTGGCTTGATTGCCCGCTACGAAGAAGCCACCGGCAAAATGGTCGCCGGCGCTAAAGCAGTAGCCGAAGCTGCAGTCCATGAAAAAGAGGCGCAATTGATTTTTGATGATTTTGGACAAAAACTGGTCGAGCTGCTTCAACCTTGGCTGGAGAAGTTTGGTGTTGAAGTGCTGGTGATTGGCGGAAATATTTCCAACGCTTTCCACTTGTTTCAACCGGCCATGAACGAGGCACTTGCCAAAGCTGGCCTGACCCTTCGGGTTGAACTTTCGGAGCTGAAGGAAACCGCCGCGATTATTGGAAGCGCGCGTTTGGCTGAACCCGATTTTTGGAAACGGGTGGCTCCCTGCCTGGCGACCATGTAAACATCAAATTTTTAAAGGCTAAATCCGAAATCAACTCAATGTATGAAACGAACATGAATTTTCATTCTTCATATTCACAAACACGAAGAATTATCCGTCAGCTGACGGACATCGAGAGTTCCATCGAATACAAACGAAATAAACAATTTGAATTCGGCATTTAACAGAAACAAATATTAATGTGGCTAAAGCCGCGTTCAACAGCCACTTATTAAAACCGTCAGCTAAAGCAGACGGCAATAAATAAGCTACAAAACTGGTATTGAAGTATGAATTGCCGTTCACTTTAGTGAACGGATTAGTGGAATGCCAATAGTTAAGGGGGTTTTAACCCCATTTCAGTATTATTAATCATATTTGCAAAGTGCCTAATTCAATAAACAATAATAATGAAACCAATCTATTCAATTTATCTGCTTGTTTTCCTTTTGGCAGGCTGCCAGTCTGGCGGAGAACGACTGTCCAGCGAAGTGTTGGCTCAAAAAGTGAAAGAAAACGAATCCATTGCTTTTACCAAGCAGAAAGCCCGTGACGTGGTGAAAACAGGCTTCAATGCCGGCGACGGTTACCGCGAGGTGTGGATTCGCGATTACAATACCTTTATTGAGCTGGCTGCTGAACTTTATGATCCGGCGGAGTTGAAGGAAAACCTGCTCGTGTTCTTCCGCATGCAGGGTGATGACGGAAACATTTTGGATGGTTTTACGCCGCGGGAGGATACCATCGTTCGCTATGATTTTACTTACACGGATATGGCGCCCAATTATGCCGGTCATAAAAATACGGTGGAAACCGATCAGGAAACCTCGCTCGTTCAGGCGGTTTACAAGTATATTCAGGCAACTGGCGACCAATCCATTTTGGATGAGCAGATCGGTGAACTGACCGTAAGCCACCGTTTGGAATGGGCGATGGAGTTTTTGATGACGAATCGCTATGCGGCCAACTACGATTTGCTGTGGGGCGCTACCACTGCCGACTGGGGCGATGTTCAGCCGGAGCACGGCTGGGGTGTTGACCTGGATGAAAACACCCATCGAGCCATTGATATATACGACAATGCCATGTTTATTATCGCCTTGGACAATTTGATGGACATGGTTCCGGCATCGAAATCGCGCTGGGAAGTGGTGCGTGATGAGATTTTTAAAAATTGCCGGGAGCATCTTTGGGACAAGGAAAACAAGAAGTTCATCCCACATATTTATCTCGAAGGTTCTCCGTTTCCCGACGATTTCAACGAAAATGAGATATACTACTTCGGTGGAACAGCCATTGCCATTGAAGCCGGTTTGTTGTCCGTTCCCGAGATTGAGCATTCGCTGAATGAAATGGTGAATCGGGTGAAAGAGGCGGGCGCTCCTTCCATTGGATTGACACTTTATCCGCCTTATCCAGAAGGTTTTTTTGAAAATCAAATAATGAACCCCGAATACAGCTATCAAAATGGGGGCGACTGGACCTGGTTTGGCGGTCGCATGATTCAGCAACTGGTGCGTTATGGCTATTTGCAGGAAGCATACGAGCAGCTTCTCCCCATGACCGAGCGTGTTTTGAAGAACGATGGCTTTTACGAATGGTATTCCATCAACAACGAGCCGCGCGGTTCAGGAACTTTCCGTGGTTCGGCAGGTGTGTTGTATGTGGCCATTCAGGAGTTGGAAGAAGCTTTAACTGATCAGTAAACTCCACTTTTCTTGTTGAGTTTTAAAAACAAAAATAGTATGAAGAGATATTGTTTGTTACCATTATTAGTTGCTTTTTGTGCGCTCGGATCCTGGGCACAAACATCCAATTTTATCGATGAGGTGGACCCGAATATCGGAGCAGCGCATTCACGGTGGTTTTTCTACACCCCCGCAGCCAATCCGTTTGGTATGGCTAAGCCGGCGGCATCAACCGACGGGCATTACGGAAACAAGTGGGGTTGGGAAGCTGTGGGTTACGACCAGCGGCATACCTCCATCGAAAGCTTTGTCAATTTTCATGAGTTTCAGATTGGTGGCGTGGCAGTGATGCCCACTGTGGGGAATTTGCAAACGATTCCCGGCACGCTGGAATCGCCTGATGAGGGTTACCGTTCGCGGTTTTCGAGAGAGACCGAACTGGCTCAACCTGGCTACTATCGGGTTCAACTCGATGATTATGGCGTTCTGGCTGAGTTGACCTCGACATCTCGGGTAGCTTTTCACCGGTACACTTTCCCGGCAAGCAAGCAGGCTCATTTGATTTTTGACATCGGCAACCGGCAAGGAGAAAGTGGTGTGGTGACCGATGCTTTTGTGCGTCGGGTTTCAGCCTCCACCTTCGAAGGGTTTGTGCAAACCTTGCCCGAGTATGTCAAAAATTATCAGGCAGGAGCGCAGGTCAAAATGTATTTTGTAGCCGAGCTCGATCAGGTGCCAACTGGTTTTGGCACCTTCATCGGAGAGGAAATCTTTTCGTCAAGCGAGTCGGTTCAGGGCCCGGGTTGTGGCATGTATTTCAATTTTGAAACCGAAGAGCAGGAATCGGTTACCGTAAAGATAGGCTTGTCGTACACCAGCATCGCCAATGCCAGGCTCAACTTGCAAAGCGAAGCCGCTGACCTGGATTTTGATCAGGCTAAACAACAGGCGCAGGATTATTGGAATCGCATGCTTGGCCGCATTGCTGTTGAGGGCGGACAAGCCGAGGATCGTGTCAAATTTTACACCGGGCTTTACCATGCGCTTTTAGGACGTGGACTCGCCAGCGATTGCAATGGTGCCTACGTGAAAAACAATGGCGCCATCGGTCAGATTCCGCTTGACGAACAAGGGCAACCTTTGTATCATCATTACAATACCGATGCGGTTTGGGGGGCTTTCTGGAACCTCACCCAGCTTTGGGGGATTGCCTATCCCGATTATTTGAATGAATTTGTGAACTGCCAATTGGATGTTTACCGCGATTGTGGCTGGCTGGCCGATGGAATCGCGACCTCTAAATTTGTATCAGGCGTAGGCACCAACTTCATGGGGCAGGTGATTGCCTCGGCCTACAACCGGGGGATCCGAAATTATCCGGTTGATCTGGCTTTTGAAGCGGTGTTGAAAAATGAAACCGGCTGGCAAAATCGGCCAGAGGGCGTTGGCAAAGCTGATACGCAAGTATTCCTGGAGCGTGGCTACGTTCCCTATGCCGAGAATAGTGCTTACTACACCGGTTCGTCGGCTGTGGCTTCACAGTTTTCGGCCTCGCATACTTTGGAGTACAGCTTTAGTGCCTACGCCGCCGCGCAGATGGCTCAAAGCCTAAAAAATGATTCTGCCTACAACCAGCTCATGGGCCTTTCCTCGGGGTGGGAAAAGCTGTTCGATCCTTCCACCGGCTTTATACGACCAAAAGACTTGCAGGGCAACTTTCTTGTTGATTTTGACCCGTATCAGGTGTGGCGTGGTTTTCAGGAGGGAAACGCCTTTCAGTACACTTTTTACGTGCCCCATGATCCGCAAGGCTTGATTGATAAAATTGGCCGTGACAAGTTTAACCAGCGTTTGGATGCCTTATTTTTGAAAGCGCAGGAAACCGCCTTTGGTGGAGGAAAAACCATTGATGCGTTTGCTGGTCTGGAGAATGTATATAATCACGGAAATCAGCCCAGCTTGCATATTTCCTGGTTGTTCAATTTTTCAGGAGCTCCCTGGCTGACTCAAAAATGGGTGCGGCAAATCTGCAACGACTTTTATGGTACCGATGGAATTCATGGCTATGGCTATGGTCAGGATGAAGACCAAGGACAGTTGGGAGCCTGGTACGTGATGGCGGGTATGGGTTTGTTTGATGTGAAAGGTGGCAGCGACGCTGAACCAAACTTGCAGTTGGGAATGCCCTTGTTTCAAAAAGTTCGCATCCAGCTTCACCCGGATTTCTATTCCGGACAAGAGTTTATCATCGAAGTAAAGGGGAATCCGGTGAAGCAGCATTATATTCGCTCAGCTACGTTCAATGGCAAAACACATACTGATTTTCAATTGCCTTGGAACGACTTTGTTAAGGGAGGAAAGTTGATCCTGAATGCCTCGGATAAGCCCAATAAACAGTGGGGAACAGAATAATCAATCAATAGCAATTAGAATGGAGAACGACAGAAAAACAGATCAGTTTCTGCTACCCGTAACAAAACAAGAGCAGCAGGCTGGTGCTTACAATATTTATCCAAGCCTGAGTCTGGAGCCCGGAAGGATTCAAGCGGGCGTGAAAAGTTTGGCTCAGGCCATCAGCCGGCATTCGCAGGTGGTCATTGACGGCTACCTCGGTGTATTTTTCAATGTGCTGAAGGATGAACTGAACGCAGAACTGCTAGCGCTTGGGAAATCAGTCAAATGGACTGATATTTCGACGACCTTAAGACCGGAAACCGAAATTGATCGCATGATTGCTCCTTTTCTTGGCGGCAACGATCCCGTGTTTGGCACGCGAACCATTTTGGAATTAAGCGACTTTTTCAATGCTGAAAAGTTGGGACAATTCGTTTCGGAAGGCGATGCTGATATGCATATTTTGATTGGCACCGGCGCTGCTTTGGCTGGCTGGGATGCCTTGCTGATTTATGTTGATCTGCCCAAAAATGAATTGCAGTTTCGTGCCCGGGCTCAGCGCTTTACGAACCTCGGAGCCAGCCAGCCCCGAGATAGCAAAACCATGTACAAGCGCTTTTATTTTGTCGATTGGGTGGTGTTGAACAAGCACAAGCAGCATTTGCTCCCTTGTATCGATTTCATGGTGGATGGCCAACGAGCCGATGAAATTACCTGGATGGCGGGCACTGATTTGCGCAAGGCCTTGCGAACGATGGCGACGAACCTGTTTCGTGTGCGCCCTTGGTTTGAACCGGGTGCGTGGGGCGGACAATGGATCAAGGAAAAAATTGCAGGATTGAACAAAGAGGTGGTTAATTATGCCTGGTCGTTTGAGTTGATTGTGCCGGAAAATGGCCTTTTGCTCGAAAGCGATGGTTTGTTGCTGGAAGTGTCCTTCGACTGTCTGATGTTTCAGGAAAGTGAAGCGGTGCTGGGGGAACATGTGGATCAGTATAGTAATGAATTCCCCCTTCGATTCGACTTTCTGGATACTTTTGATGGGGGCAACTTATCCATTCAGTGTCATCCGCAGCCGGAATACATCAAAAAGCATTTTGGCGAAAACTTCACCCAGGAAGAAACTTACTACATGCTCGATGCCGCTCCCGATGCCAAATGTTATCTCGGATTTCAGGAGAACATTGATCCTCAGGCTTTTGAAGCGGATCTGAAAAGCAGCTTCGAGACTAAAACACCAATTGACATCACCCGGCATGTACAGGTGTTGGACTCGAAAAAGCATAACTTATTTTTGATTCCGCCGGGAACCATTCATGGCTCCGGAACGAATAACCTGGTGCTTGAAATTAGCACAACGCCCTACATTTTCACCTTTAAAATGTACGACTGGCAGCGGGTGGATCTGGATGGAAAACCTCGTCCGCTAAACATTCAACGGGGAATGGAAAATCTCGATTTCAGCCGAAAGGGAGACTACGTTCGCCAGCAGCTGGTTTCGACGCCAATATTGTTGGAGGCCGGAGCCGACTGGCAGTTGTTTCACTTACCAACCCACGAAAAGCATAGCTACGATGTGCACCGGTTCCATTTCAAATCGACCGTTTCTGCAAAAACAGAAAATCGGTGCCATGTACTGTCGCTTGTTGAAGGAACATCCATTTTGGTTGAAACCGAAAATGGGTTTCGCCAGCGGTTTAGTTATGCTGAAACTTTTGTGATTCCGGCAGCTGCCAATTCGTATCGAATAATCAACGAGTCAGAAGGCCAGGCCATGTTGGTCAAGGCTTTTCTGAAATAAATCATTGAAGAATGAAACACAATCGATTCATTTTAACCCTTCTTTTTTTAGGCGTCTTCGGATCAGTCCAGGCACAGGAAAACCTGGTTTGGAAAATAGGTGAAAACAACAATAGTGCGAGTGAATTTGCGCTGGCTCCAAACGGCTATGAGAAATACATTGCCAACGATTTTGGGTGGGAAGACACTTATTTTCTGATTGGAACATCGGACGAAAAGACCGACTGGCCGTACATTATTCCCGGAACCAGCGATACCTGGGGCGGTACCTGGGGAACGTCGGGTTGGCGCTCAAGTACGCTCACCATCTTATTTGGCGTGGAGCAAATGCCGCGCTCAGGAGATTGGAAACTAGTCGTCGACATCTTGGATTGTAATCCCAACGATCTGCCGCTTCTGAAAGTGTCAGTCAATGGACAATCGTGGAAGTCCCGCATTCCGGTCGTTGATGCCAATAGTTCGATTGATGGCCAGCCAGAGAGTGCTTCGGAATATCTGATCGAAATTCCTTTGCCCAAAGGACTGATTGTTGGTGGTGGAAATGAAATCAATCTGACAGTACTGGAAGGATCGTGGCTTCGTTTTGACCAAATCAAACTGGAGGGGCCTCGTGGGGTGAGCTTAACCGACAATCAGCAGGCTTTTTTACGTGGGGTTAAAGCTGCACCTTACGAAATTGAACACGCCGGAAACCGGGCTCAACCTTTGTTGGTGGATGTGGAACATCTAAACGGAATGCCTGATCTGAAGGTTGTTTTAGATGGCAAAACGATTTTTTCGGAAACGCTCGAAAAAGGCAGATGTGTTTTCGAATCGCCCATGCCGGCAGTTCAGGCGACAGCAAAAAGTGCTTATGAAATATGGGTTGGCGGTCAGAAGATCCAGTCGGGAAAAGTCACGCGCGAACCACAGGCGTTGACGACTCAGGCCGGCTATGTCGACACCAAAATGGGAACGGCTCACTCGCGCTGGATGATTGCGCCTGGCCCCTGGATGCCATTCAGCATGGTGAAGCTCAGTCCGGATAACCAAAATGATGGGTGGCAAGCTGGTTACGAACCGACCTTCGAATCCATTGGCTGCTTCTCCCATATTCATGAATGGACCATGGGCGGATTGGGCACCATACCAACCAATGGGCCACTGCAAACCCAGGTTGGAGATGAAAAGGACGTGGATGGCGGCTACCGTTCGCGAATCGATAAGTCAAGCGAAATAGCACCCTTGGGTTACTACCAGGTACAATTAACGGATTATGACATTCATGCGGAACTCACCTCTACCACCCGTTGTGGGTTTCAGCGGTACACCTTTCCCGAAGACCGCGATGGTTCACGTGTGTTACTTGATCTGGTTATTCCTTCAGAATATAAATACAATTTGATAGAGGCCGGGATCAAGCAAACTGGCGAAAAAACAGTTGAGGGCTATAGTCACCAGCTTTCGCCCAATACCTGGAGCGGAGGAATCTCGCAGGAGTACACGGTTTATTTTGTTGCTGAGTTCGATCAGCCAATCGCGACTTTCGGAACCTGGACGGAAGATGGGGTGCAGGAAAACACCAAGGAGTTGAACGTAAAGGGGGCTCAAGATGCCGGAGCTATTGTTAGCTTCGACACCCGGAAAGAACAAGTGGTTCAATTGCGAACCGGGATTTCGTATGTCAGTATCGCGAACGCCCGGGAGAACCTGGAGGTCGAGGTGATTCAACCTTTTGGATGGAATTTCGAAGCGGTCCGGCAAGCCCAGGTGACGACCTGGGATGAGCTGCTTAAGCGGGTCAGCATTGCCAGCAATGATCAACGCGAAAAGACACGTTTTTACACCAACATGTACCGTGCGCTTTGCAGTCGCAACACGTTTAGCGATGTGAACGGCCAGTGGCGGGATGCCGATGAAGAAATAAGGACGATGGAAGATCCTTCGTCGCCGGCTTTAGGTTGCGATGCTTTTTGGAATACCTTCTGGAACCTGAATCAATTTTGGAATCTGGTAACACCCGAATGGAGCAACCGCTGGGTGAAATCGCAACTGGCCATGTACGATGCCAGTGGCTGGCTGGCCAAAGGTCCTGCCGGCATGGAGTACATTCCGGTGATGGTGGCCGAGCACGAAATTCCATTGATTGTAGGCGCTTACCAAATGGGCATTCGGGATTACGATGTAGCGAAGGCTTACGAGGCAGTGAGAAAAATGCAAACAACGCCTGCGCAGGAAGTAGGCGGAGGCTTTGCCGGAAACCGGGACCTGGTTCCTTACCTGAAATACCAATATGTCCCTTACGACTTGGGACGTTTTTCTAATTCGCTGGAGTATGCTTTTGACGATTGGACGGTGGCCCAGTTTGCCAAAGCGTTGGGCAAAACAGCCGACTATGAAACATTCACTGAGCGGGGCAACTACTGGAGGAATGTGATTGACCAGGAAACAGGCTATGCCCGGATGAAGGATTCCACAGGTCAGTGGTTGCCGGATTTCGATCCGTATAAATCAGGAGCCAATCATCATTATGTAGAAGGAAATGCCTGGCAGCTCACCTATTTTGTTCCTCAGGATGTGCCGGCATTGGCCGAGGCCATTGGAAAAGATCGCTTTGTCGATCGTCTGGACTGGGGCTTTGAAGAAAGCGATAAGACCCGTTTCAATGGGTTGAATGACCAGTACTGGAACTACCCGGTGATTCAGGGAAACCAGCAATCCATGCATTTTGCCTTTCTTTTCAACTGGGTTCAAAGACCTTGGTTGACACAAAAGTGGAGCCGCGCCATTATGGCTCGTTATTACGGTTATGGTGTGGCCAATGCCTATCTGGGGGACGAAGACCAGGGACAAATGAGCGCCTGGTTTGTGATGGCCGCTCTGGGCTTGTTTCAAACCGATGGCGGCTGTCGTGTGGAGCCGGTTTATGAGATTGCGAGCCCGTTGTATGAAGAAGTAACCATTGATTTGGGCGAACGTTTCGGACGTGGACGGACGTTTGTTATTGAAGCTAAGGGTGCTTCACGGCTCAACTGCTATGTGCAGTCTGCTAAATTAAACGGCCGCGAGCTGCACGATTTCAAATTTCCAGCCAAAGAACTTTTGAAAGGGGGGAAGCTGGAATTGCAGATGGGACCCAAGCCGAATCGGAACTGGGGAATCATGCATTAGGATGAATGTAGAGAAGTGTTAAATCATTTGTGGGTGTTTGGGAGGAATCCTGAAAAACACCTATATTTGCCTACCAGAACAGAACAGGTAAAACCAACTAACATGAGAAAAATATCCTTGATTTTGGCCTTCGCTACAGGCTTGTTTTTGAATGCATTTGCACAATACGAATTTCCTTTTCAGAATCCTGACTTACCCGTTGAACAGCGGGTTGATGATTTGGTTTCGCGCCTGACGGTGGAAGAAAAGATCGACCAAATGGTTTATACTTCGCCGGCGATTGATCGTCTTGGCGTGCCCAAGTACAATTGGTGGAACGAGAGCTTGCATGGTGTGGCCCGTGCCGGTTATGCCACGGTATTTCCACAGTCCATTTCCATTGCCGCCTCTTGGGACAAGCAGTTGATGAACCGTGTGGCCTCGGTTATTTCAGACGAAGCGCGTGCTAAACACCACGAGTTTGTTCGCCGGGGAGAACGGGGGATCTACCAGGGGCTAACCTTTTGGTCGCCCAATATCAATATTTTCCGCGATCCGCGATGGGGAAGGGGACACGAAACCTATGGCGAAGATCCATACCTGACCGGACAAATGGGAAAAGAGTATGTCCTTGGCTTACAGGGTGGCGACTCAGATTATTTGAAACTGGTGGCTACCGCTAAACATTTTGCCGTCCACTCCGGCCCCGAACCGCTGCGTCATGAGTTTGATGTAAGCGTCAGTGAACGTGATTTCCGCGAAACCTACCTGCCAGCCTTTCGCACGCTGGTGGTCGACGGTGGCGCTTATTCTGTGATGGGCGCCTACAACCGCTTTCGGGGCGAGGCCGCCTGTGCCAGCACCGAACTGTTCAGCATTTTGCGCGATGAGTGGGGCTTTGATGGTTATGTGGTGTCCGACTGCTGGGCCATTGCCGACATTTGGAAGTACCATAAACTGGAGCCCGATGCAGCTTCGGCTTCGGCCCTGGCGGTAAAACGTGGCACCGATTTAAATTGCGGCAATTCGTACCCAGCCTTAAACGAAGCGCTTCAACGGGGATTGATCTCGGAAGCGGAAATTGATATTGCCGCGAAACGTTTGTTTACCGCCCGTTTTAAGTTAGGCATGTTCGATCCGATTGAACGGGTGGAATACGCGCAAATTCCTTACGATGTGAATGATAGCCCGGCTCACGATCAACTGGCACGCGAAGCAGCCCGGGCCAGTATTGTGCTGCTGAAGAATGAAAATACCCTTCCGCTTTCAAAAGACCTGAATACCATCGCGGTGATCGGTCCCAATGCGGACGATGTGCAGTCGCTGTGGGGTAATTACAACGGAATCCCCAGCAATCCGGTAACCGTTTTAAGTGGCATCCGCAACAAAGTTGCCCCGCAAACCAAGGTGTTGTACGCCCAGGGAAGCAACCTGGCTGAAGGTGTTCCGGCCATGTATGCCATTCCTTCCATCTACCTGCAAACTGAAGAAGGAGAGCAGGGCCTGACCGGTGAGTATTTTGCCAACAGTGAATTTGAAGGACAGCCTTTATTCACCCAAACCGACGACAAGATTGACTTTATGTGGGACATGGGAACGCCTGATCCACGGCTCGAAACCGGCCAGTTTAGCATTCGTTGGTCGGGCTATATTGTCGCGCCGAAAAGCGGGTTGTACTATTTTTCTGATTGGGGCAAACCGTATATGAAAATTACCGTGAATGGCACTGAAGTGACTGGCGGAAACCATGAGCACCGCGCCAGCATCGAGCCGGTGAAGCTTGAGCTGGAAGCAGGGAAGCGCTATACCATTCAGGCTGACTACCGCAACTATTATGGCGACGCAACCGCCCGTTTGCTGTGGGCCGTTCCGCAGGAGGATATGTTGCAGAAAGCGATTGAAACTGCTAAACAGGCTGATGTGGTTGTTTTGACGCTGGGCTTGAACGAACGCCTGGAAGGCGAAGAGATGTCGGTTCATATTGACGGGTTTGCGGGCGGCGACCGCACCAAGCTGGACTTGCCCAAAGAACAGGTAGAACTGATGCAGGCCATCGTGGCTACCGGAAAGCCGGTGGTACTGGTGCTGATCAACGGAAGTGCCCTATCCATTAACTGGGCAGCAGAAAATGTACCGGCCATTCTTACAGCCGGATATCCCGGTCAGCAGGGTGGAAATGCGGTGGCCGACGTGTTGTTTGGCGATTACAATCCGGCGGGACGACTGCCGGTAACCTATTACCAGTCGGTGGAACAGCTGCCCGATTTTGAAAACTACGACATGGAAGGCCGTACCTACCGCTATTTCAGAGGAGAGGCCTTGTATCCGTTTGGCTTTGGCCTGAGCTATACGACTTTCGATTATGCGAACCTGGTTGTTCCCGAAGTAGCAAATGTAAATGAGCCTGTAGCTGTTTCGGTTGAGGTAACCAACACTGGCGACCGGGATGGTGATGAAGTGGTGCAGTTGTACCTGACCGATGAAAAGGCGTCAACACCGCGCCCCATTCGTCAGTTGGAAGGTTTTGAACGTGTTCATCTGAAAAAGGGCGAAACCAAGACCGTTCATTTTATTTTGGAGCCCCGGCAGTTGTCGCTCATCAATAAAAAGGAACAACGGGTGATTGAACCGGGCTGGTTTACGGTTGCTGTTGGTGGTGAGCAGGCTGGATTCTCCGGACGGCTGGATGCCGCCACTACCACCACGATTTCCGGACGTATACAGGTGAAAGGAAAAACCGCCCCACTGAAATAAAAGGCTGGCTTATTCCTTCTTCCGCTCGTCGGAATAGCGCGAGATTTCATTTTTAAATGGAAATCTGCAAACTTAACTAAGGCCATTGAAGAGTCATTCAATGGCCTTAGTTCGTTAATTCGTATACTTTCCTGTGAGAATCTTACTATTTTCTGGGAATTAAAATGGATCAACAGATATTTTCATGGGGAGAGAGAATCCGGCAGTTGCCAGATTCAGTAATAGTAGGAGGCTGTCCCGTAAGTAACGAATTTAAACACGAAGACACCAAGGCACGAATTAGTTTATTTGATAACTAATACTTTGTGGCTTGGTGTCTTTGTATTTAATCTGTATAATTGACTTTTTTACTTCTTATTGTTGTTAAACCCTGCGGGTTTTGCATATTTATCTGATTTGGCCTTGATTGCCGTATCCGTTTACTCGCCGGGCTGTTTTTTTTGCCGCTCGTCGGGATAGAGCGATGGCAGTGAAATGTTGTAATGAATGACCAGCAAACGCAGGCCAATAATAAACAGCACAGGGATAAACTGCAGCACAGGATTCATCACTTCCAAGCGGTACAGGACCAGGTAAAGAATGGACCCCAGAATGCAGACCGTGGCATAGACTTCTTTCTTAAAAATGACCGGTACTTCGTTGACCAGGATGTCGCGCAGAATCCCTCCAAAAACGCCGGTGATGGTTCCCAGGATAATGCAGTTCACGGCAGCCAGTTCGTATTCAATACCAATTTGAACGCCGGTAATGGTGTACAGCCCCAGCCCGATGGCATCGAAAAAAAGCAGCGGCCGGTGGATCAGGTAAAGCTTCGATTTAAAGATGATGGCAAAGATGGTTCCCGCCAGGATAAAATGGATGTAGGAGGTTTGGTCGATCCAGAACACCGACTTGCCATTGAGCAACATGTCGCGAATGGTACCGCCACCCACGGCGGTAACAAAAGCGATGATCAGCACCCCAAACGGATCAAAGCGTTTCTTCATGGCGGTAAGCGCTCCGGAAATGGCCAGTGCGAACGAACCTAAAATACTGATGTAGTTGATAACGAGTTCCATCTTGCTTGTCGTTTACTGTTTTTTTGAGGCGGCTATATTACACATTTCTCTGTAATCTTTTCACACAGATTCCACAAATGATTGGAATTCGAAGGTCCTCATGACTTGGCGGCCATTCGTTTATTGAGTCCACGAATATCGTATTGTTAGCCACGAATTCACGAATGTTAGGCCCCTCTAACTACTCCCGTGGGGCTTTGCCCCAAACCCCAAATACTTTTTTGTCTTGACACAAAAAAGTATTCAAAAAAAGTCAAGGCTGACGATGCTTTGGCCGGAAAACTACGGATCAGTCGCCCCCCGAAAACCAACTCCGATCCTGAATACAGGATC
>JAGXIR010000194.1 GCA_024635605.1 Sunxiuqinia sp.
AGCCATCGAATTGATTTATCGCGATGGATTAAACGGAGGAAGCGATATTGGAAGTGTTGCAGCAGCCCGAGGACACCTGTTCTTTCCGGGATTCTTCACCAACCACGGTATCAAGATTTTTAATGGTTACCAAAATAAAAAGTCAGGATCATCCTTTGCATTCGGCAATACCGTGCGGGTTCCAAGAGGTTATCACAGTTTTCAAAACAATGAACTATACACTTTGGGTACTGATTATGTGATGCCGCTGCTTTATCCCGATTTTAGTCTTGGTCGGTTGATTTTTCTGAAACGTTTACGATCGTCTTTTTTCTATGATTATGGGCGAGCCAATGGAAATGTCTATTCCAGCGATGGTGAAATTGCCGGAAGATTTACTGCGAAGATGCAGTCGCTAGGGGTTGAGCTAATGGCCGACGGACATTTTTTGCGTCTGGTGACGCCTGTATCCGTAGGTCTTCGGGGAGCGTATATCCCGGACACACAAAATTTTCATCTGCAAGTGCTGTTCTCAGTGAGTTTCGATTCACTTTGACCGCAAAGTCAGAACGGTTATCTCTGGATTCATTTCAATGCGGCCCAACAGGCCAACACAACCAAAGCCACGGTTAACGTATAAAAACTGGTCCTCGTGTCGGTACAAGCCGCCCCAGTATTTTTGTACAAAAAACATCGGACTGAACTCGATTCCGGCAAATTGCACACCCGATTGCGCCGCATGGGTGTGTCCTGACAACGCCAATGGGATATCGGTTTTCCGAATCACTTGTGCTGCCCAATGCGCCGGGTCGTGGGTCAACAAAATTTTAAATGAATCATCAGAGGTTTGCTTAGTGGCTTTATCCAAATTGGCATATTGCGGAAAGGGATGATGTCCCCAGTTTTCAACACCAATTATTTCAATCGGTGCATTGTTAATATCTAATTCAGCTGACTCATTTAGTAACAACCGAAAACCAGCAGCTTCAATTTTTTCCACCAGAATTTGATGGTTCAACACTTTTGCTTCCTCATTTTGCCAGTTGGTATAGTCTCCATAGTCGTGATTTCCAAGAATGGCAAACTTGCCATAAGTTGCTTTCATATCAGCTAAATCCGCTTCAAATCCAACCATTTCCTGGTAGTAATTATTGACCATATCGCCTGTAAAAAAAATCAAGTCAGGCTGAAGATTATTCATCAACTTTGTTGTTCGCTTCAACAACCGATTATTTTCAAAACTCCCCAAATGAAAGTCAGAAATCTGCACAAGCCGTATTCCATCCAACGACTTTGGGAGGTCTTTTAGGTACACATCCTGCTCAATCACGCGAAGCGATGTTCGCCCAAAAGCAATGCCATACCCAATGGTGATCATGACGCCAAGGCTAAGGATGGTTGCACTCATTAGCAATACTTGCGCAGGATACTTTGCCTGGAATAATCGAAAAAATAAGGAAATAAGAAAGGAGGCCGCCAATAATAATTTGGGAACCAGGTTTAAAAAAGACACAGAAATGACAAAATAGAAAAACTGGTAATTTGTTGTTTCTCTAATTTTATCAGGATTCAGAAAGGCGAAAACCAAGATGCCGAATAAAGCAGCACTCAAGATCCCGTAACCGATACTTACCCGCCACTTTATTTTTGGTTGATCCAGCAAATTACGAATGGCCCCAAAAGCCAGAAGCTCAACAATAAAAACCAGGGCAAAAAAGATTAACACGCCCGATCCCGGAATTCCTCTCATGTCTTGTTCTTAAAATTTACAAGGTTGATAAATTCAATTGAAAATTTACAGAAGCGAAATTAAACAAGCTCAGTGAGAAAAGATAGGATCAGCTTGAAATTTTCTCAATAAAGAAAAAAGACATTCCTAAAATCACTGGCTACTGGATGTTTGACCAAAATTTGATGCAAACCAGCCATTTTGCACTATTTGTCCGGGAAAGATGAAGAAGGTTGAAAGACCATGTATTCATTCACTAACAGTCAATTATACATTTATATCGAATAGTTTGACTGCCTTAGAATTGAATATTTGATTCATGTTGTACGATCACCCAGCAAATAAACAGGACAAATCAAGTTTTAATCAATCAGAAGAAGAAAACCAAAACAACAAATTTCAATTCTGATTTGTAACAATAATTAGTTCAATCAAAACAAATGCGAATCCAAGAATATGACTACTGAGTTACAAAAGTCACTTTGAAAATGACAAAATGCATTCAGCTCACCATACATTTGTTAATCAAAGGGTAGGGGAGTCGACTAAATAGTCTGCCGCCGATAATATATACTCATATTACTCATAATCAATGTTTTAAGAATGTCTATTTGAAGTGTATATGCAAGTGTAACACTACTTGAGCGCCAACAATGCAAAAAACACTAATATACTAACATTTAGTTATCTTATTATTAGTCTTTTATGAGATTTACCTAAACTGATAATTTAATATCATTTAAAGCATCATCATTAATTGTGTAAACAATGATTCACAAATGACAATCAAAGATTCTTCTATTTTTGCTTTATTATCTAGATTGAATGGATTAGTTTTGTAAAAACAACAATTCTCATAAATGAATAGCAGGATAAAGCGTTTTATGGATTACAAAAGCATCAGCTCATCGGAGCTTGCTGATACCATAGGAGTGCAACGGTCTAATGTGACTCATGTGCTTCACGGACGTAACAAGCCAAGTTTTCAGTTTATCGCTAAGCTATTGGAAACCTATCCTGAAATTAGTGCCAAGTGGTTGATTATGGGCAATGGAAACATGTTGGAAGACGGACAGATTGACCAACAACAACTATTCCCTGAGGATGTAAAACAGGAAAAGCTGAAAGCCCCAGAGCTGAAAGTTACCAATAAAGCCAATGAAGTTACTCCTCCTCAAATTCCTTTTCAACAAGCCAATACAGCCAATTCTGTAGCTCCTGCAACCAAGGAAATTGAACGAATTGTTGTCTTCTATACCGACCAAACTTTTAAAGAATACGGTCCTTCAAAATAAATTTTTCTGGTTATCTTTGCCCGGATATTTAGTATCTGTGAAACGAGCCATGCCCGACTCAATAGAAACGGGCACTTGCTTATTGTGGCTGGTTGCATGTGTTACCTTATAAAACAAATAATTCAAACACATGAAAAAGAAGGTTGAGGAACTACTTCTGGTTGAAAACATCCAATTAAATCACGATAATTTCAAGCTTGTCCTTCAAGCTCCCACAAAATTGCCCCAAATGTTTCCCGGGCAATTTGTTAATCTGGAAATAAAGAAAGCCACGGAAATCTTTTTGAGGCGGCCATTTTCGGTTCTGGATGTGGATTACGAAAACAATACCTTTTCATTACTTGTAAAAATACTGGGGCGAGGCTCAAGAGTATTAACAACTTATCGGGCTGGCGACAAAATCAGTGTAATTTTTCCGCTGGGTAGTCGTTTTACCTTACCGGAGGAGGACGATAAAGTGCTGTTGGTTGGAGGCGGCAGTGGAGTTGCACCAATGCTTTTTTTAGCTAAAATCTGCGACTTAAAGCCCGAAAAAGTGCATGTGATCATTGGGGCCCGAAGCATAGAAGATCATATTGATGTCGCATCGTACAAGGCGCACGGCAATTACTACTTTACCACAGAGGATGGCAGTTTGGGTGAAAAAGGATTTGTGACCCACCATCCGGTTTTTAGTGAGCAATTGAGTTCATTCGATAAAGTTTACACTTGTGGACCCGATCTGATGATGAAAGCGGTAGCCAAAGCGGCTGCAGAAAAACTAGTGTTTTGCGAAGCCTCGCTTGAAAATATGATGGCCTGCGGGTTTGGTGTTTGCCTGTGTTGCGTGGAAAAAACAGTCGATGGTAATCAATGTGTTTGTACTGATGGACCGGTATTTAATATTAATAAGCTGACATGGTAGATTTAAGAGTTCGCATAAAAGATCTTGTTTTTAAAAATCCGGTTTTAACGGCCTCCGGAACATGTGGTTTTGGAGAAGAAATTGCTGATTTTATTGATCTATCCAAGCTGGGGGGAGTGGTTATGAAAGGTACCACACTGAAGCCACGCCAGGGGAATGACTATCCAAGAATGGCTGAAACACCTTCGGGAATGCTTAATGCCGTGGGCCTGCAGAATAAGGGCGTTGATAATTTCATCCAAAACATTTACCCCAATATAAAAGATATCGATAGTCGATTCATCGTCAATGTAAATGGTTCAACCATTGAAGAGTACGTTGAATTAACCGAACGGATTAACGAGCTGGACAAAATTCCGGCGATTGAGCTCAATATCAGTTGTCCGAATGTAAAGGAAGGTGGAATGGCTTTTGGTGTGAGCTGCCCTTCGGCCGAGGCTGTTGTTCGTGCTGTTCGAAAAGTGTACGATAAACCGTTGATTGTTAAGCTCTCACCAAATGTGACTGATATTTCGGAAATAGCCAAGGCTGTAGAAGGACAAGGTGCCGACAGCGTTTCGCTTGTCAATACGTTTTTAGGAATGGCAGTCGATGCCAATAGCCGTAAACCAGTTCTATCGACCATCACAGGTGGACTTTCGGGGCCAGCTATTAAGCCCATTGCCTTGAGAATGGTTTGGCAGGTGTATAATTCCGTAAAAATCCCGATTATTGGGATGGGTGGGATTATGAATGCAACCGATGCGATTGAGTTTTTAATTGCAGGGGCATCTGCAGTCCAGGTTGGAACAGCTATTTTTATTGATCCAACCATTCCTATTCAAATTGTAGATGGTATTGAAGATTATCTAAAGATTAATAACGTACAATCAGTCAATGAGTTAATTGGTAGTTTACAAATATAAACCATTCAAAAATTCATATTTACAAATATGAAATATTTTAGATATACGGTGTTAATTATTTTGTTTGTCTTATCCTATGGATCCAAACGAGTCAACCGGGAAAAGCACATACCTGCATACTACGAGCTTGAAATGAAAGGGCTCAATTATCGCATAAAAAATGGGCTTTCAGATTTCGAACAATCCAAGTACATTGACAAACAAGTCAAGCGGTTCATTCAGAGGTGGGAGTTGCGAGGGGTGTCGATAGCGGTTTTAAAGGACGAAAAATTGGTTTATGCCCAGGGGTTTGGAGAAGCAGACAGACAAGGCGACGATGTTCAGCCCGGACACCTTTTCCGGGTTGCCAGTGTTTCTAAACTGCTAACGGCAATCGCAATCATGAAGCTGGTGGAAGAAAATCAGCTGGCTCTTTCAGATCAAGTTTTTGGACCAGGTGCAATCATCGATAATCAGCATTTCGTGGATGTACGCGATAAAAAACTGTACAACATTACTGTTCGTAATCTTTTGGCGCACTCCGGAGGATGGTCCCAGCGCTATGGCGATCCGGCCTTCCACTCCCTGAGTATAGCCGACAAAGTTGGAGATACGCCCCCTGCAACAATGGATACTTATTCAAAATACATTGCCAGCCGGCAACTGTCTTTTCCCCCAGGAACACAAGTTTCATACTCCAATGTGGGATACATGTTCTTGGGTGAAGTGATTTCGGCCGTTACCGGGAAAAGCTACGAAGACTATATACGGGAAGACATCCTGATTCCTAACGGGATTGTTGATATGCACATTGGACGCAGTAATTTTGCCTATAAATTTCCAAATGAAGTTGATTATTTTGAACAATCCGGGAGTCAACTCATCTTCAGCTATGAGGGCAGCGGCGTTCAGGTTCCAAAATCCTATGGAGGCAATCCGATTGAATTGCTCGGTGCTGCCGGCGGCTGGATCTGCTCGTCTGTTGAGCTGGCCCGCTTGCTGGTTTTGATCGATGGCTATCCCAATGTCCGCGATATCCTGGAAGATAGTTCCATTCTTGAAATGACAGATAATACCTATGCGAAGGGTCCGCTGGGCTGGCGTTCAACAACCGGGCATGGTAACTGGTCTCGTACCGGAAGCATGGCCGGATCGGTAGCGATGCTTAAGCGCCAGCACAATGGTATTAGCTGGATTTTTTTATCCAACACCAGCAGCTGGCAGGGATCAAAATTTTCATCCGGGATTAACAGTTTCATGCAGGGTCTTACAAGCAAGGTGAAAGAATGGCCACAGCAGGATTTATTCAATTATTACCCCATCGAAATCCTACCTTTGGCCATCAATTAGGGACGTGTTTTTCAGCATGATTTTCCCCATTTTCACTTTCGATCTCTTTTTTTTTCTAAATTTAAACGAAATCTGAAAAGAGGAGGAATGATTTATGAAGTTATCTTTTTGTATCTGCTGCTTTCTTATTGCAGTATCTTCAAAAGCTCAGGAAATATTTCAGTTTAAACAAACGCCATGCGAATTTCCGGAAATTAGAGAATGTACTTTCGACGAATTGTTAGGCGAAACCTTGTCCGTTAAGTTGGAACAATTCAATCGGATATACACCAAAAAAGTGAATCTTGGGCCACCAAGCTATACCGCTTCTATTGAAATTAAAAAGCCCGATCTTTATTATTCCATTCAAAAATTAACCAAACACTACAGAAAGTGTAAAAAGAAGGATATTCTTTCTCAGGAAAAAATTGAAAAAGAAATGGTCGAAATTATAAATAAATCAATTCTCATTTTCAACCAGGAGACTGATTCTGTTGAACAAGAGCTAAGACAGGCTAACAATTCGAAAGATATCATAGGAGTTTTCGAGAGAATTATCATCGAATAGTCGCTTTTTACTTCTGAATTTTCTCAGGCCAAACCATCCGTCAACAGGAAGCCTTATTTCGCTGGTATCTCTGTTGATCAAAATCATTTACCATCATTTTTTAAGCTTGAACTTTTCAATTCATAGCTTGTTGAATAAGTTGAATTTTCAAGGATAATCAAATGTTAAATAACTAATTTTTGGAGTATGTCAGAGTTCAAGATCCTAATGCCTAAACTAGGCGAAAGTGTTCAGGAAGCTACAATTACCAAATGGTTTGTCAAAGAGGGAGATACAATTGAGGAGGACGATCCTGTATTCGAAGTGGCAACCGATAAAGTAGATTCTGAAATCCCATCGCCTGTTGATGGTGTCATTACAAAAATATTCTTTCAGGAAGATGCATTGGTTCCTGTGGGAGAAGTTGTTGCCATTGTCAATTTGGGAGGAGATGATGACAGTGAGGCCGAAAAAACAGCACAAACAACGGATAAAGAAAAAGAAGAAGTTCCTGCCCCAACAGTTGAAGCCGTTACAGAGGATCCCGCTCTCGTAAAGGAAACAAAAGCCGAAGTAAGTAAACCAGCAGGCACCTCAGTTAAAAGTGCAAGTGTCAAATCAGAATCGAAACGCTTTTATTCTCCACTGGTTAAAAGTATTGCTGAAAAAGAAAATGTTTCACTGGAGGAGCTTGAAACGATCGAAGGTTCGGGACAAAACGGACGCGTGCAGAAAAACGACCTGCTTAAATACCTGGAAGATAAAGAAGCGGGTAAAGTTGGTCAATCTAAAACCACTGAAAAAGCTGACGTTTCAAAACACTCAGCACCAAAAATCAGCTCGTCAATTGGCGCCGGCCAACAAATTATTGAAATGGATCGTGTTCGCAAGTTGATTGCCGACCACATGGTGAAATCAAAGCAAACTTCGGCTCACGTAACTTCAGTCGTTGAAGCCGACGTTACCAACCTGGTTCTTTGGAGAAACAAAATAAAAAATCAATTTCAGGAAAAATATGGTGAGAAAATCACTTTCATGCCGGTGTTTACAGAAGCTGTCGCTAAAGCTTTGATGGAATTTCCAATTGTGAATTCCTCTGTTGAAGGCGATAAAATCTATTTACACAAGTCAGCAAATGTAGCCATCGCTGTTGCCAAACCAGATGGTAATTTGGTCGTTCCGGTTATTAAGGAGGCCGAACAAAAGAATTTGCTAGGCATTGCCAAAAACCTGAATGAACTGGCCGAGGGAGCACGATATAACAAACTTAAACCCGAGGCTTACCAGGGCGGAACCTTTACCATTACCAATTTTGGTTCATTCAGAAATGTGATTGGCACCCCAATTATCAACCAGCCGCAAGTCGCGATTTTGGCAACGGGTACCATCGAGAAGAAACCCGCAGTGATGGAAACCCCAACCGGAGATGTGATTGTTGTCAGGCACAAGATGTTTCTTTCGCTGTCGTACGATCACCGGATCATTGATGGCGCCATGGGAGGAGCTTTTGTACGACGTATAGCAGACATTCTGGAAGCTTTCGATATAGATCGTGAAATCTGAGATGGATCATGTAAAGTTTAGAACTAATTTAGATAGAATTTAGAGATGACAACGATACCAAAAGTATATTCAATTAAAAATACACCTAAAGAAACACTTGAATCCTGGTTCAGACTGATGACGCTTGGACGTGCAATTGACGATAAAGCGCCCAACTACCTGAAACAAGCGATTGGGTGGTCGTATCATGCGCCCTACGCAGGGCACGATGGTATTCAGCTGGCAATTGGTCAGATTTTTGAAAAACAAAAAGATCACCTGTTTCCGTATTATCGCGACATGCTGACTGCTTTTTCAGCGGGAATGACAGCCGAAGAGCTTATTTTAAATGGTATTTCAAAGGCAACCGATCCGTCAAGTGGAGGACGGCACATGTCGAACCATTTTGCCAAACCAGAATGGAACATTCACAATGTTTCGTCTTTAACCGGAAACCACACGTTGCATGCTGTCGGGGCTGCCCGTGCAATAAAGTATTATGGCGAAAAAGCTGTTGCCATCAGTTCACAGGGTGAATCGTCCTTGTCCGAAGGGTATGTTTACGAAGCCATTAACGGTGCTTCCAAGGAAAAGCTTCCGGTGATTTTTGCTGTGCAGGACAATGGCTACGGAATTTCAGTACCTAAAAAAGACCAGACTGCCACCCGCAAAGTGGCCAACAACTTCAAAAGCTTCAAAAACCTGCGCATCATTCACTGTAATGGAAAAGATGTTTTTGATTCGATGAATGCCATGACCGAAGCCAAAAAGCACGTGCTGGAAGTTGGTGAGCCTGTTATTGTTCAGGCCAACTGCGTGCGCATGCGTTCGCATTCAAACTCCGACCGCCATGATTTGTACCGCTCAGAAGCGGAACGTCAATATGTAATGGAGTATGATCCACTGGCTAAATTCAGGAGATTGTTGATTCGCTACAAACGATTTACCGAAGAAGAAATTGTGGCACTTGAAGCAGAAGCAAAAGTGATCTTAAAAGCAGCACACAAAGCCGCTTTGGCCGCTCCCGACCCTGATCCTGCAACCTATCCAGATTTTGTAATCCCTGAGCCGTATGTTTCAGAAAAATATCCGGATGGAACGCATCAAGAAGAAGGCGAGAAAAAGAAATTGATTGCCGGTTTAAATGAAACGCTCAAAGCAGAATTCAAGCACAACCCAGATACCTTCATGTGGGGACAGGACATGGCCAATAAGGATAAGGGAGGCATTTTTAATGTTTCCAAAGGTCTTCAGCAGGAATTTGGACCGGAACGTATTTTTAATGCTCCGATTGCGGAGGATTTCATCATGGGGACAGCCAATGGCATGTCACGTTTCAGCGAGAAAATACGAATTGTTGTTGAAGGCGCTGAATTTGCAGATTACTTTTGGCCTGCCATGGAGCAATACGTTGATTCCAGTCATGATTACTGGCGTTCAAACGGAAAGTTCACTCCAAATGTGACGATCCGTCTGGCTTCTGGTGGCTACATCGGTGGTGGATTGTACCATTCACAAAACATCGAAGGGGCCTTAACATCCATTCCAGGTGTTCGGATTGTTTATCCATCCTTTGCAGATGATGCCGCAGGGCTTTTAAGGACTTCCATTCGCTCACGGGGCATGACGATGTTCATGGAGCCAAAGGCTTTGTATAACGACCCCAAGGCAGCATCTGTGATTCCTGACGATTTTGAAGTTCCATTTGGAAAAGCCCGTACACGAAGAGAGGGAAGCGACTTGTTTATTGTGACTTATGGCAACACGACACACCATTGCCTGGAAGCTGCCAACAAGCTTGCAGAAGAAGGAATTGAGTGTGAAGTTCTTGACTTGAGATCATTGGTTCCATTGGATAAAGAGGCCATTCTGACTGGTGTGAAAAGGATTGGAAAAGTATTGGTTGTTCATGAAGACAAGGTGCATTCCGGATTTGGGGCTGAAATTGCAGCAACCATCATGGAAGAAGCCTTTGAATATCTGGACGGCCCTGTTCACCGTGTTGGTTCACCTTTTACCCCGGTTGGTTTTCATCCAATATTGGAACGAGCCATTTTGCCCAATACAACTAAAATTTATGAAGCTGCCAAAAAAATTCTTGCTTATTAAAAATAGAAAATATGAGTATTGCGATTATCTATAGTTTTACTTCGAACAAAACGGCGAAGGCAGGAGAGAAGATTGTTAGCGGATTTGGCAAAAGCCTGAAGCTCGATGTTGTCAATGCCGATGACTTGACGGAAGAAAAGTTTTTAGCTTATGACCAGCTGATTTTAGGAGTACCTACCTGGTTTGACGGAGAATTACCCCATTACTGGGACGAATTTGTTCCCGCTATGGAAGAAATGGAAATGAAAGGAAAGAAAGTGGCCATTTATGGCTTGGCCGATCAGGTTGGCTACCCAGAGAACTTTGCTGATGGAGTAGGTATTCTGGCGCGTCTCTTGCGTGATCGGGGAGCTGAAATCGTTGGTCAGACCGCCATCGACAATTATACATTTGAGTCTTCACACGCCATTGAAAACGGCCAGTTTTTAGGCTTGGTGCTGGATCAGGAAAACCAGGCCCGCCTGTCAAAAAAACGAATTGAAAATTGGTTGGAAGACCTTAAAAAGATTTTCAAATAGACTCTGACAGCTATTCGAAAGTTAGTAAGCATGGGCATTTTTGCCCATGCTTTTTTATGAAAAAAAGGTAAAGTCGAAACTTTAGCTCGTACCGAATCTAAGTTCTGCTGAGGGAAAACGTATCTTTGAAAAAAGTTCCTTTATGAAAACAGCCAAACAAAAGAAAGTTATTGCGATTGTAGCCCATGACAATCGTAAAAAAGATATCATGGAGTGGGTTTCTTACAATTGGAAGGAATTAGTGTATCATAACCTCATGTGTACCGGGACCACCGGAAAACTGGTGGAGGAAACGCTTTTGCAAAAATGCCGGGAGAATGAGGTTATTCCTCCGGGGATTATCCGCTTAAAATCAGGACCTTTAGGAGGCGATCAACAATTAGATGCCAATATTGCCGAAGGAAAAGTTGACATGCTGATCTTTTTCTGGGATCCGATGCAGCCACAACCACACGATGTTGATGTGAAAGCTCTGCTAAGGATTTCAACTTTGTACAATATTCCCATTGCAATGAACCGGTCAACGGCAGATTTCATTGTTTCATCCAAGTTATTTCACGAGCACTATACACCGACTATAAAGGACTATTCCAGTTATATCATGAGAAATGTAAATCTGTAATATCAAAATCAGAAATAATAATTTAGAAATGTAAATTAATTAGCCAGCTCATTATGTGCTATTTATCTACTGATTCTATGCTTTAATTTCCATAAGTAAACAGATTGAATTAGGAATTATGCGTCGTTCAGGTACATTGCTTTTAAAGATTGTTCGAATTTGACACTACAAAAGCTATCGGATTTATTCTCCGAATCTCAAATTGTCCGAAAATGTTTTACTCAGAAAAATCGTCATATTAAGACAAGCATCAGATGCCTCAAGGCAATGATTAACTAATATCGGTAATTTTCAAGATACGCTTAACTCGCTGAGATTTTAATATTCAGAATACCTTTGGTCAACGGCAAGAAATTTCTTCACTGTACTCGGAGCTTATCTCTATTCGTTGGTTGATACGGTTGTTGTCTTTAAACGGGTAAATGTTCACGGAGGAATCTAATTGAGATGAGCAATTGTCAAATCTTACGTGTGTCTTATAGTTGATATTATGTTATTTTTATATTGTAAGAAAAAGGAGAGTAAAAATCTCTCCTTTTCTTGTCAATATTATTGTTTTAACTCTTCCAGCTTGGCATTGACCTCATCAAACTTGTCCATCATCTTCAAACGATAGTACAGTGTTTTCAAAGTTTCCAAAGCACTCAATTCGGTTTTCTTTGTATTTTCGTTAGGTTCTTCAGCTGCTGCGGCATACATGGCAGCTTTCTCCATTGGCTCAACGGCCATTTTAAAATCTACATCAGCTTTATTCTTTTCTTCCTCATATTTGTCGGGCTGGTTTGTAGGAACTGCATTGGCGGCTTCAATTTGCTGCACACCATTGTTGTAATAGATTGCTCCAAGATTATAGTAGGCATCGGCAAAATCTTCTTTTATTTCAATGGCACCTTTGTAGGCTTCAACAGCCTTCTTAACTTCGCCGGTCTTGTCATACAACGATCCTCGTGCAAAATGAAAGGATGCATTCTCCGGGTCATTTTGAATAGCCAGATCCAGGTATTTCATAGCTTCCTCCACTTTGTTCGAAGTCAGGTAGATATTGATCAGCGCCACCATAATTGAGCTGTTGTTCGGGTATTTTTCGAACCCTCTCTGCAAAGCATCTACGGCACTGGCAGTATCTTGCTGCAAGATATAACTGGATGAAATTAGCTCGAACGTGCGAGCTTCGTTATAGTCGTGTTTCGCAGCTTCTTCGTAATACTTAATTGCCTCGTCATATTTCTCAGCGTTATAGGCAGCTAAACCAGCATTAAATATAATAACGGTATCAACAACTTCAGCATTGGTATCGTCTTGCATCAATGGCATATCCTGAACTTCAAGGATTTGCTTAAATGACTGCAAGGCAAGCTCATAATTATTATCGTTGAAAGCTTGTACCGCCTGATCTGTAAAATCAGAAACTAACAGTGTTAATTTGATCTTGATGCCGTTTGCATTACGACCTTTATCATCAAGTTCCAGTGCTTTTTTGTACGATCTAAAAGCTTCAGCAAGCGGTTTTTCTACCAACTTTTTGTAGTTTGCATCTTTGCTCTGATACACTGCCTGGTAAATTTCCCCACGTACTTCCCAGGTCTTTGGCCAATCCAATGTTTTATCGGATTTATCATTACTTGGGTCTATGGTTAACTCAATGGTCTCGACAGCTTGATCCAGCTTGCCGGCATCCTTATAACTTTGCGCACTGGACACCTTTCCTTTCTGGGCCACACATGCTGTTACTGAAATTATAAGTACAAATAGAAAAATAGTTTTCTTCATCATCATTCTTATTTTTTAGATTTTTTTACAAATTTAATTCTTTTACTATCCATTGCAAATTCCTGATAGCAAAACCCTTTATGATTCATTTTCAGAATTGTCTTCGATATCCGGTGAATCAAGATCTTCCACATTTTCGCCTTCTTCTATCTCATTGCTACTTTCAAACGTAACTCTGGCAACCGATGCAATTCGATCTTCTTCTTTCAGATTAATTAATCGAACTCCTTGAGCAGCTCTTCCCATTACGCGTAATGCGGAAATCGGAAGACGGATTGTCAAGCCATTCTGGGTAATGATCATCAAGTCATTCTCATCAATAACACTCTTAATTGCAATTAAACTACCGGTCTTTTCGGTTAGGTTAATTGTTTTAACACCTTTTCCTCCCCTGTTGGTTATCCGGTAGCCTTCAATGCTTGACCGCTTTCCATAGCCTTTTTCAGAAACAACAAGAACATCTTCGGACTCATTCTCAACACAGATCATGCCAACTACCTCATCGTTCTCATTTCCAAGTGTTATACCACGCACTCCTGAAGCTGTTCTACCAATTGGTCGAACAATGTTTTCGTGGAAACGGATGGCTTTTCCGGATTTCACAGCGATCATGATTTCCTGATTACCGTTTGTCAGGCGTGCTTCCAATAACTTATCTCCCTCACGGATGGTAATGGCGTTCACCCCATTTTGACGTGGGCGCGAATAGGCTTCCAATGATGTCTTTTTAATGACACCCTTTTTCGTGCACAGTATAATAAAGTTGTTGTTGATGTATTCCGGATCATCCAGCTTTTTCACTTTGTTGTATGCCAATACCTGATCATCGGGTTCAATATTCAGCAGATTCTGAATTGCACGTCCTTTGGAGGTTCTGGTACCTTCCGGAATTTGATACACTTTGAGCCAGAAGCATTTTCCTTTTTCGGTAAAGAGCAACAGCGTATTGTGCATGGTCGCAATAAACATGTGCTCCAGGAAATCCTCATCGCGGGTTGACCCGCCTTTTGAGCCGGTACCTCCCCTGCCCTGCGTTTTGAAGTCAGTTAATGGGGTTCGCTTGATATAGCCCATATGTGAAATGGTGATCACCATTTCTTCATCGGCATAAAAATCTTCGGGATTAAATTCTTCAGCATCCGGAACAATTTCGGTTCTTCTTCCATCTCCGTATTTTGTTTTAATCTCTTGCAGCTCATCCTTAATGATCACCATACGAAGCTCTTCGTTGGCCAGGATTTCCCTGCATCGTTCGATAAACTTCATTACCTCTTCATATTCAGAGCGCAATTTGTCTTGCTCCAGACCAGTCAATTGGCGCAGGCGCATTTCAACAATCGCCCGTGCCTGAATATCTGAAAGTTCAAATCTTTCGATCAACCGCTCCCGGGCTTCGTCGGGTGTTTTTGAACCACGAATGATTGCGATGACTTCATCAATATTGTCACTTGCAATAATTAAACCTTCAAGAATGTGCGCACGCTTTTCAGCCTGATCCAATTCGTACTGTGTACGTCGAACCACGACATCGTGACGATGTTCCACAAAATACCGAATGAGATCTTTCAGGTTCAGCATCTTTGGACGACCTTTAACCAAGGCAATATTGTTTACGCTGAAGCTGTTTTGAAGCTGGGTATATTTATATAGCTTGTTTAAAACAACATTCGAAATTTCATCTTTCTTAATGTCAATAACGATACGCATGCCATCACGGTCAGATTCGTCATTAACATTCGAGATTCCTTCAATTTTCTTCTCATTGACTAATTCGGCAATTTTCATGATCAGTTCTGCCTTATTAACCAAATACGGGATTTCAGTGACGATAATCTTTTCCCTGCCATTTGGAGTAAGCTCGATATGGGCTTTACCTCTCAAAACAACCCGGCCACGACCTGTTTCATAGGATTCTTCCACTCCTTTGTAGCCGTAAATGATACCTCCCGTAGGAAAATCAGGAGCTTTGATGATCGGAATAAGATCTGCGATTTCGATGTCGCGGTTATCAATGTATGCCACGATGGCATCAATCGTATCGGATAGGTTGTGTGGTGGCATATTTGTTGCCATTCCGACAGCAATACCCGATGTACCATTCACCAATAAGTTAGGAATCCGGGTCGGTAAAACAGTTGGTTCATTTAACGACTCGTCAAAGTTGGGTTGAAAATCAACGGTGTTTTTGTCCAAATCCCGCAGAATTTCCTCGGCTATTTTGGCCAAACGGGCTTCAGTGTAACGCATGGCTGCCGGACTGTCGCCATCAATGGAACCGTAGTTTCCCTGTCCGTCAATGAGCGGGTATCTTAATGACCAATGCTGCGCCATACGCACCATTGTAAAATAAACCGAAGAATCACCATGCGGGTGGTACTTACCCAGAACTTCCCCGACTATCCTTGCCGATTTTTTATACGAACGATTGGAAAATATCCCCAACTCATTCATACCAAACAAAACACGTCTGTGAACTGGTTTTAAGCCATCACGCACGTCAGGCAGAGCCCTTGACACAATGACTGACATCGAATAATCGATGTAAGCAGACTTCATCTGCTCTTCAATATTTATTTTTATAATTTTTTCGCCTTCAGCCATTTAATCCTCCTTTTAAAGAAATTTTATGTTGAAAAATTTTGACTTACAAAAATATAAAAATACTAACAAAATCAGTCATTTTGAGCAGCTTTTAATTGGCAAAATGAAACAAGATTTTAACATTAAGGTGTTTAAAAAACCCGTGGATTAAAGTAGAGAGTCAGTAAATATTGACTATTTTTATAGTTCATTTTTTATTTTCAGACGGGTTTACACGTCCAACATTTCGGAATAGTATTTGTTAGGAAAGAAAGAATTACAAATTTATTAAGACAGTTTATTATGGATTCTCAATTCTCACCAAGAATAAAAGACGTTTTGACCTATAGTCGCGAAGAAGCGATCAGGTTAGGAAACGAGCAGATTGGGCTTGAGCATATTTTTCTGGGAATTTTGAGAGAAGGAGAAGGAATTGCAATTGACATACTCACTAATTTGGGAGTAAATTTATCAGAAATCAAAGAAGCCATTGAACAAGCGCTTCGCACAGATAATACCATTGATCCGCAAGCTTCCGTTCAACTCTTGAAATCAGCTGAAAAAGCGCTTAAGTTAGTCTATCTTGAAGCCAGGGCTTTTAGCAGTCCGACAATTAGTACCGGCCATTTGTTGCTGGCTATTTTAAAAGACAAAGAAAGTCAGATTGCGGCCTTGCTCAGCGATTTTCATGTGAATTACTATATCCTGAAATCCAGGCTGGAAGATTACAAACAGCCGGAAGCCAAATCCGATTTTGGCGATGAGGACGACATGGATGATCCCTTCGCAAAGCAACAACCACCATCCGGTTCTTCTTCAAAAAAGGTCGGCAGTTCTAAATCTGAAACCCCGGTTTTGGATAACTTTGGTATTGACATTACCAAAGCAGCCGAAGATAACAACCTCGACCCCATCGTTGGGCGAGAGAGGGAAATTGAGCGTTTAGCACAAATCCTTTCGCGCAGGAAAAAGAACAACCCAATTCTGATTGGAGAACCTGGAGTTGGAAAGTCGGCTATTGCTGAAGGTTTGGCCATTCGTATTATTCAGAAAAAAGTTTCGCGGGTTCTTTTCGACAAACGTGTGATCAGTCTTGACATCGCGTCGATTGTAGCCGGAACAAAGTATAGAGGGCAGTTTGAAGAACGGATGAAAGCCATTCTGAACGAACTGGCAAAGGTGAACAATGTTATTTTGTTTATCGATGAAATTCACACCATTGTTGGAGCCGGAGGAGCAACCGGATCACTTGATGCAGCCAACATGCTGAAACCGGCGCTTGCCCGTGGTGACATTCAATGTATTGGTGCCACCACCTTGGATGAATACCGGCAACAAATTGAGAAAGATGGTGCATTGGAACGCCGTTTCCAAAAAGTGATGGTTGAACCAACTTCGGTCGATGAAACCATTGAAATTCTTCATAACATCAAAGAGCGTTACGAAGATCACCACAATGTTACTTATTCGGACGATGCCATTGAAGCCTGTGTGAAATTGACGGCACGCTACATTACCGACCGTTTTCTGCCAGACAAAGCGATTGATGCACTGGACGAATCAGGGTCGCGCGTGCATATTGCGAACATCAATGTTCCTGACCGGATCGTAAAATTAGAGGAGAAAATTGAAGGTACACGCGAAGAGAAAATCAAAGCGGTAAAAAGTCAAAATTTTGAAGTTGCTGCGAACCACCGCGATAAAGAAAAAAACCTGCTACAGTTATTGGATCAGGAAAAAGAAGCTTGGGAAAAAGAGCTGATAAGTCATCGGGAGATTGTTGAAGAAGAAAAAGTAGCTGAAGTTGTGGCTATGATGTCAGGAATTCCTGTTCAGCGTATTGCCCAGGCTGAAGGCATCCGCCTGATGAACATGGGAGCTAAACTGAAAGGAAGTGTTGTCGGTCAGGACGATGCGATTGCAAAAATTGTTAAAGCAATCCAACGAAACAGGGCCGGACTGAAAGATCCCAATAAACCAATTGGCTCTTTTGTCTTTTTAGGACCTACCGGTGTTGGTAAAACCCAGCTGGCTAAAGTATTAACCAAGTATTTGTTTGACAGTATCGATTCGCTGATTCGGATCGACATGAGCGAATACATGGAAAAGTTCTCTGTGTCACGACTGGTGGGTGCACCCCCGGGATATATTGGCTACGAAGAAGGTGGTCAGCTGACGGAAAAAGTACGACGCAAACCTTATTCAGTTGTTTTGCTGGATGAGATTGAAAAAGCCCATCCCGACGTTTTTCATCTGCTATTGCAGGTACTTGACGAAGGACGGCTGACGGACAGTTTGGGACGTAATATTGATTTCAAGAATACCATCATTATTATGACTTCAAATATTGGTTCACGCCAGTTGACAGATTTTGGCCGTGGCGTTGGATTTTCAACACAAAAAACACCGGAAGAAGAAAACGAGCAGGCCAAATACATCGTTCAAAAAGCGCTGAAACGTACTTTTGCACCTGAATTTTTAAACAGGATTGATGACGTGATCATGTTTAATACCTTGTCAAAAGATGATATTTTCAAAATTATCGATATCGAACTAAAAGACCTTTATGAGCGTGTCGAGTCTTTAAATTACAAATTGAAAATATCGCGGGCGGCCAAAGATTTCATTGCCGAGAAAGGATATGATTCCCAGTATGGAGCCCGGCCTTTACAAAGAGCTATTCAGAAATATCTGGAAGATGAAATGGCTGAAGTGATTATCAAAGCCTCCATCGTAGAGGGCGATACCATCTCGATAGGCTATGATAAAAAGAATGAAAAGATAAAAGTTCGCATTCTTGACACAAAAGATAAAACTACGAAGTAGTATAAAAAAGGGCCGGATATCCGGCCCTTTTTTTATTCCTTTATTTTCTGATCTGATCTTTCAGTCAGGTTGATTCTTCCTTTTGGCAGGAATTGAGGATACTCATCCTGAACAAACCGGATCAATTCTTCTCGTACATGAACTCTTAAATCCCAAGCTTTGGGCGAATTTGACGCACTGACTAAAGCCCTTAATTCCAAGGTTCTGTCGTTTGAGTCAGTGACTTGAAGGACATTTACTTTTCTATCCCACAGGTCCGAATTTTCTAGTATTTCAGTCAATTTCTTTCGCATTTCTCCAACCGGAAAACCATAATCAACATGAATAAAAACAGTACCCATAATATCAGCTGAAGTGCGCGTCCAATTTTGAAAAGGTTTTTCAATAAAATAGGTAATTGGAACAATGAGTCGTCGTTTATCCCAAATACGAATAACAACGTAGGTCAGCGTAATTTCTTCAATCCACCCCCACTCTCCTTCCACAATTACGGCATCTTCGAGGCGGATGGGTTGTGTTATGGCAATTTGAAATCCGGCTAAAATCAAGGCGATGCTTCGTTGTGCTGCAAAACCTATGATAATACCGGCAATCCCGGCACTGGCCAAAAGACTTACACCCACTTTGCGAATTTGAGGGATGGTCATCAGGATGATGCCGATTGAAATAATAACCACAATGGCAATGAGCATGCGCTCAAGAACGGAGAGCTGGGTGTGGATTTTCCGGGCTTTCAGGTTATCTTTTGTAGAGATGTCGTATTTCTCCAAAACATAGAGCTTAAGTCCCCCAAGTGCTTTGATAATCAACCAGGCGATAACAATGGTATAAATAATCCCAAGTCCAATGCTGGTGTCAAATGCCACGTTGTCAAGCAATCCGGTAGCTGGCAACAACATGGATCCGGTAATTAACACCACCAGGAAAATAAATGGCAGGCTGATCAACCGCATAACTTCCAATCCAACACTCAGATCAGTATTTCGATGAACTAGCTTTTTGATTTTACCAATAATCGCATAGGCAATGAAAATACCGACAATAATTCCTGCGACAACAATAGCTATTTGTAGAAATAAACTCATGAATAAATATTTACATTCGAATTATAAAAGGAATCAAGTGTCCATCAATGCTAACTGTACTTTCCATAAAACTGGAGGGCCATTAGGCTGATATCGTCAGCTTGTTCTGTTTCCCCCTTAAAGTCCGCCAACTCTTTCATCAGGTCGTCAACCATTGTTTTCGGTTCCGGATCAATGGTTTGTGCCATGAATTTTGACAATCTTTCCATTCCGTACATTTCGCTATTGAGGTTTTTACAATCAGTAACACCATCGGTGTACAAAAACAGAACGTCTCCTTTGGAAAGCGCTACCGAATGTGATTTATAAGTTTTGTTTGAATAGAGTCCGATCGGTAAACCATGCGTCTGCTCAAGTTGCATCAGCTCTCTGTTTCTGCGCAACAAAAACGGATAGCTATGTGCGGCATTGCAGTAATCCAAAATTCCTGTTTCCACATCCAAAATCCCTAAAAATAAGGTTAAGAAATGTTGATTTGAATTCTCTTTGCTCAATGCCTTATTAACCACATCAACAATATTTCGGGCTGACAATTCAGTTGATTTACTTTTAATCATCGTGTTGGCTACAGCCATAAAAAGCGCTGCCGGAATACCTTTCCCGGAAACATCACCCATCGTAAAAAGCAAGTGTTTTTCATCAATAAAAAAGAAATCATACAAGTCGCCACCAATACTCTCGGCAGGATGAAGAATGGCATACAGGTCAATTTCATTACGCTCTTTTAAAATGCTGTAATCCTGCGGAATGATTGTACGTTGAATTTCCTTTGCCGATTTTAAGTCCTTCTCGTACTTCCGTTTGTCTTTCCTTACCTGGTTTTGTTCAGCCACGTAAGTACTATACTGAAACTGCAATTCTTTCAGACTATCACTCAACAATTCAATTTCGTTTTTCTTCCCTCTTCTCCCCCGTTCGCCAAAACTAAACCGCTGGATGGAACGAACGATTTGTCTGAGGGGCGTAAACATCTTATTAAAAATTAAGACGACAACCAATAAAATTGCTACGAATCCCAGCAGAGATACCAATATAATTTTACGAAATATGATATCCAAATCATCAAATAGTTCCTTGGTTGGAATCACAATCACAACCCGCCAGTTGGTAAAAGGGATGGGTGAAAAGTAGAACCAACTTTTCTCGAAATCCAGGAGTTCAGGATAGGCAAAACCAGATCCAGCCTGACCATCCTGAAGGATTTGCCGGTAATAGTCGCGGTCGCCATTGAATATTTGCGATGAAGTTTCAAACAAATTTCTTTTCATTACCCACTCAGGCTGTGGGTGAGTTAAATAAAATCCCTGAGCTGAAGCGACAAAAGCAAAGCCACTGACCCCAATTTTGATATCATCAATCACCTTATTTAAGAACTTGAGGTTTATATCTCCGGCAATGATGCCAACCGGCTCATCCATCTCATCAATCACCGGCAGGAAATAGGAAATCATCAAGGTGGTCGAATCCATCGGGCAATAAAACGGATCAGACCATATACCCGCTTTTTTCTGAATAGCCAGGTCAACCAGTTCCGGATATCTAAAAACCGAACAAAATTCAAAATCCGTTTTATCAACCAACTGCCCATCCTTGTTCCAATAGGTCGAATAAGTCAGCGTATCGGAATTTCCAAACAACTGCGCATGCATGCCACTAAGCACAGGATTGGTTTTAACAACCTGATGTAGAAATGTTTGAAGGTCGCCATGTGAATGATAATACAACGTCTGGCCGGCAACATTTCGGGTAACTTCCTGGGTGTTAACCACATTCCTCGTAATCTCGTTGATTATTAAACTTGCTTGATGGGTAGCAACTTCTTCAATTTTTTCCATGATGATCTCCTTGCTGTGCTTGTAGTTGATAAACACAATCATGGATATAACAATGACTACGGCCATTAATACATAGAATCCCAGTTGAAAAGCAATACTTCGTTTATACATGAATTTGAGTCAATGCAATCAAGCATACAAGTTATGGAAAATCACGGGGAAAGTAAAGACCTTATTTCAGTTTATTCAACCATTCCCGTGTTCCTTTGAATGAACAGGTTTTGGAAGCAAAATCAGCTGCTTTTTGAAGAGCCTCCAGAAACGTATTTTTAGTTAAAAGATAATAGCAAAATGAGCCATGAAAAAAATCTCCTGCTCCAAGTGTATCTACTGTATCAACTTGTGGGACAGTAAGAAATTCAATTTGATCCAGCTCCTTCGCTATAATTTGTTCTTCTCCTCGTGTTATTGCTTTATAGACTATTGAGAATTGATCAAGAAAACTAAAAACGGCTTCGGGAGTTTGACAAGCCGGCGGATAAAAATCGTTTGAACAAACGGCATAATCAACAAAGGGTAACAATTCCGGCAGGTGTGGCTTCCAGCTTCCGCCATCAAAAACAACAGGAATTTGCCGACTCCGGGCTTCGCGGGCAAGTTTAATCGCCACTTCGGGGAAAAACCCATCAAGCATTAATAACTCTGGTCGGTGTTGGTCAAATAGCTTCTTCTCATCCAACGCAATATCCAGTTTGCCAGGATTATGAGTGAAAATTGTCCGTTTGCCACCCGATGAAGTTATCACTGTAGCCAACACTGGCTGAAATTGCTGTCCCTGCGCTAAGTCAGTACACTGAATCCCGGAAGAACGAAAATCATTAACAAAAATAGACCGGAAAGAATTTTCGCCAATGGCTGTTATCAACTTAGCTGCCCCATTCAACGCGGCAAAGGCCACGGCCGCATTGGTTGCCGGACCGCCAACGAAAAATTCCGGAGGATCGGTTTTTACTTTGATATTAGCTGCTGGAAATTCATCAACGTGATACTGAATATCCAAAGTACACAGTCCAAAAAACAATGCTTGTTTCATAGGGGTTGGAAAAAGAAAAGCCGTCACTTGCTTGTGACGGCTCAATATTGTTATTTATAAATGATCAGGTATTCATGGCTCCACAAACATTGATTACTTGTCCGCTCACATAGCTCGATAAATCGGATGCCAGGAAAAGCGCTGTTTTGGCCACTTCTTCAGGTGTGCCACCACGTTTCATCGGAATATTGGCTTCCCAGGCTTTGCGCGCATCTTCCGGAATTTTAGCGGTCATTTCGGTAATAATGAAGCCCGGAGCAATGGCGTTACTGCGAATGCCCCGCGAACCGAGCTCTTTGGCGATCGACTTGGTGAAACCAATAATGCCCGCTTTTGATGCCGAGTAGTTCGACTGCCCTGCATTTCCACTAACACCAACAACAGAACTCAGGTTAACGATGGAGCCGGAACGTTGTTTCAGCATCGTTTTTTGAGCCGCTTTTGTGAAGTTAAAAACCGATTTCAGGTTGACGTTGATCACAGCGTCCCACTGCTCTTCGGTCATCCGCATCAGCAACGTATCTTTTGTAATCCCGGCATTATTTACCAAAGCATCAATTTGTCCAAATTCGCTGGCAATTTCGGTCACTATGCGATCGGTATCAGCAAAATCAGCGGCATTTGATGCATAACCTTTTGCCTTGACACCCATAGCAGCGAGTTCCGATTCGGTAGCTTTCATATTTTCATCTTCAAAAAGATCGGTGAAAGCGATATTACATCCTTCTTCGGCAAATTTGATGGCAATTGCTTTTCCAATGCCTCGCGATGCGCCCGTAATTATAGCCGTTTTTCCTTCAAGAAGTTTCATAGTAAATAATTTAATTTTTGAATTTTGAATCTCGCGTAAAAGTAATAAAATATGCGAAATGGAAGGTTTCAAAAAATAGCAAGTCCATCTCACTATTGATCAACCTCTTTGCTTTTATGCATTCCTTACGGCTCTTATCAGACCTCTGCGAAAATAAGGTGCTTTGATTTTTTTATCGAAATAAAAAAGCATAAAGCCATCTGAGGGAGATACCTGAAAGCTATAATTTGATAAAAGCTCAGTAAATTCTTTTTCATCATTTTGTTTGTGATAGGTGCAAACCGCCGCTTTCACCCGATCTTGCTGACCGAGAATACGTTTAGCCCCCTCTAACAAACGTGACTCTGCCCCTTCCACGTCAATCTTTAGAAATACGCCGGAACCATCAAGCGACAGATAGTCATCGAGCGTAGTATTGGTAGCGTTGGTGACATCGCTTACGAACTTTTGCACAATCGTCACCTTATCTTTCCAGGGCTCAAAAGTAGCTTGCAAGGGTTCAATCCACGCTTTATCCGTTTCAAAAAGAACTATTTTTGAAGCTTTCTCAACGACACTCAGTGCAAAATTACCTTCTGCTGCGCCAACATCAACAAGTACTTCGCCGTCTTCAAAACGAAATTGTTCCGTTAAGTAACGGTGTGGACTTCGAATATCCTGTTCCTTCGATAATAGGTTATATAAATTTCTAATCTTTTGTTTGCCCCATCTTTTTTTGAAATAAAGCCTTTTGCCATCCTGCAAGACATAGCACATCCCTTTCTCCCGGTCATCGAAAACTTCAATATCCTGAGCCTGATATTCATCCTGAAAATCATAGGGAAATATGGCAATCGAATTTTTTCTTAGATAATTCAGAACAATCTCAATTTCTTTTGATGGAGGTTCCGGCAGGCTATCGTAATAGTCAAGAATGGCAATTGGAAGTCTTTTAGCCAGAATCCTTTTCCGAATAAATTTTGGAACTATGATTCTGTATATCTGAAACGTAAGTCGATTCATAGGATAAAAAAGCTGTTAATTAAAATTTGAAAGCCAAATCTTTAACTCAAAATGATTTTAGGCCGTGAAGTTATGAATTTACAGGGGAAAAATTTGCATGAGCTCAGTAACAAAACAATATTTGCTTATCGATGATGATTAATACCTATTAAAACCGCTATTTTTGCTCAAAATAAAATTTCAGAATGACTGATCTTTCAGAAACAAGAATCTATGTTTTTCATTACAAATGTGGTCCCACGCTTGAAATAAGCCCCATCTATCAGCCCATTATGGCAGGAAAAGCCCGTTTGTCAGCTAGCAGCGATGTTCCGGGCGATAATACCGGGGACAATATTTCTGACAAAAACCACTACTATAGCGAACTAACCGGCATCTATTGGGTATGGAAAAACACACAACAGGACATTGTGGGCAGCGTACATTACCGGCGTTTTCTTACCCAAAAGGATGAGCCACTACCCCATCGCATAAAACGATTTTTTTATTATTTGGCAGGTTTACAGAAGAAACGTTTCGGTCTGATTTACACCAAGAATATCGCGCTCTTTAAACCACAAATTTTAACTGAAGATGAGATTCTTGATTTATTGCAAACCCACGATGTCATTTTGCCGCAACGAAGAAAGTTAAAATATACCGTGCGAACACATTACTCCAGGTATCACAATTCATTGGATCTGGACCTAATCGAATCAATTATCAATGAACGATGTCCGGAATATTTAAACGCGCTGCAACAGGTGTTAGACGGGAAACGCCTGTTTGCCAACAACATGTTTATCATGAAACGACATGACTTTGATCGCTGCATGACCTGGCTTTTCGATTTGCTCTTTGAATTTGAACAACGAATTAAACTGAGCGATTATCAGGGATACCAGGAACGTATCATGGGTTTTGTGGCCGAGCGCCTTTTCAATGTTTGGTTTACCCACGAAAACCTTCGGATTAAAGAGCTGCCGGTTATCTATTTCAAACATTTTAAGTTTGAAAAATAGTTTATTTTTGAGTTTGATTCAACTGATCACCTTGCACCTACCTATCCGTTTTGTACTTTTGTATCCTTAAAGTTGAAAATGATGATAGATCAAGCTACGATATGTGCCATTGCCACTTCTCCAGGCGTTGGTGCCATTGCAACCATCCGCTTGTCGGGCGAAGAAGCCATTGAAATTGCAGACAACGTATTTTGTTCTCCGGTTAAAAATAAAAAGCTGGTTGACCAAAAAGCCAACACGCTACATGTTGGCACCATCTGCGAAGAGGCTGAAATCATTGACGAAGTCGTGGTTTCGCTGTTCCGTGCGCCCCACTCGTTTACCGGCGAAGATGTGATTGAAATTACCTGCCACGGCTCGGCCTACATTCAGCAACGCCTGCTCGAATTGCTGCTGAAAACTGGCGCCCGCATGGCACGTCCCGGCGAATTTACCCAGCGGGCTTTCCTGAATGGCAAGATGGATTTGTCGCAGGCTGAAGCAGTAGCCGACCTGATTGCGTCGAGCAATGCGGCCAACCATAAAATGGCCCTGAAACAAATGCGCGGCGGTTTCTCCAGCGAAATCAAAAAACTACGCGACCAGTTGCTGCATTTTATAGCTATGGTTGAACTGGAACTGGATTTCAGCGAAGAAGATGTGGAGTTTGCGGACCGCAAACAATTGATTGACCTGACCGAAAAAATAGAAAAGCTGCTAAACAAACTGGCTAGCTCCTTCAAGCTGGGTAATGTGTTGAAAAACGGTGTTCCGGTAGCCATTGTTGGCGAAACCAATGTAGGCAAATCAACCTTGCTCAACGCCATTTTAAACGAAGAAAAAGCCATTGTGTCCGATATTCACGGAACCACCCGAGATGTGATTGAAGATGTAGTGAATATTGACGGCACAGCATTTCGCTTTTTTGATACGGCCGGTATCCGCGAAACGATTGATCATATTGAAACCCTCGGCATTGAACGTAGCTACAACAAGCTGGAACAGGCCGAAATTGTCTTGTTGGTCACAGACTTATCAAATCCCATCGACTTGATCAGGCAGCGGGTGGAACTGATTCGTGAGCGGATCCAGGATCAAAAGCTGATCATCGTTGGGAACAAAGCCGATTTGGGAGGCAACGTAAAAATCAAGGAAATGCTGGACGCATTCATCCTGTCGGAGAACGAAGATTTGGTTTTTATTTCAGCCAAGCAGCGGCAAAACCTGGAGGCCCTGATTGAGTTGCTGAAGGAAAACGCCAACTTGCAGCAAGCCGAAGGCACGGATGTAATTGTCTCCAACATTCGCCACTACGAAGCGCTGACCAATGCTCACCAGGCTGTTGTCCGGGTAATCGATGGACTACACAACGGAATAAGCGGCGACTTTCTGGCCCAGGACATCCGCGAATGCCTGCATTATCTAGGGGAGATCACTGGCGAAATCAGCAATGACGAAGTATTGGGTCATATTTTTAAGAATTTTTGTATCGGAAAATAAATGAAACTAAAAAAACTACATCCGGCATTAGTGTCGGGCATTATTGATCAAGGGTTTGATATAGAGCCCAAGGAAATTCAAACGAATTGCATTCCTAAAATTAAGTCGGGTGCTGACCTGCTTGTGATTGCGCCAGAAGGGTCTGGAAAATCAACAACAATTGTTATTGGCGTCATTCAGCAGCTGCAAGAAGCCTTCGAGGAAGCACCGCGAGCCATCATAATGGTTGAAAACAAAGAAAAAGCCTTTGAGATGGAAGAGCAATTCCAAATTCTGGGTAAACATACCAATCTGCGCACGTTTACGGTGTTTGATCAGGGAAGCATACAGTACCAAAAGGATACGATTTATGAAGGGCTTGACATTTTGATAGGAACTCCAAGACGTATTAACGAACTGCTTAGTACCACCGGAATACCATGTGCCAACCTTAAGCTATTGGTGGTTGACGACGCTGAGACCATTTTCCCCAACCGTCATCATCCGCTTGTGTATCGGATTTCTGATGGCTCAATAAAAATTCAATGCTTATTATTTGCGAATAAGCGGCACGAGAAATTTGATGATCTATTGGAACGTATTACAAAAAATTGGATGATTGTTAATATTGAACCCAAATGACCCATTAAGAAAGATAAATTTCAAACCTAACGTTTAAATCATGGCAATCGTTTACACAAAAATTCAACGCATTAACCCGCAAAACCCCGAGGCCGACAAAAAATGGTTTATTACGCCCAAACGGCTTGCCCTCAAAACAGTAAAAGAGGTCGCCGAATGCGTCAGCAAAAACACCACGCTTAGCCGGGGCGAAGTGGCTCTGGTCATCGATGAACTGCAAGATACCATCAAGAATTACCTGTTGGATGGCTATACCGTTCAGATGGGTGACTGGGGGAGTTTTCTGCTTACCTTAAATTGCGAAGGTGCCGAGACCGAATTGGATTGCACATCCGATAAGATTCAGTCGGTCAACATTCGTTTCAGACCCGGTTCCGAGCTTCGTCAAGCAGTTAATCAGGCCAAATTTGCTGAACGCTAAGCCGAGTCACTGATCAGTTGCCCAAATTTTCCCTTGCTTGTCCCCGCTTTTGCAAAAGGCCCGATTCAAGTTCAACTTAGATGTGCTCAGCGAGAAACGTTTCTCGCAGCCTATGAGAAAAGTTTCTGATCCTATGTGAGAAAAGTTTCTCACAAGAAAAAGTCTTTGTTCTTTTTTCAAAAAGTCGAAGAACTTTTTGGAGATACACATTCACCGCTCCAACTCCTGCATCCGTTGCTCCAACGAATTAAGTTTCTGGGTGAGTTCTGCTATTTTATTAAGCAGTAAGCGGTTCAGCAATACCAGGCTTAGCTCATCCCCACCCTGTTTTATAATTTCGTTTAGCTCTTTCAGCTCATCCGACAATTCGCCGTTCAAAATCATGGAGGAATCCACGATCACGTCGGCAGCGTGAATATTTCCAACCGCCCGTAACTTCTCCCGCGAGCGATCGGCACCAATAAAAACATCACCTGTTTCACCCGAAACTAATATTGAAACGGATTCACTTTCGACGCAATTCTTATCCGTGTTCCCAAGTAGCAAGTCTCCATTTTCCGAATCGAACGTCAGAAAGCCAGTGTTCGAAGTTTGCTTATGCGTGCCCGGAGCCGCTTGAAACAAAATCCGGCTATCACGCCCCGTGAGCAGAAGGTTTGCATCGTCAAACTGCACGTTTCCATTAAAATACGACGTTCCGGTCACCTGCAAACGGGCATTCTCCAGATCGTCGATCGAGCCAACCAAGGTATTTCCCTTTTCCGAAATCATCAACGGAAACTTCCAGGCATCGCCATCATAATACGAAAAAGACAAAGCATGGGGAACATCTTGTTTATGCGAAATCTGCCAAAGTTTTGGGATGTCCTCATCACTTTTTAGCTCCAGGGCCGAGAAAGAATAACCACTTCCTTTTCCCTGAACGGAGAGAAAATTACCGGCCACTTCCAGCTTCCCGAAAAAGGTACTGACCCGGTCGCCGGTGGCCTGAAAAACTTTGGTCTTCTCCGTTCCATCCGAAAAATCGATCACAAACGGCTTGTAAGCGCCTTTCCCCCTTTTCTGCAACCTGATGCCAAACTGACGCTCCGATAGGTAGTTTTGGTTGTACAGATCAAGAAATTCCACACCCATCGAGTCCGACTCATTCATCAAGGTCAAGGTTGATTCAAAGGGAGTTTTTTTAGGTGAATTGATTTGCAGGATGGAATAGTAACCTTTATTCCGCTGAATGTCCAACACCTGAACTTCATCTTCTCCTTCAATTTGGTATTGCGAGACCTGATAACTGCCCGACTTAAAAATCGATAAGCTGTCAGGCAAAACGGTCTGCGCTCGTTTGTGAACACGTTGATTGGGATTTTGCAACGACGATAAATTGACATCAATTGGTTGGGCTTCAGCGACTGCGGCTGACAACAGCCAAGCGAAAAGTAAGTAGTTATATTTCATGCGGATTCTCTTTAATCTTGTAACACCGAAGCACTTTCAGACATTTAGACTTTTCAATCAAAATCGCTTCGGATTTTCTTTCCTCCCGCTAGTTTGATTTCAGGAGAACCCCATTCGTTGAATGGCCATCCTTACTTCGGATTCGGTAAAGATACGTTCCCGGGGGCAAGTCACCAATATTGAAGACATTTTCACCTGCCACCAGATCTTTCCGGTGCAGCACCTGCCCCATCGTGTTGATGAGCTCCAAATGTGCCGCCATATCCAGTTTCACTGTTAGGTGATGGTGAAAAGGATTGGGATAAACCAGCACCGTGGGTTTGTTGCCCAAATCATTCACCCCAACCGTGAGGAGGCGATGAATCGTCCAGCTCGTGGAAGAGCCATCATCAGCAATTACCTGAAAGATCTGTTCGCCGCTGCTAAAGTCGAATACGCCGCTTTCGGGGATGCTTGCAGATGCTCCGTAGCTAAGCTTTAGTTGATAAGGAACTGCTGAAGATGTGCTTCCGCCGGCTTGTTTTATAAAGATTGTTTGTTGCTCCCAGTCCACCAGTTCGCTTTCCAGGTCTGCTATTCCGCTTGAAAACACCTTCTTGTTATTCACCGGTATTCCATTGGCTTTGACCCCACCCAGGGTTGAAATTTCAGATGGCGACACGACATAATTTCGTAGCTGAAGGGCACTGGCATACACTTCAGCAGTTTCAAAGTCTTCATCGGCAAAAAACAGCAAGCCATGTTTTCCGTGATAAGCCATGTTGTTGAATACAGTCCACCGCGACCCTTTAATCTCAACATCTCCAAGATGGTTGCCATCCAGGTATTTTCGCAACAGGTGGCCATCGTGCACAAATATGACCCGATGCCATTCGTCAAAAGTAAACTCACCATGGTATTCGCCATAAGTTCCCATGCTGGCATCGGGAGCGATGAAAAAATCGGCATCATTCAAATTGTCAGGACTTGTCTGAATCAAACTAATATACCCGCCACTGTCTTTTGCTTCAATAAAAATATCCATAATAACCGTGTAGCTGAAATCCACAGCCCCGGAATCCTCCATCATAAAATTATCGTAAGCAAAAAGCCCGTTATCGGGGTTATAAGCCGGAATTTTAGCCACGACCGTATCTTTTCCACCAACAGGGGCAATCCCAAACTGGCTGGTCAGTCCGAATTCAACAGCTTGCAAAAGGTTTTCTTCACTTGGCAGATTCTTTAATCGCGAACCGACGCCTGTATTTTCAAAGTTACGTTTCTTAAAATCCCAGTTTCCGGTTGTTTCCTGTTTGGGATAAGTCGATACCGGACTATATCCACACACCTTTAGCTGAGCCACATAAGGCCGGTCGGTTTCTACGCCATCAATCCCAAGGTTTGCAAATTCATTGATTCTATTTTCATTATTAATGGTATAGACCCAAACCTTTGCACCGGCAGCATGGGCATGTTCAATAAATTTCAATGACCATTCCCGCTCAAATAATACCTTATCTTCTGCCAATTCAAACACCTGGCATCCCAAAGCGACCCGCTGCTCAAACCAATTGGTGTCGTTCGGATCGGTGGGATCCGGACCAAACCATACCCAAGGTGAGTCTGGGCAATGCTGCCGGAATTCAGCTGCTCGTTCCAGGCTTGTAATGGCAGGCATCATCCGGCTTGGATCCACTTGGGCATCAGCCAGTGTGCGCGCCAAAGCTGCCGCGTCAAAATCCTTCACATCGAGGTAAAGAACAGCGTCATATTTTTGGGCGATTTTTAAGGCATCCACTAACGACGACACCGTTATTCCCTTGAAAAAAGCATCTTTCCAATCGCCTGCATCCAGTGCTGCGAGTTGCGCAAACGAGTTCTCAGCGGCAGTACCTTCGCCTTTTGTTGTTCGCGTAATGGTGTACGGATCATGATGCAGTACATAAACCCCGTCGCTGGAAACAGCCACATCAACCTCGCAATAGTTGATTCCCCGCTTAAAGGCTTCTTCAATGGCAAGCAAGGTGTTTTCAGGATAAAATTCAGAATAGCCCCGGTGTGCCACGGCTGTAAAACCACAGTATGAGAAGTCAACCGGACTTTGCTCGGTTTGTGCCAATCCAATGATTGAAACCGGAAAAAGAATCAGGAAGTAAAATAGTCTCATATTAAGGCCCCCACAGTATTGAAACCGAACTTCGTGGCAGATAACCGGTCATTATAGGCAAGTATTGACCCACCCTGCCACGGCAAGCCACGGCTTCCCTCCCTTGAAAAGGGAGGGCCAGGGTGGGTCAGGCATTTGTGAGTTGAAGACATAAGTTTGGGTGGTGAATGTTTTACCATGAGTTATATAGTAGGTTTGATACGATCATGCTCACTGAGAATATGACGCATCAATGGAAAGTAGAAACGATAAAAGAATTCGTCTTCGCCAAAAGTCCCTTTCCTCCCTTTCAATATCGAACTGAAACGATGGATTCCTTTGAAACGGCTCGTTGCCATGGAAATCGGTTCGCTGCTATAGTCACCACACAAATAATAGAACGAATAATCCTGGGCCCGGTGCATCAACACGGCCGGGAAACGGTCAGAGATTCCAAGCTGGTTTAATTTCGTTTTTCCCTGATCCGTCAGGTCGATTTGGTAGGCTGAAACGGCATGGTTGATCGAATCATTGTACTCAATCACATCAAACCAATACCGAAATTCCTGCAAGCGAGGCAGCTCCAGTTGATTCACACCGTAACCGAAGGTTTTTATCTGGGGCATCGCGGTGTTCAGATCATGCTGTTCAGATAAAACCACCATGCGTCCATCTTCGTTGACCAGAACAATTCCCTCCCCGCTATAATCCCATGGCTCACCGTAATTTTCATTATAAGAATGAATCACCCAGGCCGGCAAAGTTTCGCTATCGCGACTCAATGACTCAAAATATTTTCCAGACCATCCGGTCCAATGCAGGCCGGCTTCTTCCTCAAACTGCCGGCGAATGGCCCTCGAAGTTGGCGCCTGAAGGATATTAAATTCAGCAACGATGGTTTTGCCTTCTTTTTTCATCTTTCGAAAAAGCGACAGGTCGCCGGAACTCAGCCCCCCGTAAATCAATTTTGGCCCTTCGCTTTCCGTTTCGAAAGCATAAACACCGTATGTATCGGCAAACATCAGAACATCGGTTTGCCGGCTCAGCGAATCCAATTGCACCTGCGACAATTGATCGAAATCGTTGAATTGGTAGCTTCCGATTTTGTCGGCAAATACTCCCCAGTAGTGAATTGTTTTGTCATAAGCTGTCCCATCATGTTTTCTGATTTGCTGGTTTTGAAGAACCCAGAAAAAGGCATTGTGGGCCAGGCGTTCGCCGGAAGCATCTGTTTTATCCACGTAAGCCACGTTGACAGCTCTAGCGGGCGTAACTTTCCATGTCATTTTCATAATCAGGAGAATGACCAAAGGGAATAGAATAATCATGCCTGCTAAAGCCCCAAAAAAGACTCTTTTCCTAATCTGTTTGACAAACGATAACATCATATTCCTAGAATTTGCGGATGTAAGTAACCGACGTATTAATCTGGTTGCCTTTCCTGTCCTTTTGAAACTCTTGGTTGATAAAGGATGCAGAAAGCCCGATCACATTAAATTTTTTTATACTTTTCCTTAGTCCCAAGCCAACATGAGCTGATCTTAACCGGTAATCGCTTACATAGCTTTGGACCGAAACAGCGTCATCAGGCGACAAGCCATAGCCAAAGCTAAATTTCCAATAGTCGTCAGCCCCGCCAAAATAGTAGCGGGTGGTCATGGTATAGGAGTGCGATATTTCCTGATTTCCCGGAACCAGGTAGGTTTTAAAGTTAAACCAATAGTTTTTGTAGTACTTGGCTATACTGGCCACGTAAATCCAGGTATCACCACTAAAATGCAGAAAGCGGGCCCCGGCCTCAGCTTCAAAGCTTTTGGGCAAGCTAAAATACAGCGATAAGCCGGCTCTAAACCGGGGGAAAACAGCGGAATGATCGGACAAGCCAACATTCATATAAGCGTAGATATTTTTTGCCAAACCAGGATACGCATCAATTTCGTACTGAAAAGCTGAATTGCCAAAACGTTCTCCCCAATTGACGCGGCCAATAACAGAACCAATCTTGGTGTAATGTCCGTAGTCAATTCCGATAATATGCCAGGGACTTTCATGTAAATGATCGGGATACTTTTGATTGAACCAACTAAAATCATGTGAAATGCCGATCTTGTTCTTTGCAGAATCATAACGGATGTTGCCCAACAAGGAGCGGGCATCCTGATTTTTGGGGTAACGCTCAACTAAGTCTTCAGCAACCTGGAATGCTTCATCAAACCGCTTCATATTATTCAGAATTCTGGCTTTTTTCAACAGTAACTCTTCTGAACCGGGATGCTCCGACAATCCTTTGTTGCAGTACTCCAGGGCCGCCTGATTATTGTCGTTCCAATACTCCAGATCGGTGATGGCCATGGAGGCGTCCTCATGCCCCGGATAGCGTTTCAGAACGTACTGAAATGCCTCACGGGCTTCTTCCACCCGGTCAGTCCAAGTGTAAATCCGCCCCAGAAAGATCCGAATGCCGCTGTAATCGGGGCTCATTTTAAGCGCCTGCTTCGAGAGTGTTATCGCCTTCGGGTAATCATCGTCGTCAAACGCGGCCTGCCGGGCGAGCACAAATAGTTCGTCCGAAGTATAATCCTGTGCAGCGACCTGTTGAGTGGCTCCCAGTAAAGTAAACCAAAAGAGCACAAATGTTATGGTGATTATTCTGTTCATTTCTTTCCTGTTTTTGCGGTTTAATCCAATTGAACCGTTGGCGGTGTGTAGCCCGGAAGCAGTGAATCCGGATACAGTCTTCGCTCTTGTGCAAACCGCGTATTCTTATTTTTTAGCCTTTGTAAATCCATGTTCAAACGATCAGCCAGCTCCGCGTCATCTTCTTCAATCAAAGCCATATGAGGACCAATACGATAGATTTCTTCGGCGCTCAAAAAGTATTCCCCTGAAACCAGGTCACTGATCGCTGTTTTGGTTTGCATCAGTGGGAAAGTATTCTTGTTCGAAAATGCCAGCGTTGAATCCAGTCCAACCCCCATCCAACAGGCAAGTTCGGGTAGATCAAAATCAAATTCATTTTCAAGAAAAGCGGTCAAACTTGGGGTAACATCAAAGTGCGAAACCACCGAAGAAAATTTTGTTGGCCGTTCAACCAAGGGCGAATACACGATCAATGGCACATGGTACCGGTCGATTTTTGTTGACATTGGGATATCAGGCATCCGGTGATCACCTGTTATGATGAAAATCGTATTTTCGAAAGAATCACGTTTTCGATAGGCCTCAAAAAAACTTCTCAAGGCATCATCCATATACAAAACTGTTTCGAGCTGCTGCTGGTAACTCCGGCACAAGGCTTCCATTCGCTCATCAAGTCCGAGGCTTGGTAAAATCTGTTGGAATTGCTCTTTATAGCGTGCTTGATTATTGACCAAAAAAGGACTATGTGTGGAAACGGTTAATAAGACGTTAACGCTGGGGCTGTCATCACCAGCAAGGTCTAAGGTTTTAAAAAAACGACGATATAGTTCAAAGTCGCCATATCCCCAGGAGAACCCGGAGGCATTACCCGGCAACAACTCATAACCGGCCCCAAAGTTTGTTTTGTCAATAATCTCGTCGCACCCCTGTTTTTGCATAAACTGGTCCATCTTGTCAAACTCCGAATCGCCGGCATACATAAACCTGGAGTGATACCCATTGCGTTGCAATAAATTAATCAAACTTTGATGCGGAGGCATTCCCTCTCCCATTTCGGCAAAACCATGCTCGCCAAACGGCAGTGAAGCCAGCAAGGATGGCAATACCGCAAAAGTACGTCCGCTGGTACTCAGGCAATTCTCCCAATACAAACTATGGTTGGACAAGGAATCCAGAAAAGGGGTAAAACTTCCCATGTAAGCATCTTCGTTGCTAAATGCGCGTCCAAGCCCTTCAACAATAATCATGACCAGATCCGGTGGCGTATCATTCTTTTTCAGGAATGATGAAAACACATCAACACTGTTTTTTTCATGAAGGAAGGGGAAATGAATAGCATCAGGATAGGCAAACTTGTTCGCCCATTTCTGTCTTGATTGACCATCATATCCTAAAAAAGCATCAGCAAATAAGGGAAGGTTCTCTTCCCGCTCCCAATCAGAAAGATGATAAAAAGCATCGCCGTAGAAAAAGGCCGACTTGTTTATCACGGAATTATCGATAAACTCGGATCCAAACCCCGCACTGGTTTTGGAAGGAGCTATCCCAACAAAAAAGAAGCTTGCTATGCTGATCACTAAAAGGCTATACGTCAGCTTTACAGGTAATTTCAGGTACCGCGGGAGAAAAACAAAGACAAGTACGATCAGCACAATTCCAATGACCAAACCAATGGCTACCGGACCAGTGATTGCCGCTCCGGCTGTCTGGCGGATGTCCTGAAGTGAATAATGAAAAAGGTCGGCTCCAAGTAAATTTAAGGCAGTTGAGAAATAATGTCCGAGCATGCCGTGTGCCAACACCACCAAACTAAATAAGGTGACGGCAACAAACCTGGCGAACCGAACCGACAAAGAAAAACAGGCCAGAAAAATGACAAAAAGTACTGGAATGATAAAAAGCCAAAAAATCAAATCAGTATAAAATGCGCTGGCATAATAATTCCATGCTCCTTCAGCCGGAAGAAGCTGCAAGACTTGACCGCTGAAAACCTCGAAAATTCGCAGCAACAGCAGCAAGCTTAGTAAAACAATGGCGTATCCACCAAACCAGTGAGTAGCATCTTTAAATCGGTTGTTATTTCTTCCTTCTGATTTCATTCGTATAAATTTTCAATCTTGATCTTTATTATCGTGTATATTTCAATATACCGCGCGTTGCAACAGCGAGTGGTAAACTCTAAGGTTTTTTGATTGTGACAAACCCGGTACGCGACATCTGTCCCCACCCATTTCGGTTCTTTTTAATGAAATATTCAAAGTTTCCTTTTAACGAAAAGAAGCTGTTTACAAGATTAAAAGTAAAAGCTTCAATCCATGCGATAAACAATAGCTTGACAATATGATTTGTTTTGGTGTATTTGTGATAAGCAAAATGATCGCATAAGATTGCCCAGGTTGAAAAGGCTATTCCAAAGAGGTAAACAAAAAGCAGAAGAATCAGGAAGAATGGCCAGTTGACATGATCAATAATCACCAGGTAAGTAAAATAAAAGATACCGAGCGTTTGGATGACCGGGGCAAACCATTCATAGAGTACGGTGGTTGGCATACTTAGCATTCCAACAATCTTGTAACGGGGATTAAACCACATTTTCCGGTGGTTAATCATACAATCAATTAAACCCCGGGTCCAGCGGGTACGTTGCCTGCCAAAAACCCTCCAGTCTTCGGGTACTTCGGTCCAGCTCATCGGATGCGGAACCAAAATCACGCGGTGCTTCTCGTCGCGGTCGTACATGTATTTACGCATTCGGATGATCAGGTCCATATCCTCCCCGACCGTTTTGGTGCTGTAACCGCCACATTTCAAAACCAGTTCGCGGTCGAACATGCCCAACGCACCGGAGATGAGAATCATTCCATTCAGCTTTTTCCAGGCCAGACGCGAAAGCAGAAAGGCCCTGTTGTATTCCAGTACCTGGAAGCGGGCCAGAAAGTTCTTGGGAATATTGACATTGATCAAATGTCCTTTCCGGAATTCGCAGGAATTGGCCACGCGAATGGTACCGCCGGTAGCAATCACTTTCGAATCGGAATATTCCAAAAATGGTTTTATCAGGTATTGAATGACGTAAGGATCGATGATGGTATCCACATCAATGGTCATGAAATACTCTCCTTTGGCAATGCTGATCCCGGCATTTAAAGCATCCGACTTGCCGCCGTTTTCTTTATCAACAATGATTAAGTTGGAATAGGTTTCCAGGTTTGATCGGTAAATGCCTCGAATTTGTTTACAATCAATTACAGAATCCAAGGCAAAATCAACTTTTACCAAGTCAAAAGCATCAATGGCCGTTTGCAGTGTTTCATCCTTGCTGCCATCATTGACAACGATGATTTCGTATTTCGAATAGCGCAAGTGCAATAAACCGTTTATATTCTCAACAATGGTCTTTTCTTCGTTGAATGCCGGAGCCACGATCGAAACACTAGGAACGCGGTCGTATACCATCAATGATTTATATTGAGCTAGCTTATTTTCGCGGACTACTTTTCGCAGTTCGAAAAGCGCAACAATAGCCAGAATCAAATAATGAACGACAATCAGAATCGCATACAGGAGAAAGATATACTCAAGGACAATCAGGATTAGTTTAATCATGCTACATGTTTATTTCTTGGTTCAGCCACATGTTTGATAAATATCGCAATTCTCCCTTCCAACTCTTCGTCCAGCAACCAAAGCCTTCGTTCGCCGTACCCCGAGAATTTATAGAGCAGCTTGACCGCTTCAAAAACTTCGTCAAACGATCCCTTGCGCACACGTTCTTCAATAAATGAAATATCGTCATCTTCAATAAAATGCTTCATTGAACGAAGAATCTCCAACCTCACCGGATGACATTCATCTACATACCGGTTTTTCATCAGTACTTTGATCCGATAATATTCCAAAGCCCTGAGCGTGATCACCGCTTCCTGCCTCACTTCCGGATTCTCGTCCAACAAGCATTTTGCGACTTCGCGAACAGCATCCAGTTGGTTGTAAATGGAGATCATTCGCAACAGGAACAGGCGCACCTGCAAATCCGAATGGTTTAACATGTGAGCCATTGCGGGCGGTTCAATACCATTGAAATACATGGTGTAGTAGATACTCAGCGAGTCCCATCGGACAAACGAGTATTTTAGTTCCATCAGAAAGCCAAAAGGATTTTTGTCATCCAGCAACATGTAGGAAAGAATGGCTTCTGTCCGCACATACTGATGGTTATCGTTGATGTAATTTTCAATTTCTGTTTTATAGGCTCTTTTTCCAAGAAAAGCCAATTCCCGTAAGCCAACAGAGCGACGGTACCAGTTACCGTACTTAATTTTGCGCAACGATACTTTATGGAGTTGCAGCACCTGATACAAAGCCTTGATTTTGATTGAGCCCTCACCGGTGAAATTTCGCTTCCCCTCAATCAAAACATCAATAATAATCTGCTTGTCCTTTGATGATTTGTACTGGTTTAGTGTTTCAACAATCCCGGCTGCTTCATGGTCATCTAAATCATCGTAGAAATAGGGCGAAACGATCTCAATAATTTCCTTCCGTTTGTATTTTTGGTAAATCTCTCTTCTATTGAAAATCCAGTTTGAAATAACGATAACAATGACAACTGATGCAATATTCAAAAGAAAAAAAATGGCGAATAAGGCCAGGTAAAACAGTAAGCTGTAGCCGAGCGAAATTTTATCCACGAAGGAAAAAAAATCGGTTAATGCGCTCCTGACAAAATCCACTAAACTTATGATTAAACCATACGATCCAGCTCCTGCCCCAACACCAAGAAGGGTTGGCCGTGCTTCCATTTCTGCAACATCAGGTATTGCTACTTCACAATCGAAATAAACCTCAGCCGGAGGATCCTCAAGAAATACACACTCCGCTTTCGTAGAATTAACTGCTGCCTGAATCTCCTGAATTTGTCCCCATCCGAAGAATAAAGAATAAATAACAACGAAGATTCCTCCCTTCAAAAACACACATCTAAACTTCTTCATTTTAAATTTTTCTCTGCCTACTTCACATTCACGTCCCGTCCCACAAAAATCTAAAATCGCTATTATCCTATCAATCGCTTGATTCGGACACTTAATTCACCCGCCCGAAAAGGTTTAACAATGAAATCATTAGCCCCAATATTGAAAATATTGCCAATCACATCTTCTTCATGTGTTGACGAAATGGCCATGATTGGAACTGTTGCCGATATATTATCCCTGACATACTTAATAAGTTCGCTCCCGTTCATAAACGGCATGTACAAGTCTGTTATCAAAAGATCAAAAGAATTCGAGCTTAAAAATTCAATGGCTTCCTCGCCATTATTAAAAACCTCCACCTGAAAGCCATCCTTCTCCATGCGATACTCCAGCACCTTACTGAGCAAATCATTATCTTCGACAATAACAATCGTTTTTTTTGAACTAAGGTCTAGATTAACTTTATTCATTCCCAACGCCTCCTGAATTTAAATTCTCTTTAATATAAAGTTTCACGCGTCAATGATACAAATTTAAATTCATATTCCAATATTGAATTATATAATTATTGAATAAGGCACTGCAACACGCCTTCTCAAAAACGGTCGAAAAAACCAAAAACTATCCTTCCACAAAGTACCTTAGCTGATCGAGCATGATGGGCACATCGTCCTGGTCGATTCCCTGCCGAAGCAATTGGGGCAGGTCTTCTTCGAAAACGTCCATGAACCCGGCTTCGGAAAAACCGGTTTTTGAAATGGATTGCTTATAATAATCCAGCGCCTCTTTTCGTTTATCCATGCTCCACTGCACGTGTCCCATATTCATTAAATCGTGTTTGTTGGGCTCATTGTCAAACAGTTTCAGAAAGTACTTTTCAGCCTGCTTTTTATTTCCGGTTAAAAACGAGCACCAACCAATGGGTCGCCATACTTTCTTGTTTCCGGGGGCCAGGTATTCCACTTTGAAGTAACATTTCAGTGCTTCCTCAAATTGCTCCAACTCGAGCAAGCAATGCCCCACGTTTAACTGATTATTTAAATCGTCCGCATTTAGTCGTTCAGCCTCTTTATAATATTCCAGCGCTTTGTCGGGCTGCTTGAGGTTTCGGTAACACAGCGCGATCTTTTTGAGGTTCCACAGGCGATTGGGCTCATACAATTCGGCATCCAGATAAGCCTCCAATGCCTTTTGAAAGTCGCCTTGCTTCTGATGGCAAAAAGCTATTTTCTGAAGCAATTCGCCATCCTTCTTGATGGTTAGCAAATAATCGAAAATACTGGATGCTTCCTCAAAGTAATTCTTCGAAAAATAGTATTCCGCAATGTTCCGAAGTACTTTTTCATCTTCCTTCAGAATATGTCCCAGGGTTTTTTTGTTATGAAAATCAAACCGCCAGCTAAAGACATCGTCGAAATCATTTTTTCGTGGATGCAGTTTGTAAAAACGATACAAATCCTGAATGTATTGATTGGAAACCATTCCGGCTTTTCTTCCCGGATCGGTCAGTTCTTCGTCGCTTTCAATTTCGTGAAGCTGCTCCATCTCTGCTTTCAATCCCTGAATCATAAATTCACGGTTCTCTTTTGGCAAGTTGTGAATACTCAGGCTAAAGGAATATTTGTCGGAATTGCACAAAATTGGGGCACTGGCAATGGTACGAACAAACATCCGGTTGACCTCGTTGGACACATCAAGCACCTCCGCGAGTTCTGGGTTTTCTGCGAAGAACGGAACAAACCAGTTGGCAATTTCATTGAAAAAAGGAAACGATTTCAGTAGGGCAAATGATCCGAGAAACACATCAGCTCCCTCCATTTGCAATTCGGACAACTCCTCCATTTTATCCATCAGTCCCGGCGAATCCTTAAAAATTTCCTGCCATTCCGGATTCTTATCTTCCGAAAGCCCTTCTTCCATCAAACTGTCGAGATTGAGTTTATCTTTCAGTATTGGGCTAATTTTAATCATTTCGGGCAGCAGCTCATCGCGAATCCGCTGTTGCAATTTTTCGGTTTCTTTACTGCGGATTAACTGGACAATGATGAGTTCCAAATTTTGTTTAAAGGCCGGATCTTCGTTTAAGAGTTCCAAACGCCCGGTAATTTCTGGATAATAGGACATCCGTGAGTCGTATTGATAAAGGGTAATGAGCAACCCGACCAAAGCCCGCTGGTTGATGGCTGCTTCATCCAATGCATAAGCATCGAAAAGCACACCCAACTTTCCGGCATCAAAATAGCGCTGCTGACTGAGTGTTAAGGCAGTAACAACAAATGATTTATAATCCGAGAGGATTGTCGGACTTGCAAAAAGCTGCTTTAGAAAATTGATTTCTTCAGCACTCAGCTGATCGCGAAACCACAAGTGATAAAACAACCGGAACATTTGCTGCCGGTGCATGCTTGCTGCTTCAGAAGTTGCGGAGGCACGTGTGTTGCGGTTTTCGGCTAATGCCTGTAGCTCGTCGTGCCGATAGAACTCCTCCAGATCGGTGAAAAACAATTCAAAATCGGTAATCCACTGGTTGTCAAACCCTCGTTTACGTTCGTATTCGATTGATGAGGAATATTTTAAACGAATCGCTTCGTTCACCTTGTCAACCAGTTCGAAGGCCGACACAATGAGCTTTCGGTACACTTTCTGCCGTTCCGGATCGCGTATGCCTTCAACGGTATATTGAAGCATGTAATGATATGTTTGATCCAGCTCGCGCCACTCGTCGTTAAATACACCCAAGCCGTTTTCGTTGATGAGCTTTTTCAATTGGTCGAAGGCCGGTTTTAGTTTCCGTTCGGCCAGGCTGCCGCAAATTCCGGCATATTGTCTGTGGAGTTCTTTATCTGTCATAGTTGTTCTCTCAAGTTTCAAAAGATACAAAAAACCAGTCGCTTCAAAAAACACTCCAAGCCAAACTTGTCTGCCAGATGGTCAGCCCCGCTGCCGCTATTGCGCTACCTGTGTGTAGATGACAGGAGTCTATTTGTGACAGAGGTGATACGAAAAATATAAAACAGGTACGTGACCTTAATCCTGATCAATTTCATAGGGATTTAGGAAAATCAGGAAAAAAACCATGGCAAACGATAATTCATGCAGCTCGCTCTCTTTTTTCAGACCAATCAGAAGAACCATCAGCGTTGAAACGCCCATCAGAATCAGGTGTTGCTTTTTAGGCAGCGGCACCCGAAAACGATTGACTAAACCGCGAATGAATGGAACTTTCAAAACCAAAATTCTGGAAAAAACAAAATAGATAATCAACACTAAAAACATCAGTCGGGAGAAAATAAGGATGTTTATACTTTGTCCTCCAACAATGAGGTTGTGCAGGTTAGTTTCGGCCTGCTTGTTATGTTCCAGAAAAAATTCACTGCTTTCAATTCCAAATACGCGCTGTCCCCAGCTGATTTCTTCGCCGGCCGCAAAAAAGAATAAAAAGGCCAAGGCACCCCAGGTGAGTAACCAAAGTGGTTTTTTTAGTTTCCGGTATTGAAAAACCCGGTAAACGGCTATTATACTACAGAAAAATAAGAACAGGGCTGTGGGCCATTCCACAGGCCCATCCTCTCGCACATAGTTCCAAAATTCGTCATCACCAACAAGATGACCCAAATACAAGCCATAACCAATGAAAATGAGAAGAATGGCTCCCACTACCATCTCAGTACCTGCAATTAGCTTTTTTGTTTCCATAAAAACATTTTTAAAAAATATCTATGTCTGATTTGAACTGAACTTAACCGGGGTTAATCGCTTGCCAGAAGATTTGCCCTTCAAAATAATGCGGGTAAAAATATGACAATTATTCGAAGTAGAAAAAAAAGAATATCACTTTAAGCCAATAGCCTGGCCGCATCCATGTAGCAACAATGCTGTGCAGCAACTTGTCTTTCGGGTTCCTGATTCCTACTTTTGTTACTTAATCAATAATGAAAAATCAACAAGCGAACTGAAAGTACTTTTTTCATCAAGTGTTTCAAACAAAAAACTTCGACCAATGGCCGAAGTTTTTTATTGTCAGATAGCAAAAGAAGAAGCTTGAACGATTAAAATGATTGAATAACAGCAATCAATTCGTTCTTCGTTTTGCCTATTTTATTGGCTATAGTCTTGTAGAGATCATCTTTTGTTTCATGCCTCCACATCAAGTCAGCATTGGTTAACTGGGGATATTTATTTTTGAGATTCATCATAATGTCGCCCCAATTTTCAAAATCAAATTCTGTGTCCATATTTATAATCTTATTGTTAATCCAAATTTTCCACCGGAGAAAGCATTTCCACCACCAAATTCAAGGTTGATTCCTACATTATTGCTAAAATAGTAACGTCCACCAATTTGTGCTCCCAGGCCAAGTCCCGAATTGTGAGAACCATCGTAATCGTTTGGCGAACTCCAGTTGTAGAATCCCAGGTTTAAACCGGCATAAAAATCCCAGTCAGAAGGAATATTCAATACGGTATTGAAATGGTAATTCGCATTTCCCAAAATTCCAATCACATTGTGATCGTATTTATCACCTTGCCAGTTGTCGTTATACGAACGAAAAGATAACTCTCCACCCAAGGTAATATCGGGATGTACGCCATGATCAAATCCCAGGTAAACCGGAACACCCCAAGACGAAAGTCCTACTCCAACATTCAACTGTGTTTCACCTTTTGATATTGGACCTTGCGCGAAAGCTGTGCTGGTCGCAACCAGAAGCATCATCAATAAAAATTGTTTTCTCATTTTCTTGTTTTTAATTGATCCATTCCTGGACCGGTGACGTTTTTTTAATCCTTATTATAAAAAAAGAGAAAAATAAAGCGACCAGTAGCTGCTCAGTTATAGAACCTATTGCATGTACAAAAAACGCCGTAGCCAAAGGCCGGAGTTACGATGTGACTCCAGTTTATAATCACATCATCCGTTTATAGAAGCATTATTTTCAATGCAAAGGTACTCTTATTTTTTATAAAATAAGCTATGTAATATAAAATTGTTTTTTGAGCTGGGATTACTACAGCAATCCAATTCCGTTTGATCTGATTTATATTACGGCACAAACTTAATCCTGATCAATTTCGTAGGGATTCAGAAAAATCATAAAAAAGACCATGGCAAACGACAATTCATGCAATTCACTTTCCTTTTTCAGACTAATTAAGAGGACCATTACCGTAGAAACTCCCATCAGAATCAGGTGTTGCTTTTTAGGCAGTGGCACCCGAAATTGATTGACCAGACGGCGAATAGCAGGAACTTTCAAAACCAAAATTCTGGAAAAAACAAAGTAGATAATTAACACCAAAAACATCAACCGGGAGAAAATAAGAATATTTAGATTTTGTCCGCCAACAATGAGGTTGTGCAGGTTAGTTTCGGCCTGTTTGTTATTTTCCAGAAAAAAATCGCTGCTTTCAATTCCAAATACGCGTTGTCCCCAGCTGATTTCTTCGCCGGCAGCAAAAAAGAATAGAACAGCCATGGCACCCCAGGTTATCAGCCAGAGTGGTTTTTTCAGTTTTCGGTATTGAAAAACCCGATACACACCAATCAAACTAGAGAAAAACAAAAACAAGGCCGTAGCCCACTCAGCCGGGCCATCTTCCCTCACATATTCCCAGAATTCGTCAACACCAACAAGGTGCCCAAGATACAGGCCATAGGCTATAAAAATGAGCAGTGCAGCTCCCACCACCATTTCGGTACTTGTAATCAGTTTTTTTATATCCATCATTACGTTCTTTAAAAATCAAATTTTTCTTGTTTTTCAACTCAGTTGATCCGGGTTCATTTGTTGGAAATAAAAATTTGTCCCTTCAATATAGTGCGCGCAAAAATATGACAAATATTCAAGGGAGAAAACAAAGATCATCACTTTAAATTCTCCGAAGATTCAAGAAGCAAATGCGGCAAATCAATTCAAGTCTGCACGACAACTTATTATTCGAGCGTCACGAACGGCTTTTGTTGGCTAATAAAACAGTAAATGATAATGCACAACCAGATTTTTTGTGCCCGTTTGTTTTGAATTCAGAAAAACTTTCTACTTTTGTTCGTAGTTTTACGAACACCGAATTATGAAGGAGACGATTGTATTTACAGAAGAACAAGTTCAGGCAGCCCGCTTTGCCAAAGCCATGGGCCATCCGGTGCGGCTTTACGTGTTGGAATTGCTAAATAAGCAGGCTTGCTGCTATAGCGGCGATTTGTCGGATGTGCTGCCCATTGCCAAGTCCACTTTATCGCAACATTTAAAGGAACTAAAAGACGCAGGTTTAATTCAAGGCGAAATTGAAGCCCCAAAAATCAAATATTGCATTAACCGCGAAAACTGGGCAAAAGCGCAGGACTTGTTTCAGAAGTTTCTGAATCGATAACAAAAAGTTTAAGCCTATCGTTCGCTATTTTTCGAATTACGAATAAAAAAAAGAAATCAATGGAATATCAGGATTTAAAGCCAATTCAAATGGACATCAAAGTACTGGGGACCGGCTGTCCCAAGTGTAAATCGCTTGAAAAAGCGACCCGCGAAGCTGTGGATGAAGCAGGAATCGCCGCCTCAGTTACTAAGGTGGAGGACATTGTGGAGATCATGAATTACGGGGTGATGACCACGCCAGCCCTCGTTGTTAACGGAAAAGTTCTCGTCAAAGGGAAAGTCCCTACAGTTGCAGAAATCAAAACATTACTAACCAAATAATCAACAAAAAATGAAGAAGCTAACTTTTATTTTAATCATCGCCCTGTGGGCCGGAGTTTCATCGGCCAGCGCTCAATGTTGCGACTCGAAAGTGGCCGAATTAACCGATGCCGGTGCTGCCCTGTTGGAGCAAGCCAGCGAAAAGGGCGTTAAAGCTTATTATTTCCATGCTACCCGCCGCTGTGTAACTTGCCAAGCCGTTGAAAAAGTGACAAAAGAAGCCCTGAAAGAACATTACGGAGATCAGGTTACTTTCCTATCAATCGACCGCGAAAAAGACAGTGAAAATCCGTTGCTGAAGAAATACAAAGTCAGCGGACAAACTTTGTTGGTCGTGAGTGGCGACGAAGTGAGGAACCTGACCAATGACGCTTTCCTGAATGCCCGGACGAATCCGGACAAGTTCAAAGCCAAGCTTAAATCGACGATCGATTCAATGAAATAAGCTTATGGAGCTGTTGCAAAATTTTCTGGAAAATTCGCAATTTCCATTCTTTACCGCTTTTATACTGGGACTGATGACTGCCGTCAGTCCCTGCCCTTTGGCAACCAACATTACGGCTATTGGCTATATCAGCAAAGACCTGGATAGTCGGAAAAAAGTGTTTTACAACGGGCTGGTGTACACGCTTGGGCGTGCGGTCTCGTACACGGCCATTGGCCTGCTTTTTTTCTTTGGGGCCGGACAGTTTCAGTTGGAAGGCTTTTTTCAAAGCTGGGGCGAAAAACTACTGGGGCCCCTACTCATCCTAATCGGTTTGTTTATGCTTGGCGTGCTGAACTTTATCCAAATTCCGGGTCTCAGTTCATTGACCAGTAAAATGGAAAGTCGCGCTAACCAAGGTTTTTGGGGCGTCTTGCTGTTGGGTATTGTGTTTGCCCTGGCTTTTTGCCCCTACAGCGGGGTGCTGTATTTTGGCATGCTGATCCCAATGACTGTCAGCAGTGCGTCGGGACTTTACCTGCCAATCATCTTTGCGCTGGCTACCGGAATTCCTGTCATTCTGTTTGCCTGGCTAATTGCCTTTTCGGTTGGGTCAATTGGTGGTGTTTACAATAAAATGAAGACCGTTGAACAGTGGTTTCGTCGTTTGGTAGCTGTGCTATTTATCGGTGTAGGGATCTATTATGTCTGGATCATGTTTCTATAAAAAAATTTGATAATAATGTTCGTGTTTTTGCGAACAAGCTAGATTACCGTTTCATGCAACGAAATAAAAAAATAAAGCTGATTGTCTCCATCACGGTAGTCCTGCCCCTGCTGGGATTAGTGTACTACTTTCTTCAACCCCTGGTCAATTATTTGACTTACGAGCTTTTTGGTCTCCAAGCGGAAAGCCACCTTGGAGAGGCCATCAATTTCTTCATTTACGACACCATTAAAATTCTAATTCTCTTATTCCTGATCAGCTCACTGATGGGAGCAGTCAATGCTTATTTCCCGGTTGACCGGCTACGCATCTATCTGACGACAAAAAAAATGTACGGGCTTCAGTATTTGTTCGCCTCATTTTTTGGTGCCATTACGCCCTTTTGTTCCTGTTCGTCCATTCCGCTTTTTATTGGCTTTGTGAAAGGCGGAATACCACTTGGGGTAACTTTTGCATTTTTAATCACCTCGCCACTTGTCAATGAAGTGGCTGTGGCCATGTTTTTAGGGCTATTCGGAATTAAGGCGACCCTGATCTACGCCATCAGTGGAATTCTTTTGGGAACAATCGGTGGATTTATCCTGGGAAAATTAAAACTGGATCGTTACCTCAGCGATTGGGTCAAGGAAGTACAAGCGAATTCGGAACAGGAATCAGAACAGTGGGAAAAAGACCAAACACCGTTCATCGACCGGCTGCCAAGCATTATTCGCGAAGGATGGGACATTGTGCGCAAAGTTTTGGTGTACGTCCTGATTGGGATTGCCATTGGGGCTGCCATGCACGGCTATGTGCCGGAGAATTTCTTTACGGAATTTCTTTCGGCTGACAAATGGTATGCTGTGCCGCTTGCCGTAATCCTTGCTGTACCCATGTATGCCAATGCTGCCGGAATTGTGCCGGTCATTCAGGTATTTGTTGCCAAGGGAGTTCCGCTGGGAACAGGCATCGCTTTTATGATGGCCGTAGTGGGCCTTTCATTACCCGAAGCTACCCTGCTCAAAAAAGTAATGAAATGGAAACTAATTGGCATTTTCTTCGGAACAATTACCCTGTTCATCATTTTATTGGGCTATTTATTTAACTGGATATTGTAACTTCATTCATAACCACTAAATCATACCATTATGAAATCAAAATCCATCGGTTTTATTGGCGGGGGACGAATCACCCGGATTTTCCTCCAAGGGCTTTCCAACAATAATGCCTTACCCGAAACGATACATGTGTTTGAACCCAATGGGGAAACGCTTGAGGCGTTGCAAGCTGACTTTCCGTCTGCGACAGCAGCCGGCACTGCTGCACAGGCAGCCGCTCAGGAAATCGTTTTCATTGCTGTGCACCCTCCTGTTGTTATGGAAACCATGCAAACAATCAAGGATGCGATTACCGAAGACACAGTCGTGATTTCGCTTGCACCCAAGATCACCCTCAAAAAGATGGCCTCTAGCCTTCCTTCGAAAAAACTGGCCAGGATGATTCCCAATGCGACTTCGTATATCAACGAAGGCTACAACCCAATCGCCTTTGCCCCCGGCTTCGGTAAAAAGGAAAAAAAGCAGGTGTTGAAGTTCCTGAAGAAGCTGGGAAAAACTTTCGAAACAGAGGAAGCCAAACTCGAAAGCTACGCCATTGTTTCGGCTATGCTGCCCACTTATTTCTGGTTCCAGTGGCGGGCCATGCACGATGTGGCGCTCCAAACCGGATTGTCTGAAAAGGAAGCCAACAAAGCCATCAAGGCTTCGCTGCAAAAAGGCATCGAGCTTTATTACAAATCCGGCCTCACCCCTGCTGAGGTGATGGATCTGATTCCGGTTAAGCCCATTGGTGAGCACGAAACTGAAATCACCGAAATTTATCAAACCAAGCTGATGGGCTTGTTTGAAAAGATCAAACCTTGAAGACTTTAACAAAGAGGCTGAAACAAGATATGTCAGCCTCTTTCATTTTTTCTTAAAAAAGATGTCGTAAAAATGCGACATTCTAAAATTGCGTCGTATATTTGCGACATAAATTTTTCAACGATGACCAAGGTTAATTTATTTGAAAAAGAATTGCAGGAAACGGCAGCGATTTTCAAGGCACTTTCGCATCCGGCCCGTTTGGCAATTTTAAAATACCTGGCTGAAACCAAAGTTTGTATCTCAGGCGACATTTCGGATGAACTTCCGCTGAGCCGGACAACGGTTCACCAGCATTTAAAGGAACTAAAGAAACTAAATCTCATCCAGGGAGAGATTCAAGGCGCTAAGACCAATTATTGCCTTAACTCAGATACACTCCTGAAGGTGAAAGAAAGTTTGAATGGTTTTCTGACAGAAATTGATTGTTGTACCAATTCGAAATGCTAAACAGATGAAACAAGCTTTAAGAGTCCTTACACAAAGAGGATCATGATATGCAAACTCCATCGAATACCATAAAAAATCACATGATCGTCCGTTTACATACCTATTTGTTTTGTCATAGCTGTCAATTATGGTCATTTTATTGTCATTGATTGTTTCAAAACAACTGAATGACTACCTAATGACAACTGAATGACTTTTAAAGACATGAGGTAATCTTGCGGATATTCACAAAATCAAAAAATTCAAGAACATGAAAGTATTAATTCTTTGCACCGGAAACAGTTGCCGTAGCCAAATGGCACACGGCTTTTTACAGTCGTTCGACTCCAGTATTACCGTTTGTTCAGCGGGCACCGAAGCCTCAGGAAAACTAAACCAGAAAGCCGTTGCTGCCATGAAAGAGATTGGCATCGACATCAGTCACCACACATCCGATTCGGTTGAAAAATACCTGGCTGAGGAGTGGGACTATGTAATTACCGTATGCGGTGGCGCCAACGACGCCTGCCCTGCCTTTATGGGCAAAGTAAAGCACCGCCTGCACATCGGTTTTGACGATCCATCGCATGCCGTTGGAACTGAAGAATTTATCTGGAGCGAATTCATCCGCGTTCGTGACGAAATTAGAGCCGGATTCTGGAAATTTTATGAGAAAGATTTGAAAATTGAATAATTTGAAGGTCATGAGAAATGATAATTTAAAAGGAATTGTCAAAGAAAAGTATGGTTCAATTGCCAGTCAAAGCAGCCTTTTGGAACAACGACAGGGATGTTGCGGCCTGTCGGGTTCTTGTGGCGAACTTGAATTTTCCATGATTGGCGACGAATACACCGATGTGGCAGGCTATAATCCGGATGCCGATCTGGGCCTGGGTTGTGGTTTGCCAACCGAGTTTGCAGGAATTGAAAAGGGAAATCAGGTGCTGGACCTGGGTTCGGGAGCGGGTAACGACTGCTTTGTGGCTCGCAGCCTGACCGGCCCGGAAGGAAAAGTGACCGGTATCGATTTCACCGATGAAATGGTGCAAAAAGCCCGGCAGAATTTGGCGAAAACCGGATTTCAAAACATGGAGTTTATCCAGGGAGATATTGAAAATATGCCCCTCCCGGACAACAGCTACGATGTGGTCATCAGCAATTGTGTGCTGAACCTGGTGCCGGATAAGCCGAAAGCCTTTGGTGAAATTTACCGGGTATTGAAGCCCGGCAGACATTTTTGCATTTCGGATGTGGTGATCACCGGCACGCTGCCAGCTAAGCTGCAGGAAGCAGCCGAACTATATGCCGGCTGTGTGGCTGGTGCCTTGCCCATCGACGAGTATTTGAACATCATTCGCGAGCAAGGCTTTTCGGAGCCCGAAATCAAAAAGCAACGAAAAATAGCGGTTCCGGAGCAGGTGCTCCTGCAATACCTGAGTGAACAGGAGCTGGCAGATTATCAAGCCAACGGTGCCGGAATTTACAGTATCACCGTTAACGCATCAAAATAGAACAAAACACCCCACATAACAACAATCATCATGACGCATGAGAAAAAACAAATTGGATTCTTCGAAAAATACCTTACCCTGTGGGTGGCTTTATGCATCGGAGCAGGAATTCTCATCGGCAATTTTGCAGGCGAAAGTGTAAGCATTTTAAGCAGCTGGGAAGTCTTTAAAGTCAATATACCCGTAGCCATTTTGGTTTGGCTCATGATTTACCCCATGATGTTGCAGGTGGACTTTTCAAGCATCAAAACTGTTGGCAAACGCCCAAAAGGACTGATCTTGACGCTGGTCATCAATTGGCTGATTAAGCCCTTTACGATGGCTTTTTTCGCCTGGATCTTCTTTACCAAAATTTACGCGGCCTGGATCAGCCCCGAAATGGCTGGCGAATACATAGCCGGGGCCATTCTGCTCGGAGCCGCGCCTTGTACAGCCATGGTTTTTGTGTGGAGCTACCTCACCGATGGCGACCCCAACTACACGCTGGTACAGGTGTCGGTCAACGACCTGATTATCCTGGTGGCCTTTGTGCCGCTTGTGGGTTTGCTGCTGGGCATCACCAACGTGCAGGTTCCGTACGATACGCTGGTGGCTAGCGTACTGATTTTTGTGGTGGTTCCGCTGCTGGCCGGCTACCTCACACACAAAATATTAATTGATCGCAAAGGTGAACCCTGGTTCAAGGAAAGCTTTTTGCCCCGGTTTAAACCCGTTTCTATCTTGGCCTTGTTGCTCACCTTGATTTTGCTGTTTGCCTTTCAGGGAAATACGATTACCGAAAACCCGCTGATTATTCTGCTGGTGGCCATTCCGCTGATCATTCAAACTTATTTCATCTTTTTTGTGGCCTGGTTTGGCGGACGAAAATTGAAACTTCCGCACGCCATTTGCTCCCCGGCAGCCATGATTGGCGCCAGCAACTTTTTCGAACTGGCCGTAGCGGTTGCCATTGCACTGTTTGGCTTGCAATCACCTGCTGCCCTGGTCACGGTTGTGGGTGTTTTGGTTGAAGTTCCAGTTATGCTTTCGCTGGTGGCGCTGGCCAACAAGTGGAAATACTAAACTTTGCTACCAGCCTCTTGTTTCAATACCAAAAAATACGATGATGAGTGAATTTTGGAACGAACGATTTGCTGCCGAAGAATATGTTTACGGCACCGAACCCAATGAATTTTTCAGGCAGGAGTTGAACAAGCTGATGCCCGGTAAAATTTTATTGCCCGGCGAGGGTGAAGGACGCAACGCCGTATTTGCAGCCCGCAACAACTGGCAGGTCACGGCTTTCGATACCAGTACCGAAGGTAAGAAAAAAGCGGAGCAGCTGGCTGATTCCAGCCAGGTAGAGATCGACTACCGGATTGAATCTTATGACAGCATTGATCTGGAAACAGAAGCTTTCGACTGCCTGACACTTATCTTTGCCCACATGCCTCCGAATAGCCGGCCGGCTTACCACCAAAAGTTAAGCGCTTACCTGAAAACCGGTGGCACCCTAATTTTGGAAGGTTTTTCCAAAGCACAAATCCACAACAACACCGGGGGACCAAAAAATGTGGATATGCTCTTCTCCAAAGAAGAGCTACAAGCCGATTTTTCTGTTTTTTCAAGTTTGAGAATCAGCGAAACCGAAGTGGAGCTCGACGAAGGGCCATTTCATAAAGGAAAAGCGAACGTCATCCGGCTGGTGGCGGTCAAATAAGGATTGCTTCAAAGCGGAAGAAATTCGGCAGGTGTTTTTTGATGGAGAAGACATTCAGAATATTTTTTCAATGCAATGCTCTGGAGTATTGTCGTTGCAAACAGCCAGCCCCGATTGCATCGGGGCTGGCTGTGAACCCCTCGTCACCGCTAACGCTCAGACGAGGGATAGGTGGGGTGCCGGTCATGCTTTCCCTGCCGGCGGGCGCCCTGAATCGTGGAAATTCAATCCGCTTCCCCGAAAATTGAAAATAGAGTGGTTAAAATTATTATATATTTAATGTCACGATTCTATTCAACTCAACCTAAAAGTGCTGGAATTATGCAAATCAAAAGAAAATTATCTCTTACATTAAAAACCCTCTGCTTTATTGTTGCAGTAATTTCTGTTTCTGCCAATAAAAAAGGAACTGCACAAACATTGGCTCCCGATAGATTATACCAACGAATGGCCAATAATCCTGCTTTTAAAAAGTTTACCGGTGAAAATTTCTGCTGGCAAGCCGCTTATGGGATGAATCGGTATGTAAATAATTATGAGCTAACAAAAAACACTGAATGGCTGGATGCCGGAGTGAAGTATTATGATTTTCTTATTGGCAAAATGATGACTGACCCGGATGGCTATAAAGGATGGATCGGAAAATATACCTACGATTCAAGGTATTTTCAGGATGCGCTGGTTGGCGATGCAATTCTTATGGCCGGAATTCTCGATTTTTGTGTGTTGGTTCTGGAAGATAATAATCTGAAAGCAAAATATGGGGACAAGGCAAATTCATATGTTAAAACAGCCCGAAAAGATTTTATTGAAAAGTGGGATTACAGGGAATGCTGGATTGATGACGACCCTTATGGTAGCTATATTGGCTTTAATAAATATTTGAAGGAAGATAATCTTACGGAGTGGATCACCGACCCGAAAGTAAGCCGGTCGGGCGTTAGCCACCCCTTTAACAAGCAAATGGATGTTGCCGAAGTATGCTTGCAGCTGCACCGAATAACCGGTGAACTGTTTTATTGGGACAGGGCCGAAAAAATATATTTTACGACCAAAAGTCACTTCCAGTATTTCGATAATCATTACTGCTGGAATTATTATGAACCACTTTATCCGGGAGATATCGATATGGAAAAACGCGATACCCGTCACGGCGTATGGGTTCATCCCTGGCGTTCCGGTTATCAGGCCGGCGAGGTAAGTCAAATTGTAAATGCATATCATCATGGAATTGTTTTTGACTCAGTGGACATGCAAAGAATTATTAATACCAACCTGGATGTAATGTGGAATAAGGATAGCGTTCATCCTAAATTTATTAATTCCAATGGACTGGGAGCTGATGGTGACACTACAGGCCTAGCTAATTTCAAAAGAACTTACGGTCATTCAAATGCAGTTAAAAATGGAGGTGAATTGTGGACCGGACTTCTGGATTTTGATCAGACCATACGTGACCTTTATGAATTAAGGTTTAACGGAGATACTGCGTCGCCCGCATATCTCAGCTATAAAAAGAGTGTGCTTGTTAATCCCCCTGGCTTTAACAGAAAATATGTAAATGGTAAAGTTACAGTTCCAATTGTTGGCTTCACTGAATGCAGAGATCTTTATCTTGCTACCGTTCTTCCACATAAAATACCAAAGGATGGAGCGTCTGTAATTATTTGTAAATCGTGGGATGCCGGAGACATTTCAATAGACCTGTATGCTACAAGTGGCATAAAACTTACCAACTTGTACAAAGGGGAAATTGGGAGGGGCAAGAATTTAATCGTTACCTGGGACGGAAAAGATCCGGCTAAAAAAGCAGCTTTCAACGGAGAGTATAAAATCCGCTGGACAACAGAAGGAGGCTATCGCGAATTCCCGATTGAAATCGGAAATTCGCTTTAAATATTAAAACTGCTGCTGCTGCTGTGCGATTGGATCGCGTAGTACAACTATTTACAAGGGATCACATTTCCCAACCGAACTACTCTCCTCAAATTCAAATGAAAAGCAGCTATAAGCTATTGCTTGTGCTTGTTTTTTGTTTTTTTATCCCACCACGCAAAAGGATTCGGGCGGGAACGGAGGTTATTATAAAATGCTTTTCAATACAATAGCTCTGTGTATTGTCGTTTGTGCCGTCGTGCATTTTATCTAATGCTATTTATATATTTTTCTAACATTGTATACCCATCCGAAGCAATTGTATTCCTGTCATAAGGATTATTTTTATCCAATTTATTTTTGTGCTCCCACTCATCTGGCATACCGTCATGGTCTGTATCTTTTGGTGCAAGTTGACTTTTAAGTACTGGCCAGCCTCCCACATCATCTTGCGTGTCAATTATGCCGCATATTTTTGTGGTATCAGCAACCTGATATTCTTTTTTATAACTTTTACCTTCGTAGGTAGCAAAACTTCTTTTATAATTCTTTCATCTACGATATCCCTTTTTGGCAATCGTGCCCCGGCATTGTCAAGCACCATTTGGTAGGCTTCTTCTGCTGTGTGCTGATTAATGGGCATTGCCGGCCATGGTTTTACCATCCTGATTTTATCAAAGGAAAGCTCTGTTTGTACCCCGCCATTCCAATTATCTTCTGTAACTTCTTTATTGTCCTCAACAGTATTTCCTGCTATATGCCATTGTCCATAGTCAAATTCACTTCTAGATGAGGGATTTGCAATTCTGTACATTACCTCTCCAGGTTTTGTTGCAGGACCTGGTTTGTAATAGTTGGCAACAACATTGAAGTTTGAAAAATTGAATTTATCATTTCCTTTTTGATACTTTTCTCCACCATATAAGC
>JAGXIR010000195.1 GCA_024635605.1 Sunxiuqinia sp.
CACCGAAATCCGGAAGATGATGCGTCAGGAGTCGGAAGATAACCGCCGGAAAGAATACCGGGAACAAGCGGCACAGGAACGCCAGCCAGTTGTTCCGCAAGAAAACAAGGTGATTAAGAACCTCTGCGAAATTGAGGAACGCGAAATACTGCGGGTGCTGCTTAAATATTTTCATGCTGAAGTGTTTGAAGAAGAAGGGGAAGATCCGGAAGAAATCATTTCGATCTCGGTGGGGCGCTTTGTTTTGGAAGAAATTGAAAACGATGGCTTGTATTCGGACAACGAGCTGATCAGCCAGATTTTGGATCTGTTCCGGGAGAACCTGGAGAATGCCAGCTTCAAGCCCACACAGTTCTTCACCCACCATTCCGACCAGAAAATAAGCCAACTGGCCAGCGATTTGCTCTCGGAAAAGTATGTGGAAAGCAAACGTTGGAGTCGGGGTGGTGCCTTTGTGGAAGCCGAAAGCGAAATTCTGGATTTGATCGTTCCCAAGATTGTGCAGGAATATAAACTTCGTAAAGTGAAAAACATGCTTTCCGATTTGGAAAAGGGGATTCAGCTCGCTCATTCTGAAAACGATTCCGAAAAGGTCATGGGCATTCAAAACCAATACCTCAACCTGAAAAAAGTAGAAAAACACTTGTCCGTTCAGCTTGGCAACCGAACCGTTACCCGATAAAAATAACCACCATGAGAACCCTGTTTATTGAAGACCGCAAGGAGATTGATGAAGTTATTAAAGCTTGTAAAACCTGCTATGTTGCCATGTCGGATGGCGATACTCCCTACGTGCTGCCTATGAATTTCGCGCTTGATGGCGACACAGTTATTTTGCACTCAGCCCAATCGGGGCGAATGTGGGAAACGATTCGTAAAAACCCGAAGGTGTGTATCAACTGGACGTTGGGAGAAGAACTGGCCTGGCAGGATGTCCGCGTGGGTTGCAGCTATCGCGTAAAATCAAAATCGGTTTTGGTAGAAGGTGAAATTGAAGTAATTGACAGCTACGATGAAAAGTACCGCATGCTTCAGGAAACCATGGCGCAGTATAGCGACCGGGAATTTAAATTCAGCAAACCGGCAGTGGAGAATGTGGGTATCATGAAAGTACACATCAAAAAAATTACCGGTAAAGTATTTGGCACCAAGGCTGTCACTCCCTGGAATTCGTAAGCATTATTTCCCCTTTTGAAGCCTTATTCGGTGAAGCTCTTCCACATCAAGTCTGTCTTTTGCACGACCAGTGTTGATCTTACTGCTAATTAAATCCTGAAATGAAAGGATGTGATAAATTATACCATCCCGGTGCACGATTTCACTGTCAGCATAGGCCTCGCGAAAAGATTTTCCCGGATTAAAATTCGTAATTAACTCGATTTCAATTAAAGGACTTATTTTGATTGAAATATTTTGATTTCCGGTCTTTACCTGATCCGGTAATTCCTCAATGGAATAGCCCAGATCTTGTAGTGCGTTGATCAGATTTGCTATGTTTTCCGGTGAAAGATCGATCCAAAAATCAACATCTGCTGAATGTCTCTGATAACCATGAAAATTCACTGCACCTCCGCCAACCAAAATCATTTTGACATCAAACTTATTGGAAGCCTTGATAAAGTCATAAATCCTTTGCGGGTAATTCTGGAATGGCATCATTCAACAATAAAGTTATCTTTCAATCGGTTAGGATGAGGTTCATTGCTGTTGAAAAGCTGCATTTCTTCGCAAAGCCGGAGAAAAAAAACAAAACGTTCATGAGGATTGCGTTCAAGCGCCTCCCTGATCCTTCGTTGATTTGAATCTTCCTTTGTTTCAAAAAGTATGTTTCCTTTGTCATCCATGTTTTAAAATTAGAAAATAAAAGCCATTCTACAAGATCACAGATTTTCAGAGATTTTTTAATTTTTATCTTTAGATCAAAATTGAACTATGATTTTTGTAACCGGAGGTACTGGATTGGTTGGTTCGCATGTGTTGTTCAACCTGTTGAGGTCAGGCGAAAAAGTGCGTGTGCTGAAACGTCCCACCAGCAACGTAAAATGGGTGAACAAGGTTTTTTCATACTACGCGGATCAGCCTGACGGGCTTTTCGAAAAAATTGAATGGGTGGAAGGTGATATTTTAGATTACCACAGCATGGAAGAATTGCTGGCTGGTGCCACCGAAGTATACCATTGTGCAGCCATTGTATCGTTTCATGCCAATGACCGTGACAGCATGCTAAACAACAACGTAAAAGGGACAGCCAATTTGATTAACGCGGCGATTCACCACAAGGTGAAAAAGTTTTGCCATGTGAGTTCTATTGCAGCTTTGGGAAAAACGCAAGATGGCAGCGAAATTAATGAAGACACCTATTGGACACCGTCGAAACAAAAGTCGGGCTACAGTTTGTCAAAGTTCTTTTCCGAAATGGAAGTATGGCGTGGTATCGAGGAAGGCTTGGATGCTGTGATTGTTAATCCTTCCATTATTTTGGGGCCTGGCAATTGGGATATTGGAAGCCCCAAGCTTTTTCAGGCGATTGGCAAGGGGCTGAAATATTATACCAAAGGAGAGACCGGCTTTGTGGATGTGCGGGATGTAGCGCAAGTCATGATTCAACTGATGGATGATCTGAACTTCGGGCACACCAAAAATCAGCGTTTTATCTTAAACGCCGGAAATATGAGCTACCAGGATTTTTTCAACAAGATTGCCGATGCTTTGCAAAAACCCCGTCCGCGAACTTTTGCGTCGGACATGGTTCTGCAAATGGCTTGGCGGGCGGCTCGTCTGGCGAGCTTCTTTTCCGGTAAGCGACCACAAATCACCAAAGAAGCCATTTCCGGGTCCAATAAAATTAACCGGTACAATGGGGATAAAATTCAGAAAACAATCGATTTTAAGTACCGAAACCTGGACGATACGATAACCGATATTGCTGGTTTATTTCAGAAGGATATTAGCTAAGAAAAACGGGAACCCTTTTGGAGCTCCCGTTTTTTTATTGAATTGAATACGCTTATTTTTCAACTTCTTTCCAAACCAAAGCACTGGCGCCAACAATAGCCGCATCACCCTGCTTCAGTTTTGAAGGTAAAATTTTGATCTTATTGTGGAAGATCGGCAACAAGTGATTTTCCATGCTTTCGATGGTTGGCTTGAAAATATAATCACCGGCAGCTGTCGGTCCGCCAAACAGAAAAATCGCTTCCGGGCTCAGGTGGTGAACGGTATCAGCCAGTCCTTGTCCCAGCCATTTGCCGGTTAGCTCAAATACTTCGAGAGCGACTTTATCACCTTTTTCAGCGGCATCAAAAATCATTTTCGAATCCAGTTCCTTGAATGATTTATCAGCCAGCAAGCTGTCGGAAGCGTTATCGCGTGCCATGATCTCAAAAGCTGTACGCTTCATCCCCGGAGCCGAACAGTAGGCTTCGAGATGTCCTTTAGACGTGCAACCGCACAAGCGTCCACCGGGAATCAAGGTTGTGTGACCGCACTCGCCGGCAAAGCCATCGTGCCCGTAAACCAAGTCGCCATTCACCACAATGCCGCTACCAACACCGGTTCCAAGGGTGTACATCACAAAGTTTTTCATTCCTTTTGCGCCACCATAAATCATTTCGCCAATGGCAGCAGCGTTTGCATCGTTAGTCAAGGCCAGAGCAGGCATTTCAGGAAAGCTTTTCCGCAGCAGTTCTACAAAACGCACTACGCCTTTAAATGACAGGTTTGGGGCATACTCAATGGTTCCGCTGTAATAATTCCCGTTTGGCGCTCCAATTCCGATTCCCAGAATCTCAACGTCGCTATTGACTAGTTTTACAGATTTGATTAACTCCTTGATGGCAACGGTTAACTCGTTAATATATCTGTCAATGTCTCCGTGTGATGGTGTTAAAATCGAATCTTTCACCATCACATTGCCTTCGCTGTCTACCACTCCGATGGCCGTGTTTGTTCCGCCGACATCAACGCCTATTGCTACTTTTTTCATGTTATTCTATTTTTAAAGTTCGTAAAATTTATTCGACAGGAATGTCTTTGTTAATGTTTTTACTTCCAATAACTGCATAAAAGAACAGGTATCCGAGGCAAGCTACAACCAACCAGTAACTCATCTGGTAATTAAGAACGTCAGCCAGCCATCCCTGTATTGCAGGCAGAATACCTCCACCAGCTACAAGCACCATAAAGATTCCTGAAGCAGCGGCCAGGTATTTACCAAGGCCTTCAACAGCCAGGTTGAAAATACTTCCCCACATAATCGAGGTACAAAGTCCTACCAGTGCAAGGAACATGAATTTCATTGGTACCGGAACAAGGCCAAAGCTCAGGCCGGCGGTTCCCGACTGGAAAGCGGGCATAGAGACGAGTGTGGTTTCTGGCCAGAAAATAGCCAAAGCAACAAGCAGCATACCAGCAAAAGAAGTAAAACCTAACATCTTTCTGCTGGAGACTGTGCTTCCAATAGCAGCACCCGTTAAACGGCCAACCAACATGAGCAGCCAGTAAAAACCGACGATACCTCCTGCAATACCAGCTCCAATGCCAAGTCCGGGGGTGTCATTGCCCTCAATAATCCGTTTTGAACTTTCGTAAGCTGTTTGGTTTACCACTTTCATGCGGTAGCCGTCAACACTGGCATTTGTTTGGTCAAGTACTGTAAGTTCTTCAAGGTAAGAAACATCAGCTTTTTGCTTTTCGTATTCAGCAATGATTGTTTCAGCTTGGTTTGCCGTTGGAGTAGTCATGTATAAGTTTGCAATCCCTGGTGTTCCAACTTCAATACCTACATACACAAAGATACCGATCGCTCCAAAAACAAAGTGACGGAATTTCAACGCACCAGACATTAAGCCGCCAAGTGGTTCTTGCGGTTGGTCAGCGTGTGGTTCAGGAATTCGAGCCATCCGAAGGATGAAGAATACAAGGGCAAAAACACCCATGGCAATGTACATAATAGGAAAGATGTCGGTAATACTGGCTTTTGTTGCCTCACCAATCAGGATCCCTACAAAAACCGGAGTGAATGTGGCCATAACAGAGTTAAATGAACCACCTACCTGAATCAACTGGTTTCCTTTGTTTCCTTCGCCACCAAGGGTGTTCAGCATGGGGTTGACCACAATGTTTAACAAACACATGGAAAAACCTGCTACGAAAGCACCTAACAGATACACAGCGAAACTTTCAGCATGTCCGGACAGGTACTGAATGCCAACACCTACAAAACCAACTGCGACTGCGATAAGCGCTGTTTTTTTGTATCCCACTTTTTGAAGTAAAATACCTCCCGGAATACCCATCACCGCATAGGCGATAAAGTTTGCCAGGTTTCCAAGCATTCCTAAGCTGTTGGAAACATTGAATTGATTTTTTAACACGATACCCATTGGCGCTGCCAGGTTGGTCACAAACGAAATCATCCCGAAAAGCAGGATCATCATCAAAATGGGCAATAAAAGATTTTTCTTACTTTGTTGCATAATAAAGTTTATTAATAATGGTTGGTTTAGATTTATTTATTATTTGAAATTATGTGTTTCAATCTTAAATGCTCACGCTTATTTCAGGATATCCTATTTCTGAAAAGCAAAAATTCAAAATCCGAAGTAGCAAATTTAAAAATTAAAATGGGTTTTCAGGATTTCCCATCTCAGATTCCCCTAATTTAGACTCAATCATGTTTAATTCTTCTGCTTCCCGTCGTCGGTTTCTGAGGGTTTGTCCACCCGAATAGTGCTTTGAAGGTCTTCATCTACTCCGGCCGGGTTGGTCGTATCCTGGTAGGGTGAAGTAATTCGGCGCCCGCCATATTCGAAGCGTTCATTCATGATATTCAGAATCTCGTTCGCTGTCGATTCAACAGGTTTGTTGGATACATGAACCACCGCAAATTTACCTTTTCTGAAAATAAACGAGGCATTCCTGATTTCAAGTTTGATCTTTGCTTCATCGGTGTAGTTGGAGCTGTCGTGCCGGGGAAGGCTTTTGAGCCTCTTAATGCGGTGAGCAATCAGATGCTGAATGCCGATATGCAAGCCAAACACGCGTTGCGGATCAATTTCAAACAGCTCTTTGGGGGGTTTAATGCCATCAACCAGCGGAACATTAGCCACTTTCCAGCCATACATGGCCAGGTAAACACTCAGCGGCGTTTTGCCCGAACGCGAAACACCGCACAAAACGATCTCGGCTTTGTGTAAACGCTCGGGACTCATCCCGTCGTCGTGATTCAGCGTAAATTCAATGGCTTCAATCCGGTCGAAATAACGTTGGTTAATTTCGCGAAAAAGTCCTGGCGATTTCAGCGAGGCAATACCCAGCTCCTGATCCAGGTAATCGGCCAGCTCACCCATAAAATCAATCTGTTTTACCTCGTGTTCTTTTGTCAGGCTGATCAGGGCTTTTCTCAAAGCGGGATTAACCATGGTATGGGTAATCAGTCCATCGTCCTTTTTAGCGCGAAGGACGATCTCCTCCAGCTTTTCCTTATCCGATACATTCGGCACAATGGTGACCGGCACGTTGTTGTTCGGGTACTGGATGAGCACGGACTGGACCATGTTGTTGCCCGCCAGACCTTTTCCGCCCGACACCACGTAAATGGGTTTTCCTTTTTCTTTTTTTGCTGAATTTGGCATCGCTGTCGTGTTTACTTGCTGTTAAAGATTAAACAAAGATTCGTTCAAAAGGATGAGTTACTTTTTCAGCCACAACCACTGAAACTGCACCGGTGTGTTTTGCCCGGCTTCCACTTGCAAAGAAATTGGGTACTCGCCCGCTTCTGGAAAGTAAATCGTTCCCAGCCGGTGCGAGACGAAGTTCGGAATATGCCAATCGCTGTTGGGTTCGCCAACGGTCAGGCCGGTTGGAGCCAGCGTTTGACGCGCCGATGCGTTCGCCGCAGTAACCTGAATTTGTCCGGTTGGCTGCGTTCCCTGAAAGCTGTAGGAGGCATCCACCTGGTAGTGGCCCGGCTCATCGATAAATAGTTTCCAGCTCGCTTGGTAGGATTTTTTAATCAAGGCGTACGGAGGAACGGTGCCACGGTGTTTTGCGCTGATCAGTTCACGATCACCTTCTTCGGAGATGAGATTGCCGGGCTTCAGTGAGAAGCCACCATCCACGGTTTTGGCAACCAACCCTTGGCGGACAGCTGGTTTTGTAGCATACTCCAGCACCACCACCGAAATCAGCGGGTCGGGTTGCCTGGCTGGCAGGCTAATTTCAGTATAAACATCCTGATGTTTTACCGCCAGCGGACTTTGCAGTTTATCGCTCAGCACCCAGGCTTTATCCGGAGGCGTGCTTATTCCCGTTAGCGGCAATTTCTGGTTGAACGGCCAATTGTACACATGCAGGTAAATTTTGTAGCCATCGCTGGTTGACTTACAGGTCATTTTGCCCCAGTCGTGTTGGTTTTCGGGTAGGTCGAATGCTTCGCTGTTGTAGATCGACTCACCGTTTACTTCGAGCCACTGTCCCATTTCGAGCATGCGCTGCGAAATTTCGTAAGGCACCTTTCCATCGGCCCGCGGACCAATATTCAGCATGTAATTCCCATTCAAACTTACATTGCCAATCAGTGCGTGCAGCAAGCCCGAAGTTGATTTCCATTCGGTGTCGAGCTGATGAAAACCCCAGGAGTGGGCTACTGTTCCGGGCGATTGCCACGGGTAGTCCAGTTTGGTGGATCCCAGTTGGTTGTCGCCCAAGGTACGGAAATCAATGTCGCTGTCTTCTTCCATCGAAAGGCCCAGGCGCGAGTTTACCAGGCAGTCGGGTTGCAGCTCCCTGATCAGACTTTTAAGTTGCAGCAGCTGTGCTTTGCTGACAATCGATTCGGAATGATTGATCCACATGTCAAACCAAATCATGCCTACAGGCCCGTAATTCGTAAGTAGCTCGCGCATTTGCGGCATCACTTTCTCCTGCCAGTACTGGTCGTATTGCCCGGCCGCAATGGGGTAAATCTCTTTCGAATGATCCCAGCCGTAAGGGTGCTCCCAATCCACCCAGTGCGAATAGTAAAGCCCCAGTTTGAGACCGTGTTTTTGGCAGGCCGCAGCCAGTTCTCCGACAATATCGCGACGCGGAAGGGTGTGGTCGGCCACATCGTAGTCCGACACCTGGCTGTCCCACAGCGCGAATCCATCGTGGTGCTTGGCGGTGAGGGTGACGTATTTCATACCCGACTTTTTGGCCAGCAGCACCCATTCTTCTGGGTCGATCGCATCCCAGTCGAAGCGGTCGAGCAGGCTCAGGTATTCGGTTTTTTCGATGCTGTTGCGGTAGAAAATCCACTCCGCGTAGTTGTTGTCGTGACGTAGTTTCTCGCCTTTCCAAACCCCTTCGGCACCGCTATAAATTCCCCAATGGATAAACATGCCAAAGCGGGCATCAACAAACCATTGTGCGCGCTTATTGGTTTGCGACTGGCCAAAAAGTTGCGTGACAATAAATACGAAAAACAACAGCGAAAGCAGGCTTCGCCAAATAGCGGTAGTTGGTTTGGATGGGTTCATTTCTTTGATTTAGCTAATGGAACAATGTGGACCAATAGCAAATGTATAAAATGTTACCGACTTTAAACCTTAACTGCGCCAGACATACGTCGATTTTTGACAGGCTGCTTTATTTGATCAGAACTGTTTTCGCAACGGTTTTCAACCGGCTTATTCTTCTTCGGAATCGTCCTCAAACGAATGAACCTCACATTCGTATTCCAGGTTTGTAAATTCGTCTTTGGTGAGCCATTTTTCTGAAGTCGTCATGGAATAGTCATGGTTCCCCTTGTGTTGCAATTTCCACACAATTCCTTCAGCCTCGGGAAAAGGTGCTTTGCCTTCCAGTTGATCGCCCAGCAAGCGCTTGATCAAATTGTTTTCTGAAAGGCCATGGCTTAGTGCTTTCAACGCAGTTTCCTTGGTTATTTCCGCCTCATCATTCGGCTCACCCTTTATTTCGAATTGAACCCTATTGATCTTGGTCAGCGGAAATTTTCCATTGTAAGCTTTGTACAGCAACTGGTTGATGTTGAATAACTCCTGATGAATGTAGATATCCGAATAGTTTTCAGCGACTTTTTCACGCAGCATTTCGTGCGAAATATTATCAACTTGCCCGTCAGCCAAAACATCCGAAAGCCTGTAATCGAGCAGGACTGCAGCCGCCTCGTTCGGTTCAAAATCAGAAATGGCCAGAAACAGATATTCCTGCAGTTCGGCGGGTTTCAACTGCTCTGCGTCCGGGTACTCAAATCGTACCAACAGCTCTTTAAAGTCGTCATTATTCCACGCTCCTTCCAGCTCATCGGCTGTTTTTACATCTTTTATCTTCACTAAATACTTCATTCAACTTGTTTTTTGGTTTCTACTATACCAACCGTTGGGAAAGCGCATTGTTTTAGTTGTTTTGAAAGCAGGCCAACAAGTGCATCGAATCAAGATTGTTAAGCGAAAATGAAGGAAATGAAGGGAGCTGTTTTGTATCAGAAAACCTTTATCAAGTTTTTACAGATTAACCACCTTTTCGGCTGCCTTTTGAAGCAGCAGGATGTCCATCATGGTGCCGACAATGCCCACTTCCATTTGGTCAATCAGCCCAAAATGGTTCAAGCAGGTTTTACAGGCCATCAGTTTCACCCCTCTTTGCTCTAGGCTCTGCAGGGCGCTTACAGCAGGCGAACCAGAGCAAATTAACTTCACCCCGCCGTTGTAAAAAGCAATCACTTGGGGAAGCTCCAGATCTTCGCTCAGCAACTTGAGGTAATTTTGAATGAGTAATAGCCCGAGCTCATCGTCTCCGGCTCCCATGCCGTTGTTGGTAATCTGGATGAGGGTTTGTTTCATTTTGGTGTTTGTTGATTTGTTTGAATGCAAAGATACACCAATCGGCGAACGAACCATCGCTAAAGCCGCAGGTCGCTTCCAGCACCTGCTGCTTGTTATTTTTGAGGCGAAAGATTGGCTAAGCCCGTGAGCCAAGAACACGCTTTACATGATCTTTTTTCGCTCGGGTTTCAGGTCTTTTACCCACTGGTTGACGATGTATTCGTTTTTGCGAATCCATTCGCGCACGCCATCTTCGGGGTCGGCTTCGCTGTTCATCAGGTAGATGAGGCTGTTGATTTGCTGTTCCGAAAACTGCATGCGCTCGAAAAAGCGGACTACCGTTGGTAAGCGACCAGACAGGCTTTTGCTACCCACCGCGTAAATATTTTCCTGGGCGCCAAAAACCTGTAGCGGATCATCCAGGAATCTGAGTTCGTAGCGGGCAAACAACCAGTGCGGTTCCCAGCCGGTAATGACAATTTCTTCGCGCCGTTTAAACGATTCTGAAAAGGCTTTAGTCATGTCCTGCTCCGACAGGCTCAGGAGTTGTACGCTGCCAAGACCGTATTGATCGATCGCATGCCGTGTTTGGTACATCACGCCGGCTTCGGTTTCAATGCCCACCAAGTCAACATCACTGCCTTTTAAATCCTCAATGGACTGGTACTGGCTGTATGCTGGTACCACCAGCCCGGTTCGGGCATGCGGATAAATAATGCCCAGTTGTTCAATCGCGTTGGCGTGGTTCTCCAGGTAATGGCCGTGCGTTTCCGGAAGCCAAGCGTCAGCAAATACATCAGCCTGCCCGCTGGCCACTTCAGCATAGGCATTTTCCACATCGGTCAGTTTCATTTGTACTTCAAACTCCATCTGCTCTTCCAGCACAATCTTGGCCAGATTGGTAATGGCAATGGCTTCCGACCAATCGGTGTAAACCAGGTTTACCGTTCGTTCCTCATCAGATTGGTTGCTGCTTGGCGTTGTGCAGGCTGCCATCAGGCAAAGCGCCAGCATTGCTGCCAGGGTTGTTTTGATCTGTCTGTTCATAATTTCTGATTTTAAGCCATTCACTAATCAAAGAGCGCTTCCAAAAATCCCAGGGTTTGTTTGCGGTCTTTCACAATCATCACCGGGATGTTTTTTTCAACCTCCGCCAAATCTTCCGCGGTTTGGTCAAGAATGACATTGGCCAGATCCGATTTCACTTTCGAGCCAATCATAATCAGGTCAGCGTGGTTGACCAGCCCGTGGTGATAAAGCAGCTGGGCTTCATCGTAATGTTTGTCGTACAGATAAGTGCAGGGGATTTCCTGCGGATCGAGCTTCAGCTTTTTCATGAACTTGGCGTATTCTTTTTCACCATGTTTGCTCATTCTCCTTTGAAGGCGTTGTTCGTCTTCCAGTGAATATTGCGGAAAATGGCTGATCGGAATTTTATAGGCGTTGATGGCGAAAATCGTGGCTCCGGTTAGCTGACTAAGCCCAACAGCGGTTTTCATCGCTATTTCCGACATTTTTGAGAAATCGGTGCGAACCAGGATCTTCTCGATTTTCGGGATGACGGTTTCACTCAGCAACAAGATCGAAGAGGGGGTTAGCGGCATGGTTCGCCGCGCCAGCGATCCTCTTCCCATGTAGCCGACCTTTTTGCCAAACAGGGTCAAATTGATCTTTTGATCGCGGGTGAACTGCAGCAACCGGTCGGACTTAACGCCTTCCAGCACGACTGCTTCAGTCTCAATATTTTCCTGATGGCGAAAAGACGTGGATATTTTCTCTTCCAGTTCTTCCTGAATAATTTTTGTGATCGGCTTTTTCATATCGGGAAACTCACTTAAGACTTCCCGCGGCAGGTCGTAGCTCTGTAACAAGTGAAGGAAATAGATTTTCCTGGCTTTGATTCGTTCCACCAGGTAGTTTGCATAGTTGATCAGGAAGTCATCCATCTCGGTCAGGTCCATGCAAACCAATATGTTGTCCAATTTTTCCATAATGCAATAATTTTGTCGTTTTCAATGAAATTCCTCGCGACGATCGCTACGCTGAAGGTTTATTTCGATTCTCTTTTTTTCAGAATGTCCACAATGATCTTCTGATAATCTTTGTGTTCGCGATCCCGCACCCGCTCCATCATTTCTTCGTATTCACCCCGCAGGCCTTTCATCAGGCTCCAGGCAATAATGATCAGAATAATGGCAAAAGGCAGTCCGGTTGAAATGGCTGCTGTTTGCAGGGCTTGTAATCCACCACCCAGCAAGAGTACCGCTGCTATAGCTCCTTCGGTGAGCGCCCAGAAAATTCGTTGGGCAACAGGCGCTTCCAGCTTGCCACCCGCTGTCAGACTGTCGACTACGAGGGAGCCGGAGTCGGAACTGGTGACAAAAAAGCTGGTCACCAAGATGACACCAACCATGGACGTAACCTGCGAGATAGGAAACTGCTCAAGCAGAACAAAGAGAGAAGTGGCGACGTTTTCTTTCACGGCACCGCTAATGTCGGCCAGAGCATTCAGCTCAAGAAACAAGGCGCTGCCTCCAAAGGCCGAGAGCCAAAGGAAAGTTAGCAGCGTAGGAACAATGAGTACGCCCAGTACAAATTCTTTCAGCGTGCGACCCCGCGATATGCGTGCGATGAACATGCCAACAAAAGGTGACCAGCTAACCCACCAAGCCCAGTAGAAGACCGTCCAGCCATTTTGCCAGTCCGATTGTTGGTAGGTTTCGGTCCAGAAACTCAATTCGAAGAAGTTTTGCATGTAGCTTCCCAGATTTTGTACAAACGAGTTGATGATAAATAAGGTGGGGCCAACAATGATAATAAAAAGTAAAAAAAGACCGGCTAGAACGATGTTAATTTCACTCAGTCGTTTTACTCCGGAACTCAGACCAGCCACGACCGAGCCAGTGGCAGCCAAGGTGATCAGTATAATCAGAATCACCTGGCTGTTTACGGTATCAGGCAGGTTAAACAAGTGAGCCAGTCCGGCACTCACCTGCTGAACGCCCATTCCCAGCGAAGTTGCCAAGCCAAAAAGTGTAGCGACCACCGCCAGCACGTTGATCATTTTTCCGATCGGGCCATTCACTTTTCTTCCCAGCAAAGGGTAAAACACCGAGCTGATGGTCAGCGGTAAACCTCTGTTGAAAGTGAAAAAAGCCAGTGCCATTCCAACCAGCGCGTAGATGCCCCAAGCATGTAAGCCCCAGTGCAGAAAGGTGAGTTCCATCGCAATTCTAGCGGCTTCAACTGTTTGGCCTTCCGAAGTTGGCGAATTAAAAAAGTGGTTTATTGGTTCCCCCACACTCCAGAATAAAATACCAATACCCATTCCGGCACTGAACAGCATGGCAAACCATGCTCCTTTCGAGAACTCAGGTTTGGCATTTCGGCCACCGAGCTTGATGGAGCCAAACTTGCTAAACGCTATGTACAAGACAAAAATAAGGAAGAAGTTGACGGCCAACACAAAAAACCATCCGCCACTGCTGGAAATTGCGCCTTGAATTTTGCCAAAAATCTCCTCCATGGGATCACCAACCACCAAGGTGACTGTGATAAATAAGATGATTATAATGGCTGAAGGCCAAAAAACGGGGGCGTCAACATCAAAATATTTTTTCTCTGTTTTTAATTCAGGATTGATTTCATCCTTCGGTTCTTGTTCTACCATAAGTGCGGTTTTACGGTTTCTACTCTATCGTTAATTCGGTGTCGAATTCCGGCTTTCCGTACAAGATAAGAAAATTGAAGGGGAATCAAAAAGATGATTTGGTATAACTTTTCACATCCGTAGACATGCTTCGTATTATAAAAGAGGCAGCTATCAGTCGACCACTGCCTCTTTTTTAGCATCCTTAATTGAGCTTATTCTTTTTTCAGCAAATCCCTGATTTCAGCTAATAACTCCTGATCCTTGGTTGGGATCAGCGGAGCGGGTTCGGCAGGTTTTTCGACCTCCTTCTTTTTCATGTTCACCATGGCCCGGATCATCATAAAGACTGCAAAGGCAATGATAATAAAGTCGATGGTTGTTTGAATAAAATTACCGTACAGGATGGTTGCCCCTTTAGTAACCACCTCGCCGGCGGCATTCACCACATCATCGCGCAGTACATACTGGAGTTCCTTGAAGTCTACTCCACCAATCAGCATGCCAATCGGCGGCATCAAGATATCATTCACAAACGAGGCCACAATTTTACCAAAGGCACCGCCAATGATAATGCCAATGGCCATGTCAACCACATTGCCGCGCATGGCAAAGGCTTTAAATTCTTTCATTATGCTCATAAGAATAAGAATTAGATGAATATTGGAAATATGCAGTAGAAGGTACAGCTTATTTCAATCCATGTCAATGTCCTTTGTCAGCATCATGAAATTGGGAAGGGTTCGAGTTCCAGCAAAAATTTTAGGGTTAACATCTCAGCGGACTTGAGCCCGGTTTCGATATTAACCCTAAAATCAACAATCGGTAGAATGGTTATTTCTTAATCAGCAACCAGGTATCAGCGTACTGTGGAAAATCGCTGCGGACCTGGTGAACACGTGCCCGTGCTGCTGTTTCGTCGGTGTACGAATTGACACAAACACGGTAGTAGCCTGTTTCACTGTGCAACACAATAGGGCTAAATCCTTGTGGTATCAACTCCTGCTTGTACCGGTTGGCATTGGCGTTGCTGCTAAAACTTCCGATGATCACAAAAAAACTTTTGTTTTCATTTTTGGCCTGGTCTTCCTGTTGGTCGAACGAGAAACTTTCAGACTGAACCCGCACCGGTTTTTCAACCTCTTCGTACATGCGGTCTGAAGTTGGATTTTCCCTGACTTCAGATTTGGTACCAGGCACTGAGAACACTTTGGTGTTGTCCTGCATGGTTTCTGTTGCAGGTTCATTGTTCTTGCTTGTTTTCTGAAAAACTTTACAGCCGGAGGAAAGAATTCCGAGGGCTAAAACTGCAACCATTATTTTTTTCATCTCTTTTTGTTTTTTACTTAAATTAACTTTCAAAAATACGAAAAAGCGGCACTGCTTATTGTTCTTTGCAGAACAGATTATTAACTAACGATTGTTGAAATCTAAAATTTTAAAATATTCTTCAAATAGCGCTGGCCGGCAACACTGCGATAAAAGCGGCTTCTGCGGCTGGCTTCCAGCTTGCTGGCAAATCCTTCGTGGTACATCATGATCCAGTTCGAATAATCTTTGGTCAGGTCAATCTTGCCTTCGTTGTGCGCCAACAGCGCTTTCTCCAAGTCCATGCAAAACCCGTAATAAAAACGGTGGTACTCCTGATTGTAGATAACGTAAGCGTAATAATTCATGCCGCAAAAATAGGAAAAGTGCACCACATCCGGCAGTTTATTTTACATTCTGTTTCAGTTTCCGTCAAGATTAAATTTCCCATCCGAATATTTTTGAACTACACGGCTTTTTAATAGCTGACAGACAGACTGTTATTCGCAATGCTGACTGTGTGATCTTAACAAACAGAACATCAAAAAATAAACAAATGAACCGGTGGCTTAACGGATCGGGCACCCATTGGAAACATTTTACAAGATTGAAAATCAGTTGTCATCCAATATATTTGAAACATGTTTCGTGTTGCGATCCGGTTTTGTGTTGATCGTACCGAGGCACTGACTGAACGAATTTGATAAATCTAATATTTGTAAACTTTAACGTATGAAAGAAAAACGCAATGAAGTGGGGTTTCTTATCCAATTGACTAACTTGGTGTCAGCTTTTAAAAAATAACAACGATTAATATAGAAGAGAGATGAAGAAATTAGTGGCAATCGTATTCATGGCCGTCTGCGGCTTTTCATGTGCACAAAAAAACTGGGAAGCCAAGCCAGACGGGGTGATCGTGTTTTTAGACAACCCATCCGAAGGAGGGGCTGGGGCCGTTCGTGTAAAACCGGTCGGAGAAGAGATCTTTTACGTGTCGGCTAGCGCCAACGGAACGTTTAGTGGCGACTCAAGCCTAGTCACCTTGCCATTGGAAGCGGTTGATTATGAAGTGAACGAACAGGGCGATGAAGTGTTGGTTACGACTTCGAAAATGAAGGCCGCCATTTCAAAAACGAGTGGCGAGATTCGATTTTTTGATGCCGACGGAAACCTGTTGCTTCAGGAGAAGGAAAATGGCGGAAAGCAGTTCGAAGCCATCGAAGTAGATGGAACCAAAGGATATGCTGTCCGGCAGGTGTTTGAATCGTCCGAAGACGAAGCGCTCTACGGGCTTGGACAGCACCAGGCCCACGAATTCAACTACAAGGAAAAAAACGAAGAGCTCTTTCAATACAACACCAAAGTGTCGGTGCCCTTTATCATTTCAACCAAAAACTACGGTTTACTGTGGGACAACTATTCCTTTTCGCGCTTTGGCGATGAGCGTCCATACGGGCAGATCGACCAGTTTGTGCTTTACAATCAGGATGGAGAAGAAGGTGGTTTGACCGCTACGTATATTGATGATACCGACGAGAACCACGTTTTTACGGTGCGTCAGGAAAGCACAATCGACTACGAAAACCTGGAAACCATTGAGAACTTTCCCGAAGGCTTCAACTTCAACAAAGCCAAAATTACCTGGGAAGGTGAGCTTTCGCCAAAGGAAAGTGGCTTGTTTCACTTCCTGCTTTACTACGCCGGCTACACGAAGATCTGGATCGACGGCCAACTGAAAGTCGATCAGTGGCGCACAGCCTGGAACCCTTCGGTAGCCAAATTTCAATACCAGATGAGTGAGGGCGAAAAATACCACCTGAAGCTGGAGTGGATTCCCGATGGCGGCGTGTCCTACATTGGCCTGAAAGCACTTTCGCCGGTGGCTCCCGAAGCGCAGGATGACATCGCATTTTGGTCGGAAATGGGCGACCAGATTGATTACTATTTCATGAAAGGCGACAACATGGACGGGGTAATTAAAAACTACCGCCAGCTAACCGGAAAAGCCCAGGTGATGCCCAAGTGGGCCATGGGTTTCTGGCAAAGCCGCGAACGCTACAAAACACAGGACGAATTATTGAATACTCTGAAAGAATTCCGCAAACGGAACATTCCAATCGACAACATTGTGCAAGACTGGTCCTACTGGGAAGTAGACCAATGGGGAAGCCACGAATTTGATGCGAGCCGTTTCCCCGATCCGGAAGGCATGATCCAGGAAGTGCACGACAACCACGCACGAATTATGATTTCGGTCTGGCCCAAATTTTACCTTGGAACCGAGCACTACAACGAATTTGATAAAAATGGCTGGATGTATCAGCAGGCTATTAAAGACAGCATTCGCGACTGGATCCATCCGGGTTACATCGGTTCGTTTTACGATGCCTACCATCCGGAAGCCCGCCAGCTTTTCTGGGAACAAATTGACGAGCACTTGTATGAAAAAGGAATTGACGCCTGGTGGCTGGATGCTACCGAGCCGGACATTTTATCGAACGCCAGCATGGAATACCGCAAACAGCTGATGAACCCAACGGCTTTGGGGCCTGCAACCAAATATTTTAACGCCTTTGCCCTGATGAATGCCAAAGGAATTTACGAAGGGCAACGGGCCAAAAATCCGGATGATCGGGTGTTTATTCTCACCCGTTCGGGTTTTACCGGCATGCAACGTTTCGGAACCGTGACCTGGAGTGGCGACATTGGTACTTGCTGGGAAGATATGGAAGCACAAATTCCGGCAGGCATCAATTTCTCCATGTCGGGCTTGCCCTACTGGACCATGGATATTGGGGGTTTCAGTGTTCAAAAGCAATTTGAGCGAGCCAAAGAGGGTAGCCCTGAGATGGACGAATGGAGAGAACTAAACACCCGGTGGTACCAGTTCGGAGCTTTTGTTCCGCTGTTTAGGGTGCACGGCCAATATCCCAACCGCGAGATATACAACCTGGCACCCGAAAGTCATCCGGCCTATCAGTCCATGTTGTATTACAACAAATTACGCTATCGCCTTATGCCGTACATTTACAGCCTAACCGGAGACGTTTATCACAAGGATTACACCCTGATGCGTGGTTTGGCCATGGACTTTCCCGATGATCGGCGGGTACACAATATTGGCGACCAATACCTATTTGGTCCGTCGCTGATGGTTTGCCCGGTATATCACTACCAATCCCGCGAGCGCGACGTGTACTTCCCAAACAATGGCGGATGGTATAATTTTTATTCGGGTGAATATGTGGCTGGCGGTCAAAAACTTAATGTGAGCGCACCGTACGAGCGGATGCCGCTCTTTGTTCGTGCCGGATCCATTCTGCCTGTTGGACCCGAAATTGAATACACCACGCAAAAGAAAGCCGATCACATCAAGTTGTATGTGTACACCGGGGCCGATGCGCAGTTTGGTTTGTATGAAGACGAAGGAACCAACTACGACTACGAAAAAGGAGCGTTTGCCAATATTCCGATGACTTATGATGAAGCCACAAAAAAGCTGACCATTGGAACGCGTGAAGGCGAATTTGAAGGCATGTTGAAGGAGCGGAAGTTTGAAGTCATTTTTTTATCGCAATCAAACGCCCAGACATTTAATCCTGAAAGAGATAAAGGTGTTGAAATCAATTACACTGGGGAAGCCGTAGAACTGTACAACAACTAACTGTTGGAAGCCGGGTTTCGTCCACACTTCAACATTGACACTGCGCTTATTCCGATTTACTAAAATCAAAAAAAACTGAATACGGTGGAAGACTTTTAAAAACGGTCAATCGCAAATGTTTTCCATCGTATTCAAGGTTCTTCGGCTGTTTTTTTAAAACCCAAAAGTTTCGGGATACATGATGGTAATTGCGATAATGGCAATGATAGCCAGTGACAACAAAATGAAAAATAAAATCACTCCGGTTTTGTAGCGCTTATTGGTTTTTTCAAGCTGAGTAACCGACAAAATCTTGTTAATTTTATTGACCATTTTTTTCAACGCCATCTGGTCTTTTACGATGTAGTCGTAAGCTCCGTATTTCATGGTGTTAATAGCAATGTCAATGCTATCCTGGCCCGAGAGAAAGAGAAATTCTACATCCGGAGCAATTTGCTTCGCCTTTTTCAGCACTTCAATGCCATTCATCCCATCCAGTAAGTAGTCCTGTATCACAATTTTGGGTTGTCGCTCCATGGCTTTCAACACATCCTCTCCCGATGAAAATGTTTCGGTGTTGGTAAACTTATTGGTTTTTAGATAACTTGCAATAAGCTTGCTGTATACCGGATTGTCTTCAACAATAAAAATTAAAGGACTTTTATTATTTTGCATGATTTAAAAATAATAAGTTAAGTATGCTCTTGTGTAGAATAATTGCGTTTTTAATTTTGTTAAAATTAGTAAAAATTTAAACACAACAACTTTGAAACGAAATTAATGACGATAAAAGTATAAAAACGGTTTGAAAATAAGCCATTTGATCACATCTCTTTTTTCTGGTCTTTTTTGTTTCTTTGTTCTAAGAATGATATTTTATGCAGTTAATAATCGACATTGGAAATACGAACATCGTTTTGGGAATCAACCAGAACGGAGGATGGAAAAATATTTGGCGAATCCGGACCGATATTAAGAAAACAGCCGATGAGTATGAAGTCATTTTCCGTTCCCTTTTCTCCAGCGGGAAGGTATGTAAAAATGAGATTTCGAGGGTAATTTTAAGCAGTGTGGTGCCTGCCCTCAACGACGATTTTAAAGAGCTCACCGAACGATTTTTGAATCAGGAGGTGCTGTTGATTAAGCCAGATGTGTATGACCGCTTACCGATCAAAATACTGAATCCCTATCAAATAGGCACTGACCTGGTTGCCAATGCAATGGCCGCCTTCACCAAATTCGAGAAACCTTGCATGGTGATTGATTTTGGTACCGCACTCACGTTTATTACGGTGTCTGGTTCAGGCGAAATTTTGGGTGTAGCTATTGCCCCGGGTTTAGGCACTGCGGTGCGTTCGCTGGCTGGCGATACAGCTCAGCTGCCGCACGTGCAATTGGTCCAGCCGCCTTCAGTTCTGGGAAAGAACACCGTGCATGCCATTCAGTCGGGGGTGCTTATTGGCTATGCCGGCTTGGTTGACCGGATGATTGAACGCACCGAAGACGAATTGAAGCAAAAACTGTATGTAATTGCTACCGGTGGTTTATCCGGGGTGCTGGATGGACAAAGCGCCCGAATCACTCATTTTGAAGCGAACCTGACACTTGACGGATTGAAGATCATTGGCGATTTAATCGGCTAGCAGAAAATAGTAACCTGAGCGTGGGTAATTCTGGTTTACCGATAATTTTCACTGAATCAACGAAAATACTCGTCATGTTTCGAACAAGCTCCCTAACTTGTGTAACGGAATTTGAATTTCTGCGTCAATCCATTAAATGCTACATGCTATGAAAAAGCGACTGATTCTATTCGTAACCATTATTGTCTGTTCTTTCTCTTTAACTTCGTGTTTCTTTTTAGGGCCATCAATCAAGGGAAATGGCAATGTAACAACCGAATATCGTGATGTTAGTGATTTTGACAAGATCAAAGTTTCGACGGGCCTAAAAGTTGTGCTGATTCAATCTGATAAAAATTTGCTGACTGTTGAGGCCGATGAAAACCTGCATGAGGTCATTCGAACCGAAGTGAGGCGCGGCGAGCTGAATATTTTCACCGAAGGGCGTATTAAGCGATTCCGAAAACTGTTGATTACCGTTGAGTTGATTGATTTGGAAGAATTGCAGTCCAGCTCCGGTTCGCAAATCAGCTCCAGTGGAATGCTTCGATTGAAGAATTTTTCAACCAAAGCGAGCTCGGGCAGCCAGCAAAACCTGAGCATGAACACCTCAAAGCTGGAAGCAAAAGCTTCGTCGGGTGCCCATATTAAGCTGGACGGAAAAACCGGGGATGCAGATTTTACTGCTTCGTCCGGTTCACATCTTAAGGCCGGCGATTTGGATGCCAAAGATGGGAAGGCCGATGTGTCGAGTGGGGCTCATATCTACATGTCGGTACGCGACAATTTTGAAGGAGAAGCCTCCAGCGGCGGACACATCTACTACTCTGGCAGCCCATCATCGGTGGATATTAAAACTTCGTCAGGCGGAAATATCATCAAACGATAAGTAAAAATAAAAAGTAGATTTGATTTGACCGTCATCAATCATCAAGTGACATCAACATAAATTGTACAGGAGTAATTTGTTGATGTGAGCCAACCATTGCCAGCAAATCGAAAGCCAGAGAAAACTCGTTTTTGGTTATCAAAAATCACTACATTTGCTATTCCCATGTTTTAACAATAGCAAAACTCAATATAAACCACTAAAAATAATCACCAATGAAATTCAAAGAATCTTCAAGGCGTTCGTTTCTGAAAAATGCGTTGGCGCTAACGGCAGTTGCTGCCGTTCCCACAATTTTGACCCAATCCGTTAGCGGGGCTGTTCATCCTGCCTCGAATCTGGCTCGGGCCAGTGAGCGGGTTAACCTGGCTTGCTGTGGTATTGGAAACCGGGGTGGTGAAATCATCCGGGCTTTATACGATACCGGTTTATGCAACATTGTAGCCCTTTGCGATGTGGATATGGGCGCTCGACATACCGAACGGGTGCTGAAGATGTTTCCCGATGTCCCACGCTTTCAGGACTTCCGTGAGATGTTTGATCAAATGGGAAACCAGATCGAGGCCGTGAGCGTGGGCGTTCCTGATCATTCGCATTTCCCGATTACCATGCTGGCCATGAGTTTGGGCAAACCTGTGTATGTTGAAAAGCCGATGGCCCGAACGTTCAACGAAGTGCAGCGGATGATGGATGGCGCCCAAAAGTACGGAGTCGTCACCCAGATGGGAAACCAGGGACACTCCGAAGCCAATTATTTTCAGTTTAAGGCCTGGAAAGAAGCCGGAATTATCAAGGATGTCACGGCGATGACGGCTCACATGAACAGCCCCCGGCGTTGGCATGGCTGGGATACGGCCATCAAAAGCTTCCCGGCTGCCGAACCCATTCCCGAAACATTGGATTGGGATCTCTGGCTCGCAGCCGCGCAGCACCACGACTACAACCACGATTACATTAACGGCCAATGGCGCTGCTGGTACGACTTCGGCATGGGTGCCCTCGGCGATTGGGGTGCACACATCATGGACACCGCTCATGAGTTTTTGGATCTGGGATTGCCGTACGAAGTTGATCCGGTGATGCTGGAAGGACACAATAAATTTTTCTTTCCCATGTCGTCCACACTTTCCTTTAAATTTCCGGAGCGGGGAGCAATGCCTCCAGTCGAAATTACCTGGTATGACGGGGTGAACAATGTTCCGCAAGTTCCCGAAGGCTATGGCATTTCTAAGCTTGACCCCAACATTCCACCAGCAAGTAATGGTAAAATACAGCCTGCCAAGCTAAATCCCGGAAAGGTCATTTACGGTAAGGATTTGACTTTCAAAGGAGGATCACACGGAAGTACGCTTTCCATTATTCCCGAGGAAAAGGCCAAGGACATGCAATCGAAATTACCGGAGGTTCCGAAAAGTCCGTCCAACCACTTTGCCAACTTTTTGCTGGCGTGTAAAGGGCAGGAGAAAACAAGGTCGCCATTCGAAATTGCCGGCCCGCTGAGCCAGGTTTTCAACTTGGGAGTTCTGGCGCAGCAGTTGAATATCAAACTGGCTTTCGACCGCGAAACCAAACAGATAACCAACAGCAAGCTGGCCAACGAACTGCTTACAGGAACGAAACCCCGCAAAGAGTGGAAGGAATTCTATAAGCTTTAAGCCAATAGTACACTTACTGCCTTGGTTTTGCAATGACCATCAATTGCGGAGCCGTTTGGAAGCCATGGCTGGCCAGGCGTTCCCTGAAAAGTGGAAGCTGGTCTTTGGTTTGGTCAAACTCAGGTCGTCCCTGTAGTTCTTCCAGCAGGCTTTCCATCTGGCGGTACTTGTCTTCAAGGAAAAGCTCTTCGCGGTTCACCATCTTCATTTTCAGGTAAAGAAAAGAATCAACCACTTCAAGCTTATTTTGGTCAACAATATCCAGAATTTCATCGGGAGTCCTGGTGGGGCGGTGGGTGATGCCATGCAAACGGTCAACAAACGATTTAAAATGATGTAGCATGCGTTGGTTTTCCTGCGCAGGATTTAGTTCTCCATCCGATATTTCATTGATCAGCAGCCAGCCACCGGGTTTCACCACCCGTTTCATTTCGTTGAAGGTTTGCTCAATATTTTCGAGGTGGTGCAAGGCATTCGACAGGGTCACCACCTCAAAGGTGTTATCCTCAAAATCAAGTTGTTCGCCGCTCATACGAACAAAATCAATATGTTCCTGCGGAAAACGGACACGGGCTTCTTTCAGCCATTCTTCGCCCGGGTCGATGCCGGTTAACCGGGCTTTCCCTTCAAAAATACCGTCGAGCAATTTGATAAAATCGCCTGCTCCGCAGCCCACATCCAGAACACGGGCAACGGGCTTGTTACTGAAAAAATGCTGTAGTCGTTTCATATCAAATCAATAATAAAAAAGCCGAAATGGCGGTTATGACAATAATGGCGGTACGATAGGTCATTTCAGGAATTCTTCGCACCAGCAAAATTCCTAAAAACGCACCCAGCGCAATGGCCGGCAAAACCATGAAATCCATCTTCAGGCTTGGCCAGCTAATGGTTTCCCAAATAAAAATATGGAGTGGAAATTTTGCGAAATTCAAGATCAGGAAAAACCAGGCGGAGGTACCGATAAAACTGTTTTTTGGCAGGTGCATGGCCAGCAGGTAAATGGCAAAAATGGGGCCGGCTACATTGCCAATCATGGTGGCAAATCCGCCCAGCACGCCCATCGATGCAGCAAACCACCAGCTATCGGGGACGAAAGTTTGGTCTTTCCGGCGATCTCGCCACAACATCAAGCCGATACAGACAAACACCAAAATGGCAATCAGGTCTTTGAATTGCTCGTCGTTCACCACTTCGCCAACCCACAAAGCCAGGCCAACGCCAACAAATGCCCAAGGCAGGATCTTCACCAGATAGCTCCATTGTGCGTGCCGACGATAATAGCCTACGCCAAACAGATCGGCCATCATTAAAATAGGCAACAACACCCCGGTGGACTGTTTCCCGCCAAAAATAAAGGCTAACACAGGCACGACAATCATGGAAACGCCGGGCACGCCAACCTTCGACATACCAATGAGCATGCCGCAGACAGCCATTAAAACCCATTGCAAGGGAGTTAAATCGAAGGGTGAAAGGACTTCCATGGTGTTTGTTTAGAAGCACAAATGTAATAAAGTTGCTTCGGAATAGGCAGGAAGAATCGTAAAAAAGGCCGGATCGCTCCGGCCTCTAACCCAAAAACACTCAACAAACAAGCATACAAAAACATCGAATCGTCAGAAGAAAAAGAATCGATTCTTCTCAATTTTTTCCCATTTTCCTGGAATCCATTTCCAGCCTTTTGGCTGCTTTTCCCAATGGCCGGGGCTCCATTGCTTATTTTCTTTTTCAGGGGCCCAGTGTGGACCCACCCAGACATACATTTTTGATTGCCGGTGCCAAATCCAGTGTCCCGGAATGAGCTGATAGTCGGAGCCGGGTTTTTCGGGAACCGGCAGCTTAACTTCGGGTGGGCTGGGTTTCTGCTCAACGGTTACTTGAGCTCGGACTGCTTCGGGATAAAGTAAAAAAGGAACAAGTCCAAAAAGTACGATCAGGATGGTTCGTTTCATGGCTTCAAGGCTTTTAATTGTTTTCGGGGGTTTGAAATTCAAAAACAGTGCCAAGAATCAAAATTACAAATCGTCGGAATCGCTAAAATATTTTGGAATGAATTTCGTCCAGCTTGGCTTCGTCGAATTCTTTAAACCAGACGCGAAGTTGTGTTTTTGCCTTTTCCTGAAGTTCGGGCGTGATGTTACCGCTAATTTGTGAGAGGGCAAAGATCAGCACACCTAGATCATCGCTAAAGCCAACGATGGGCAGCAGGTCGGGAATGGCATCGGTTGGTAAAATAAAGTAGCCCAAAGCAGCGGCAATGGTCACTTTCGCTTTGAGAGAGACGGAGGGTTCCTTCATCAAATAAAAAAGCAACAAGGCCGAGTAGGCCACCTGAACACCAGCTGCTTTGCCAAACTTTTGCAGCTTTTGCCAGAACGACTGCTCATTAAAAAATTGCTTGTAATCGTTCGAACTCATTTTAAACTCACATTTGTATAATCAACCCGCAGGTGTCCATAGTGTTCAATAATTTCGTTGAGGGTCTGCTGCACATCGTCCAGCTCAATCGCCTGCAGTAATTTAATGCGGTGCAAACGAAAATCGGGCAGTCCCGGGAAGAATTTAGCAAAATGGCGTCGCATCATCAAAATGGCCGACCGTTCGTTTGCTTTCCAATCAATTGATTGTTGAAGTTGCTCGCGCAGGCGATGAACCACCTCGGAGACGGTTGGTGGAGGAAGGAGTTCGCCTGTTTTTAGGTAGTGCTTGATCTCCGTGAAGATCCAGGGGCGGCCAATGGACCCGCGTCCGATCATCAATCCATCGACCCCGCTTTGTTTCAGACAGGCCATGGCTTTTTCCGGTCCGTTGATATCGCCGTTTCCAATGATTGGAATCTTTATCCTGGGATTGTTCTTGACTTCAGCAATCCGGCTCCAATCAGCTTCGCCGGTGTATAACTGTTTGCGCGTGCGCCCATGAATAGCCAGCGCGGCTATGCCAACATCCTGCAAGCGCTCGGCTACTTCTTGAATAACCAGTGAATCTTCGTCCCATCCCAGGCGCGTTTTGGCTGTTACGGGCAGCGAAACGGCCTTGATAATCTCAGCCGTCATTTTTTGCATCTTCTCCAAATCCTGCAGCATGCCCGATCCTGCTCCCTTATTGACGATCTTTTTCATGGGACAGCCATAGTTGATATCGATAAAATCAGGCTGAAATTCTTCGGCGGCCAGAGCTGCCCGCACCATCGAATCGATATTGGAGCCGTACACCTGGATGGCAATGGGCCGGTCGGCTTCAAACAGCTGCATTTTTTGCCGGGTTTTGTCCACCTCCCGAATCAGGGCTTCGGATGAAACAAATTCGGTGTACATCACATCGGCGCCATGCTGCTTACAAATGTGGCGGAAGGGCTTGTAAGTGACATCTTCCATCGGCGACAAAAACAAGGGGGTTTCGCCCAATTCAATTGATCCAATCTTCACGTTTCTAAAATTTTGGTGAGGCAAAGATATAAAAACCTTGTGGATGGTTTTCATCCCCATGATATTCAGCGTTATCCCTCGAACATAGAATCACCACGCCATTTACTTACGACTTCAGGATGAATAACACTCAGTCCGCTGATCAAGGTAAAGTCGGGTGCCAGCGGAATGTAATCTTCCTGTTCGGCTTCTTCGGTGGCGCGGGCCAGGGTGTAGTTGGCATCCAAATCCCAGAACAGCCACGAAAGAGGCTGGTAGCGTAAAAGGTAAAATTCGAATACAGTTCAAAATCATAGCTCGAAAAATAGTGAGGCAAAAATGTTTCATCATTTTGATTCAAGAAGATCGGGGTTTAACGCCGTCCTGCTGATAAGCTGTTTCAGTCCTAAATCAATAGTTTGTGCTTACTTTTTAAACGAAAAGGTGGTGGTTCCGATGTTGTTGCCGTCGGCAAAAATATCGACCGTGTATTCTCCTGCGACGAGGGGCGGCTCGCCGGCATTGTCCCAGAAAATATTCACCGGCAAATCGTTGCCTTCGTAGGTCACTTCGCGCATGGCCGAGTAGGGTATGCGCAGGTCTTCGAAGCGAAACAGGTCATTACTCGACTTGAGCAGTAAAATCTGGTCGGGTCGCTGAATACGGACATAAATATTTTTAGCCCCACGCTGGGCCGTTATGTTTTTTGCGAGGGTGAAGTTGACTTGTATTTTCTCGGCTTTGTCACTGTTGCTGACATCATTTCCACGGGAATTAATTCCAAAAGCAGTCAGCCCCTGAGCTTCCAGTGTAGCCGCTTTCTCCACCCGCTGCGACAAGCGCTCCTTGTCTTTTTCCAGTTGCACCTTTTGGGTTTCAATCTGGGCATATTCCTGTTTTACCTGGGCATTTTCCTCCATCAGTTCCTGGTTCCGGCGATTCAGCGAATCGACCTGCACAATGTAATTCCGCATAATGCTCCGTAGCGAGCCCACCTCTTCGCGGTACTGCTCAATTTGCGCGTAGCTGGCTTTCTTAACTTGCCCAATTTCCAGCATCAGGTCTTTCACCTTGGTTTGGGCAATAAACAGCTGCGAATTAACCGTGTCGTTATCTGTTTTCAGGCTGTCGTAACTTTGGACGATCTCGTTCAACTCAACCTGAATGGAGTCTTTCTCGGAATTCAACGATTGCATAATTTGCTTGTGCTCGCCGCGCTGCATAAAAAACAGCACCACGACAACAATTAAAATGACCGCCAGAAAAATCACAATCAAGTTATTGCGCCTCTCCTTGTCGGTATCTCCCAGTGAAAATTTTTTCTTTGTATTCATTTCCGAATCACCCATACTTCCAGATTTATAGCTCTATAAACAACGCCCACAAAATTAGTATTATTTTGTGGGCGGTCAAATATTGAAAGGCGATGAAGCGTATGGTTTAAAAGATATTCCCCAGTTTGATTCCAAAATAGATGGTGCGCGGCGAAAGTGGCCCGTAAATGTAGCCAGGGTCGCGATCAATGCCATAGTCAAAATCATCCTGATAGGCATCGAACAGGTTTTTTACTCCAGCGTACAGTTGCAGCGACAAATCACCAGACAGCTCGAACTCCTGGTTTACTTTCAGCCCCAGATCGAAAAACGGATCCACCTCGTTTAACTGCCCTTCTTCCGGATTGGACAGGGTATTTCCGAAGTACGGAACCAGCATTTTGCCGGTGTAGTTTCCGGTAACCGAAGCCTTAAAGGATGCCGTGGGCGAATAGCTTAGCGCCAGGTAACCATAGCTGTTTGGCGTACGGAAAAAACGGCGCTCGTGAAACTCCTGTGGCGTTTCAAACTTACTTTGTTGAACGGTAAAGCCCGATTGCAGCATCCAGCGGATTCCCGGCGAAGCGTTAAACTCCAGGTTTACTCCCTGCACTTTAGCACCATCTTCAGCATTGGTGCGGGTATAAATCACCTGCCCGTTTTCGTCGGCGGTTCCGTATTGGTTGGTGAATGGATTTTCAAGGGCGGTGTAAAAGCCTTCGGCCAGCAGTTGGGTTTGCCAACGCCCAAAAGTCTGCGAAATATCGATCGAGAAGGTGGCGCTGTGGGAGTTCTCCTGCTCCAGGTCCGGGTCATTTTCATGAATGACCTGGCGTGCTCCGGAAGTTTCAATGTGCAAATCCTCGTCGAAAATCTGCGGCGCACGGTAGCCTTTGGCAAAGCTGGAACGCAGCTGAACCCTCTCCGTCAGGTTAAAAAGCGCACTGGCTCGCGGACTGAACACATTGCCGGAAATATCGCCATTCGAATCGGCCTGGTCAGTAATGGCATAATGCTCCATCCGGAAGCCAAACGACAAACGCCACTTTTCAGTTACCCACTCGTTTTGCGCAAAAAAGCCAAACGTTTTTACCGACTGATCGGTAATGGTGGTGGTGCCAACATGCTCCATTGTTTCTATGTCGAGGTACCCCAGCTTTTGATCAGTCAAATCATCACTGGACATTTCAAGGCCCATCACCAGTTCAGACGGTGAAAACAAAAACTGATCGATATCGCGATGGTACTGCGAACCCAGCGAATAAGCCAGATCTTTGGTATGGCCATAGGCGGACAGATCCTGCTCTGCGCCATAGTACGATCCGCGGTCGACATGCTGCATGGCCGCGAAAAAACTGAGTTTATCGTGGTCGCGCATGAACTGGTCAAACGTCAGGTTCACCGAGTTGATTTCGTGATCCACAGCTTCCGAAATATCGGCTTCGTGGTTTGGCACATCAAAATCGCTACCTCCCCGGCGCGATTCATTGATAAAAAAGTAATCGAGGTTTACTTTTGAGCGGAGCCCCATCCGTTTGAAAAAGCTGGCGCCAAAGGTCCCATTTTCGATCGTTGACATTTCTGAAAAACCATCGCCATTGGCATCATACGGATCGCGCTGGCGTTTGAAGCCATAAAAGCTCATGCCCGAGCGGTAATCTTCGCTCACAATGGAGCCATTCATGCTTAAATTGAAATCGGTATCGCCATTGTTGCCAATGACTGAAATGGAACTGTTGATGCTGTAAATATCCTGAACCGGTTCCTTGGTAATCAGATTGATGGTGCCGGCAATGGCGTTGCTGCCAAACAAAGCCGAACCACCGCCACGAACCACTTCGACCCGGTCGATCATGTTGGCCGGAATCAGCTCCAGCCCATACACGCCCGCCAAGCCACTAAACACCGGGCGGCTGTTGATCAGGATTTGTGAATAGGGCCCTTCCAGTCCGTTCATGCGCACTTGGGTGAAGCCACAGTTTTGGCAGTTGTTCTCCATGCGCAGGCCGGGCGTAAAACTCAAGCCTTCGCTCAACGTAACACTTTGGGTACTTTCAAACAATTTCGGGCTGATGGTGCTGACAATGGTGGAAGCTTCGCGGCGCGATTTTTCGCTGCGGTCGGCGGAAACAACGACCTGCTCCAAGCCAATGTCGTCAGTCTCCAGCTCAGCCAGTAAGGTGACGGCTTCGCCAATCTTAAAACTCAGCTCATACGATCGGGACTGAAAACCAACAGCTGAAACCACCACCTGCTGCTTGCCTTCGGGAATACCGACGAGCTTATAATGGCCGGTTACATCAGCAGCCGTTCCCATCGTGGTTCCTTTCACCATGACGGTTGCAAATGGAATGTGCTCAGCCCCGGAACGGACATCACCAAAAAGCATGGTGTCTTCTAACTTTTCATTTGTAATATCTTTGGCGTGAGCCAGAAAACAGGTCAGTGACAGGAGTGCCACAAAATAAAACTTCTTCATAACGAGTTGATGTGGTTTTTTTCCGTTCCTTTCATTCCAACTGGAATTGAAGAACGATTAAGTGATTATTCGGGTTGAATTCTTTAGGGGTCAAAATTATCTTCAGAAAACCGATCCGGCAATCCCCATTAATTGGTATTTCGGGAGCCTAAAAATCAACTTATTGACATAAAACAAGACAATTCCCCTGAAAAGTTATGAGTTGGGAGGACCACGGAGACCATTCGGTTTGGTGCTTTGGAGCGAATAGTTGAGGACGATGAGCTGCTCTATAATTTCGGCTGCCGGAACCTCAGCAACGAGTCGCTGCACCGGCTCCACCGTATCAAAATAATCCAGAAAAAACGCCTGGTAATAGCAGGTTTCTGAATCGGAATGCGAATGATGGTTCTGGCTGTCTGCCTCACGGTCAAAGGGGTGTGCATGCTTTACCACCATTCCGTTTGACAGCACATGCAGGTGCATATTGCTCATGGAGTTGCCCAGGAGAACCAGGTAAACCGGCAAAACCAAAAGAATAAATAGTTTTATATATTTGCGCAAGTGCATCATTCAGGGCCCAAATATAAAAACAGTTTTCTATTTGGAATTATTCTTAATAAGGAGAACTCAAAATTTAACATACCGTTGGCAAAGAAAAAGGTCGATATCATCCTACACAGTTATGGTCAATATACACCATGGAATCGTGCGAGTCGTGAACTTCCAAAAATTTTGGAAATCACCCATGTCATTCAGGCCGAAATTGGAACCGAGTTTGGCTACTTGCTGAAAATAAGAAAAGGGAAAGGCAAAAAGTTGGAATTTCGAATCATTCATCCGCCTTTTAAAGACGAGCAGGGAAACATCGCGCCAGACTTTACCGGCGAATATTACGTCAACAGCAACGACTACAGCTTCTTTTTAGGCGACTGCGTTTGGGAACCGCTTGAAGACAAGTTGGGACCATGGCGTTTAATCACCTACCTTGACGGGCAGGTGATTGCTGATAAAACCTTACAATTAATTGTGAAAGAAGACTAGTTCTGTTTTTCAACCAACTGTGCGAGTTCGGCATAAGCTTCATCGCACACCACCAGCAAATCTTCGCCAATTTTCCGATAGTGCTTTTTTACAAGCTTAGGGTTGTCTTTTCCATCGGGATGGTTGATGCGTCTCCGCAAATCGGCATGCTTGCTCATAATATTCTGAACAATCTTATAGGCTGCTTCCTTGTCAGCATTTTCAAAATAATTGGCGTACTGAAAACAGTCAACCACAACCATTGAAACCAGGTAATCAATGTCTTTCTTAAGATCCCGAATGCTTGCCATAGTTAGTTAATTTCTGAAGTTAATGGATATTTGATGTGTTCTAAGTCGGTTAAAATAGCGCTGACTGATCCGACCAGTATTTTCGTTTCCACTTTCACCGGAATACGATTTTTGTCGGCGGTAAACCATACATTCATGTACTCGCCATCAGGAAAAAAATCGCCACCCAACAAAGTAATCAACACGTGGTAGCATCGAAACTTACGACCGTTGCGAGTCTTAATTTCTTCCTGCCCCAGATAACGAAAGTACAAATCTTCTGTCTTGTTATCAACCAACATGCGAAAATTAACTTTCTCCCCTTTTTTCAGGCGGTCAAAGTCGTAAGCACGAAACGCATAAACAGTACTCAGCATATCTGAAGTAGTGGATTTCCACTCCAGGGTATCGCGAAAAACATCGGTCTTCTCGCGCTTAATATGAGAATAAATCTTCCTTTGGGCCAAATCAAAATCATATTCATGCATGGTCGAGCTTTTAGCATGATTCACTTTCCGAATAAAATAGTTGGGTTTAAACCCCTCATAAATCACACGACTTACGAACGTGTCGCGCACCGAATAAAACAAGTCGTATGCCTTAAAACTCTTGCCTGTTGCTGTAAAGTGCCATGTCTTCTGCGAGGCGTGTCGCATGGTGTCGGCTGCAAAGATCACTTCACCTGAGTTGACCCATATAAAATGCCAGTTGTAATAAGCTCCATAGGTAAGTTTTTCGCCGGAAGAGAACGCCTGACTGGCTATTTTCTGCGCATTTGTGCCCGATGGATACAGAAAAACGGCCAAAAAGAAGAGTAGGCTAAAAATTACGGGAACCCGCCCGTTGCGATTGGGTATCATTCCTTTTATTCTTTGCATCTTCCTTTTGCTTGTCTTCATCAATTAATTCCTTCTCGTATTGAATCATCGGCAACGCCCAGGCCTCCCGAACCTCAAAGTTAGAGCGAAGCTTCAGAATCTTTGGGAAATACATCACCTGCTCGGGCTGAATACCTTCATCCAGGTTTCCGGTATCCCATACCCCATTGTTATTTCGGTCCAGAATCAGACGAATTTTAAACTTATCCGGCTTCAAATACGGAAATTCGATTTCGCTGTCTTCGGCAATCCGGATTTGCTGCAGGACTTTTTCCTTATCCGTATTTTCCAACAGCTGCACGATGCCGTAATCCGTCAATCCACTAATATTCAATATAATTTTAGCATAATAACTTTCTTCCTGTATCCCGATCCGCTGATTCAGCATGTTGTTCGGATGTCCGGAGAAATTGTAGGCAGCAGCCGAATCAACCTGAAACCGGTATTCTTCTTCAAACTCCCAAGGGTAGCGAATATAAAACTTTCGTGCCGACAAGGAATCCTGTACTATTTCAAACGTGCGTGCTTCTTCCAGCGTGTCTACTTTCTGGTACAGACTGATCATCGACCAGTCGAAAGACTTTAATGGTTCCGGAGCTTCCAGCACAATATCGCGGTAAACATCGAAACCGTTACTTTTCAAGTTGTGTTTGAAGGCAATGTGTGGAATCGGCTCTGGTTGATCCTCTTCGTCTTTTTTTGCCCTCCGCCTGACTGTGGCTTCAGGTTTTGTATAAACCAAATCCAGGGTATCGCTGGTCATCACCAGGTTTTGAAGACTGTCTGCCACCTGGTAACTGAGCTTCATTTGGAGGGTATCCGCACGAACCAACACCGTGTCGGTTAGCCACAACATCAGTGAATCGCGTGTGACATTGTATTCGAGGTAATTCCAGTCATCGATCGTTGGCGTTGGCTGAAGGAGTTCAAGCCGAAAAGAATCACTTACTGACTCGGCAAAATAGAAACGGATCAGGTTGTCCCTTTCGCGCCTATAGTCATCCAGATATTGATCAAAAAACTCTTCTTCAAAAAGCATTAAAAAGAAGGGGGTTTCCAGTGCGTTTCTTCGCTTGTCCTTGATGTTGACGGTATCTTCTGAATTGAGTTCTGATTCGTAATCAGGCAAGACCAAATCCTGCGGAATGACCACCGAATCAAAAAAAGCGATCTGCTCCAATTCCTGGTTATACGTCATCGTATTGTCGGCATCGAGCAGGGCATACAAGCGATAGCTTCCGTGAGCGATGTTGCTGATCACATAAAAACCTTCTTCATCGGTTTTCGCAATGTAGTCTGGCATGCTGTCCTTAAAAGCCTCCACTTCTTTCATGGAGTGAAGTACAACCACGGCGTCTTCAATCGGCTCCAGGTTTTTTGCATCTTTCACAAAGCCGCCAATCATCAGCGTGTCGAAGTCAGGTCCGGTACTGAAAGAAAAGCGAAAAGCCTCCAGCGGATTTTTCTCGTTATTATCAGCAATGGCATCCTTAAAATCGAGCGAATAGGTTTGATTCTCCTTTAGCTCATCGCCTAAATCAATCATCAGTGTCTTTGACTTTGTCCGGATCATCGGCGGCTTTTGCAAGGGAGGAGAAACTACCAAGGCTTCACGAAGCTGATCGCTAACCACGAACTCATCGAAGGTGAGGCTAATTTCCGATCCTTGATAGTTTCGCCCGTTAAAATCGGGGATGGTTCGCACAACTACTGGCGGAATCGAATCCTTGACACCACCGGTTGGCATTCCGGGGTTGGCACATGAAGTGGTGAAAACCAGGTATCCAACGTAAGCAAAAAAAAGTATGGGAAAGATTCTTTTCATGTTTTCAACATCCGTACAAACATACAAATTTCAGTTCGTTTTGCAGACTTCGTAATTCTTCCAACCAGCGTAAGCAAGCTTCGCCTAAACCTTACTCCACGGTAACTGATTTAGCCAGATTCCGGGGTTGATCTACATCACATCCACGCGCTACGGCAATGTAATAAGCAAACAACTGGAGCGGAACCACCGTTAATAAGGCCGCCACCGCCGGATGTGACTCCGGTACTTCAAACAGATCATCGGCCATTTGACGCAATCCGTTATCGCCTTCGGTTACTACTGCGATAATGTTTCCCTTGCGGGCTTTCACTTCCTGAATGTTACTGACCACTTTCTCGTAATAGCTGTCTTTGGCTGATACAACCACCACCGGGAGATTATCGTCCACCAGGGCAATAGGACCGTGCTTCATTTCGCCGGCAGCATATCCTTCGGCATGAATATAAGAGATTTCCTTCAGTTTGAGTGCACCTTCCAACGCAACAGGGAACAAGTATCCCCGGCCGAGGTAAAGTGCATTGATTGCGTCTTTATATTTTTCGGCCACCGTCTTAATGTATGGATGGCCCAACAGGATGGTCTCCAGTTTTTCCGGGATAGCCAACAGTTCACCGATCAGCATTTCGTAAAACTCCTGATCAATTTCACCCCGTTCCTTCGCCAATTTAAAAGCCAGCAAGGTTAAAACTGTAACCTGGGCAGTAAAAGCTTTGGTTGATGCCACGCCTATTTCGGTACCGGCATGGGTATAAACACCGGCATCGGTTTCGCGGGCAATGCTCGAACCAACGACATTGCAAATGCCCAAAATTAAAGCTCCTTTTGATTTGGCCATCTTCAGGGCAGCCAGCGTGTCGGCTGTTTCGCCACTCTGACTTATGGCAATCACGACGTCTCCTTCGCGAATGATCGGTTTGCGATAACGAAATTCCGAAGCGTACTCGACTTCGACAGGCACACGTGCATATTCTTCAATCAGGTATTCGGCTACCAAAGCGGCATGCCACGAGGTTCCGCAACCAATAATGATGATTCGGTTGGCAGCAACAATTTTAGGAAAAACATCGATCAATCCCCCCAGCACAATATCGTTTTGGTTGGGCCTGATTCGTCCGCGATAAGTGTCGGAAATGGTTTTGGGCTGCTCAAAAATCTCTTTCAGCATGAAGTGCTCAAAATCACCCTTGTCCAAATCACCAATGCTTAGATCGACTTTCGTGATTTTGAAGTTGGCCGGAATGTTCTGTACCGTTTTCAGGGTCAGGCTGTTTTTTTCCACGATTGCTACATCGCCATCATTCAAATAAATCACGCTATCCGTATATTCTACAATCGGGCTGGCATCCGATGCCAAAAAGTACTCTCCCTCACCAATGCCAATCACCAGCGGGCTACCCATACGGGCGGCGATCATCCGGTCGCGTTCGGCCTTGCAAATCACTACAATTCCGTAGGCACCAACCACCTTCGACAGTGCCAGGCGAACTGCTGTTTCAGCATCTTCAACCTCCTCCATCAGGTAAAAGTATTCCACCAAATTGGCCAGCACTTCGGTATCGGTGTCTGATTGGAACTCAAAACCTTTGGCTGTTAAATCTTTTTTCAAGCGGGCATAATTCTCGATAATGCCGTTGTGAACCAGTACAAAATTGCCATGCATGGATTGGTGAGGATGTGCATTCACATCGTTTGGCTCACCATGTGTAGCCCAGCGGGTATGTCCTATGCCCAGGTGTCCTTGAATGTTTTTGTCAGAGACAAAAGCTTCCAACTCGCTTACTTTCCCTTTTCGCTTATACACGTTCAGAGAGCTGTTATAAATAGCAATACCGGCGGAATCATATCCCCGGTATTCTAATCGTTGTAATCCCTTGAGCAGGATTGGATATACATCTTTATCGCCGATATAGCCTACTATTCCGCACATAATTTATGCTGATTTTAAAAGTGGAACGAACTGTTTGCGTTAGTCCAATTTAGTATAAGTCACTTCCAGACGAATTCCGACATGGCTGGATGCTCCTTTCAGAACGACGCGCCGGGCTCTTTCATTCCGAAAGGAAGGCCCCAGGTAAAATCCGTAATTCTCCAGTTCACCATCAATAAGATTCTGCAAATGATGGGTAATATTGAAGGTGTAAGTCGCACTGGTCGGATTGTAACGTCCACCATACAGACTGGATGAAAGGGAGAAATCCGCTGGCAAATATTCTTTCTCTTTTTCATCAATTTTATCAATGCCCGTAAGTATCAATCCGGCTGGAATCCTATATTGGCGGTAGTCCGATGCCACGGTGTCCACCTGGAATACCAAGGCGGCCTTGTTAATGATGATATTGCTGTCGCCGGAAACAGAATCTCTCCAGTTATCTAAAGTTGGAATATCGATCTTTGCCCTCAGTCCTCCCATGGTTTGAAGATAAATTAAACTGTCGGGCGATTCGGGATGTTCCACCAACTGATCAGCAAACTCAGTCGTTGAATAATCATGCCTAAAGCTACTAATCCGAGCAGAATTGGCGTTGATTCGGTAAACGAATTGAAGCGAGTCAGTAACTAAGGTATCGGTCACTTTTGTGTAGTGCATGGTCAGATTTGAACCCGTGGCCAGGGTGAACAAACTCATCAAGGCTCCACCACTGCTTAAATCCTGCGACTCCACGTAAAGGCCTTTGAAGAAATTCACAAAAGCGTCGTTGTTCACCATATCCAGCGAGTCGGCCTGAAAAAGCTTTTCGGCCACACTGTTATCCAGTTTAATGGCTAGTTCCTGGATCAATGTATCGGTTGCTGTAGAATCCATGCGGAAGACTGGATAATAATCCAATTCGCCGATTGGTGTTGGATCGGCCAGCGCCTTCAGATCCACATCCTGGTAATAGGGATAGTCACCCGAGCCAGTGGCAGCAATTGTGTCCAGAAAAATATCTTCGACTAGCTCGTACACTTTCAGTGACTGCATGGTGGTGGTATCGCCATATATTTCTTTATAGAGCAGGTACAGAACCAAGGAATCTACCTGGATAGTTTCATCAAAATTTGGATAACCGGGTAAACGAACATGAAAAGCCACATCAGCCGTTGTTTTCCCAAAAACGGGATCATTGAATGTTCCAAACAAATTAAAATTTGGCTCGTCGGTCTTGAGCGGTCCATCTATTTCAGTATAAGCTGCAATCGACTCTTTTTCAATTGACTGCCCGACTGTTTTCAGATCCGATCCCGGCAGCAATTCCATTCCGGTACTGTTCGGATCTTCTCCACAATTCCAGAGCATAAAAGCCAATAAGGTAAAAACTATCGCTAGTTTTCCCGATTTTTCTAGTTTTCTTTTCACGTAAATATTGTTTTTTTTAGTCTATTCACACCTTACATCACCCGTTCGTACAAATCGTTGTAGGCATCAATGTAAGTTTCCTCCGACTGATAATTTAAAAATAATTTTTCCTTGGCCTGAATATACGCAGCCAAATCCGGGTTGATCTGCTCACTGCCTTGAATGACAGCATCGGCATATTCAATCGCGATTTTACTCATATTTTCATAGGTCGGTTCATTCAAAAGTTTTAAATCATCTTCAGTAACACCTTCCAACATCGCATTACGCATTGTATTAGGACTCAACGAACTTTTAAAGTTTTCATTGTATAATGAATAGATCACTTTTGAATTGGCAAACAAGGGGTCATTACGATACGCCCTTTTGATATAAAGTGGAACAAGTGAGGCTAACCAACCATGACAATGAATCAAATCAGGAGCCCAACGGAGTTTAATCACCGTTTCCAGAACTCCGCGTGCAAAAAACACCGCACGTTCATCATTGTCTTCAAATTCTTTTCCCTTTTTATCTCTCAAAATCTCCTTTCGATGGAAATAATCTTCATTGTCAATAAAATAAACCTGCATACGGGCAGCCTGAATGGAGGCCACCTTGATGATTAACGGGTGATCGGCATCGCTAATAACCAGGTTCATCCCGGATAAACGAATCACCTCATGCAATTGATTTCGGCGTTCATTCACATTACCATATCGCGGCATAAACGTCCTGATCTCACGGCCTTTCTCCTGAATGCCTTGGGGTAAAAACCTCGATTTAACCGACATTTCTGATTCTGGAAGGTAAGGTGTAATTTCCTGAGAGATAAATAATACTCTTTTCTTTTCCATTGAAAAATAGCTGAATTTGAATATGCAAAATTAGTAAAAATATCGCGAATATTCAATTTTAGGCTGTTACGGGTATCTTAAAAAAACTTAAGAAGTCAGACTGCTGTTTGTTTTGAATTATTTATTTACTTTGCACCTCTAATTTTTGTCCTGCATGCTGGTAATAAAGGAAATAACAGAATTACAAAAACTGATTGAGCGGAAGAAGAAAGAAGGAAAAACCATTGGTTTTGTGCCCACCATGGGAGCGTTACATCCGGGGCACATATCGCTGGTTGAAAGCGCTGGGCAACAGGCTGACTACGTCGTGGTTAGCATCTTTGTCAACCCCACTCAATTCAATGATAAAAAAGATTTAATTAATTATCCGAGAACACTGAATCAGGATCTTGACTTGCTGGATAAAACACCCTGCCAACTGGTGTTTGCTCCTGAAGTGGAAACCATGTACCCGGAACCAGATACCCGCCAGTTCAACTTTGGCGAACTGGAACAGGCAATGGAAGGACAGTTTCGGCCCGGACATTTTAATGGCGTAGCACAAGTCGTTAGTAACCTGTTTGTTATGGTAAAACCCGACAAAACTTTTTTTGGGTTGAAAGATTTTCAACAGTTAGTTATTATAAAAGCTCTGGTAAAACAGTTAAATTTGCCAGTCGAAATTGTGGCTTGCCCAACCATGCGCGAACATGACGGACTGGCCATGAGCTCGCGCAACCAACGGCTAACCAGCGAACAACGGAACCATGCGACACACATTTACCAAACGCTGACAGCCGCACGGAACAAAGCCGGAGAGATGAGCGTAAAAGACCTTAAAAAGTGGGTCATTGA
>JAGXIR010000196.1 GCA_024635605.1 Sunxiuqinia sp.
CCTGATGATGACTTCCGATCCTTCCTTTATTCTGTTGAATCCAAACAGCCTGTCGGTGATTGCAAAAATTCGTGAATTTCGGCAACAAACCAGATTAGCTGTTGGTTTTACAATTGATGCAGGCCCCAATATCCATTTGATCTATTTTGAACAGGACAAGCAGCAAGTGCATCGGTTTATTGAGAATGAATTGCTGTCTTTAACGGAAAATGGCCAATGGCTGGACGACTGCATCGGAAACGGGCCACGGAAGCTGAGTAAATGAAGAAATTTAATGCCAAATTGTTGCTGTTTGGGGAATATGGACTGATGGTTGGTGCCATGGCATTGGCCGTTCCTTTTTCCCGTTTTAAAGGAAGCCTGGAATTTGCCAGTGAAATGGCACCGGAGAACTTTAAAAACAGTCAGCTTGAGCTCGACCGATTCGTGTCTTACTTTCATCACCACCAATTAAACGTCAACATGAATTTCCCCCTTCGCCTGGAGGAAATCAAAAAGGACCTGGAACGGGGAATGTATTTCAATTCGGATATTCCGCTGCAATATGGTGTGGGAAGTTCGGCAGCATTGTGTGCCGCTATCTATGAGCACTATGGTAACTATCAGCTTGATCTGAAAGAGGTGAAAGATAAAAAGAACCTGCTATCGGTGCTGAAGAATGACTTCTCGGTGATGGAAGCTTATTTCCATGGCCAGAGTTCCGGTTTCGATCCTTTGGTTTCTTTTATCAACCGGCCGGTTTTGTTGGGAAGCAAGCAAATGGATTTGCCTCCGGCTGAACTGAAAACACCCGGCTATTCGGTATACTTGCTTGACACCGAAGTGAAAAGTCCAACCGCGCCGCTTGTCCGTTTGTTTTTGGATAAAATGAAGAATAAATCCTTTGAAGCCCGTTTTCAAAATGAATTTTTACCGGCCAATGATCTGGCTATCCAGTCGTTGCTGACCGGGGAAACCCCGGAGCTTTTTAAACAGCTGAATGTACTTTCCGCTTTTCAAGCTGAACATCTTCAGGAAATGATTCCTGCCCATTTTCGCCACGTGGTTAATGACATGCTTGTTTCCGGTATTCCGGTGAAATTGCTGGGGTCGGGTGGTGGCGGCTTTTTACTTGCTTTTGTGCCTGAAGGCGCTACGCTTACAACGAAGGTACGAAGCCTCAAAGTATTCTAAACCAATCGTATTAAGCGCGTCAAACGTTTTATTGGATAACTGTTGTTTGACATATTTCAGTCGAAACAGGCAGTATTGTTCAGTTTCGGTGAATTAAAGGGTCGGTGGATGCAAATCATTGTTCTTGAGTGATTTTGTATTTTGTAATGTTTGATTATCTTGTGCCAGTGTTTTTGAATCTCTTGTGAAAAATAGTTTACGAAAAGAATTCTTTGGATCGTTTTTGCTGGATCTGAATACAAAAAAGCATGGGGGGGAGATGATGTGAGTAGAATGCTGTTTTTTTGTGCTTTAATGATTCTAATGACCATGCCTTCGTTTGGTCAGTCGAATAGCATTGAATTTGACCATTATTCAACTGACGATGGTCTGTCGAATAGCTATGTAACTGCTATTTTGCAGGATAGCAGGGGTTTTATGTGGTTTGGAACCGGGAACGGACTTAACCGCTTCGACGGGATTTCCTTTAAAACGTATTCTTTCGATCCGAATGACAGCACCTCCATTCCCGGAACCTGGATTACTTCGCTTAATGAGGATTCGCGTGGTAACATTTGGATCACGACCAGCTACGGATTATGCCTCTTCAGCCGGGAAAAAGATAACTTTTCAAGGAAAGCAATTGCTGTTGACGGAGAGATCGTCGATGACACCTATTTGATTACCAGTTTTATTGATAGTCATGACTTGCTGTGGATTAGCTCTGCGACTGGTGCATATCGTGTAGAAATCGCAGACGAGGAGGCCCGTGCCAACCGAATTTTGAACGCTAAATGTTTTTTATTGGACGAGGATGATGTGTCTGACGTGTATAAAAACAATATTTTTTCATTTATAGAAGACCAGCATGGTGAAATTTGGGCAGCAAGCAACAGTAAGAATCTTTTTCACTTTGATAATCAGAAAGGCCTGTTTGTAGCTCATCCAATCGATCATCCGGAAGCCCACAACTTCAGTAACAATCGTAAGAAAATACTGGAAAGCAGCGATGGTGAATTTTTTATAAGCATAGAGCAAAACGGTTTGATGGAGTGGGATCGGATCACTGATCAATACACTTTATTCAAGCCAGGTAATTCTGAAGGAGACGTTAAAGGCAATGTGTTGTTTTCGCTCGAAGAAGATGACAAAGGAGACATCTGGGTCGGCGACCGAAACTCAGAAGGTATCAACATTTTTAATAAGGAAACCAGAACATTCAGGTATTGTCAGTCTCAGGAGTTGGATTTTTATTCGCTCAACACCAACAAAATCAATGCGATATATCGTGATCAGGCAGGCTCAATGTGGGTAGGAACCATTACTGGGGTGGATAAACACAGCCCGGGGAAGCAAAAATTTAAGCGCTATTACAGCAGCCCTGTTCTGCCCGACAGGTTGAGTTTCAATAATGTGCTGTCTTTTTCGGAAAGTAAAACCGGCGACATTTGGATTGGAACAGATGGCGGTGGTCTAAATAAACTGGATTATAAAACCGGCAAGTTTTCGTGGTATAAACACGCTCCTGACGATCCGGAATCATTGAGCAGCAATAGCATTATTTCTATTTTTGAAGATCGTGAAGGAGTGGTTTGGATGGGAACGTTTCATGGTGGTTTAGCCCGGTTGGAAGATGGAAAATTTAGTACTTTTCTGCCTGATCCCACTGATCCGTACGCGATTTCGAACCGAAATATCTGGTATGTGTTTGAAGACAGTCATCGAAACCTATGGCTCGCAACGCTGGATAGCGGGCTCGAACTCTTCGATCGGAAGTTAAACAGGTTTTATAGTTATAGCAGGGATGAAAACGACTCGTCGAGCCTGGCGAATAATTCTCCGCTGCAAATATTTGAAGACAGCCGGCAGAACCTATACATCGTTGGAAATCGGGGTGTGAGCATACTTGACCTGAAAGAACAAGACTTTTCCGCGAAACCACCCCTGTTGAAGTTTAGAAATCTTTCGTATTCTGAAACGCAAAACAGTCTTAGTAGCAACGACATTGTTTGTGTGCAAGAAGATAATGATGGTCATTTATGGTTTGGGACAGCCGGATCGGGAATTGATAAGCTGGATTTGGAAACAGGCGTGTTTACCAACTATTCAACAGAAAATGGACTCCCGGGTAACTCGGTAGGCTCTATTTTAGTTGACAGCCTGAATAACTTGTGGCTGGCGACAAATAAAGGATTGGCCCGGTTTAATCCTGAAACCAAGTTTGTTGACGTATTTACAACAGCAGATGGGTTACAAAGCAATAACCTGAAGGGTAAAGCAATTAAAACCAGCAGGGGTGAAATGTTTTTCGGCGGAGCCAACGGCATTAATTCTTTTTATCCGGAACGAATTCAATACAGAAATTTGCATAAACCTCCGGTTGTGATTACCAGGCTGAGAATCTATAACGAACCTGTTGGCATTGATGAACAGATTAACGACAACGTGATTTTGACTTGCGATATCAGTGAAACAGGCGAGTTGGTGCTTGGCTACAAAGAAAACTACTTCACCTTCGAGTTTGCTGCTCTCGACTATACCACGCCAGAGAAAAATAATTTTGCCTACCTCATGGAAGGAGTGGACAAGGGATGGGTCGAGGCGGGCACCCGGCGTGCGGCTAATTATACCAACCTCGATCCGGGCGAATACATTTTTCGGGTGAAAGCCTCTAACAACGATGGGGTTTGGAATGAGGACGGCACCACTTTGAAAGTGATCATTACGCCTCCTTGGTGGGAAACATGGTTGTTTCGTCTGGCCGTAGCAACTTTGGTGATTTTTGTGCTCACCTACATTTATTTTTTGCGAGTTCGCCGCTTTAAACGGCAGCAGCTCCTGCTAGAAAAATTGGTTTCCGAGAAAACCGCTGAATTGCAGCAAATGAACACTCGTCTCAGAGAACAGGCGAAGTCTTTAAATCAGACCAATGCCGTTTTGGAAGAGCGACAGGCTCAAATCAGGGAGCAACAAAGAGAGTTGACTGGTCAAAAAGATTCGCTGGTGAAAATGAACAAAGAGCTACGGAATTTGAATGCAACCAAGGATAAGTTCTTTTCGATTATTGCCCACGATATTAAGAATCCGTTTTCGGCAATTTTGGGTTTCGCGGAGATGTTGAAGCTGAATTACAAAGAATTAAATGAGGAAACTAAGCTTGAGATTGTTGATATGATCAATGCTTCATCCAAAAGTGTTTATCAATTATTGGACAACCTACTGAAATGGTCGAGGTCGCAGCGAGGGGTCATTGAGTTTAAACCTGAAAGAATTGAATTACGTGAGCTGATTGGCGGCGTTATTGAATTAATGAAAGGTTCAGCCGAAACAAAAAAAATTGAACTTAAGCTTGAAGTGCCAAAAGATTTATCGGTCTGTGCCGACCTGCAAATGGTAGATGTTATTCTGCGAAATCTTATCGGCAATGCTTTGAAATTTACCAGCATAGGGGGAGTCGTTCAGATTCATTCGGAAGTCAGAGGAAACTTTGTCCAGCTTCAAGTGGCTGATAATGGAGTTGGAATGGAGCGTGGGGTAAAGGAAAAGGTTTTTGAGATTGACTCCAACTATACCGCCCGGGGAACTGCCAATGAGGAAGGTTCCGGCTTGGGGTTAATTCTCGTCAACGAATTTGTGGCCCGGCACGGGGGTGAAATTTGGGTTGAGAGTGAGCCTGGAGAGGGGAGCACGTTCTATTTTACCTTGCCGGCTGCGAATTCAGCTTCCGGTTGTCCGGGCAATTAGAACAACAAGTCGCAGCAGAATCGCGGATGTTCTGGATTTAAAAAAGCCTCAAGGTGTGTTAACCTCAAGGCTTTCTGTTATGACTTGGTATTCACCTTGGCTTTGTTTTGCGTCGGGCGTTTCTGGAACTTCTTTTTTCTTCTTTTCTTAGTTGTTTGTTTTTCAAGAAAGTCTTCGTTTACTGAGCCTACACTCATTTTATTCTCAACTTTCACTTCCGGAGTCAGGTATTGCTCAATGGCTGGTCTTTTTCCGCGTTTGTTCAGCTGAATGATTTTTTTCACATCTTCCAGATCCAATACCAGAGGCTTCGTTCCGTAAACTTCGGGCAGCGTGTACCAGATTTTCTTGTTCAGAATTTCCGTCTTAAAATGACGGGCCAAGCCTTTTTCCGTTTCCAGCGCCAGTAGTTCGTTGGGGAAATCTTCCTGCGCTTCCAGGTAGGTGTCCAATTCGTACATCAGGCAGCATTTCAGTTTGCCACATTTGCCGGCCATTTTTTCGGCGTTGGGCGACAAACCTTGCTGGTGCGCGGCATCCGAGGTTACACTGTCAAAATCAGTCCGCCAGGTTGAGCAGCACAATTCACGTCCACACGACCCGATACCGCCAATTCGGCCAGCTTCCTGACGTGCACCGATTTGCTTCATTTCAACTTTTATTCGGAATTCGCGGGCATACATCCGGATCAATTCTCTGAAATCGACCCGCCCCTCGGCGAGATAATAAAAAATAGCTTTGGAGTTGTCTCCCCGAAATTCAACATCGCCAATTTTCATGTCCAGTCCCAGCTCGTTGGCCAGTTGGCGTGCCCGAACCATAACCGGATATTCCCGTTTTCGGGCAGCGTCCGATTTTTCCTGATCAGCGGTTGTTGCTTTCCGATAAATCTTACTCCACTGGTACCGGTCCGGCTTTCTTATTTTACGCGTAAACTGTTTCTCAGCCAGCGTTCCAACCAGCGAAACAGTGCCTACATCGTGTCCCGGAGTTGTGGCTACCACCACCAGA
>JAGXIR010000197.1 GCA_024635605.1 Sunxiuqinia sp.
GAAGTGACCGTAAGCAAGGAATCATCAAACGAAAGTATCAACAGGGCTGAACGAAAAGCTGACTACTGGGTATTTGGTGGTATATTCCGTCCGGTTTACCTTGAAGCTGTGCCAATGCAATTTATTGATCGCGTTGCCATCGATGCCAAAGCAGATGGTTCATTCTATATGGACGTATATACTGCAGGTACAATTAAAGCAAAAACTGTTAAAGCTCAATTGCAAACATTAGATGGAAAACCATTCGGGTCAGTTATGGTAGCTGATATTGATCATACTAAGGATAAAACCATCCTGAAAGGGTCGTTTAAAAATCCCGCTTTGTGGAATCCCGAATTTCCCAACATGTACCAGGTGGTAGTAACAATTAATGAAGGGAAGAAAGTTATTCATCAAATGACTCAGAAATTTGGATTCCGCACTGTAGAACTAACAGAAGGTGATGGAATATATGTAAACGATCAGAAAATAATTTTCAGGGGAGTTTGTCGCCATACTTTCTGGCCCTCGTCTGGCCGAACAAGCAGCAAGCAATTGGCCATTGACGATGTTAACCTGATGAAGGACATGAATATGAACGCGGTCAGGATGAGCCATTATCCGCCCGATCAATACTTTCTGGATGTTTGCGATTCAATGGGTATGTTCGTGCTCGATGAGCTGGCCGGATGGCAAGCTTATTATGATACACCAACTGCTCAACGGTTGGTGAAACAGGTGGTTGAACGCGATGTAAATCATCCTTCAGTTGTACTTTGGGACAATGGGAACGAAGGCGGTTTTAACAAAGAAGTTACCAATGATTATGCCCTTTACGACCCGCAGAAAAGAACGGTTATTGAACCCTGGTCAATTATAAATGGAACAAATACAAAACACTATCCCAAATACAATTATGTAGAAAATGCCTTAAACAATGGGAAGGAAATATTTTTTCCTACAGAATTTTTACATGGTTTGTTCGATGGCGGTCATGGAGCGGGTCTTGATGACCAGTGGAATCTGATGATGTCATCACCTTTATCGGCTGGTGCATTTCTTTGGGTTTTTGCGGATGAAGGCGTTGAGCGAAGGGACTTGCATGATTCTATTGACACAAAAGGCAATGCAGCTCCCGATGGCATACTTGGCCCTTACCACGAAAAGGAAGGTAGTTTTTACACGGTTAAAGAAATTTGGTCGCCTGTACATTTTAAAGAAACAGTTATTAATTCCGAATTCAATGGAAAACTTGAGGTGACAAACCGGTTTTTATACACCAATTTAAAGCTATGCACCTATTCTTTTGAATTGGTAAAGTATGGGAAGACCTTCCCAAAATTTGAAACTGAAAAGCAGAGCGGAAATATTCAATCACCGGATATTGCTGTTGGCGAAAGTGGTTTCCTTAACCTGAATCTTCCCTCCGACTGGAAAACTTATGATGTGCTGTATGTTACTGCTACAGAGCAGCATGGCCGACTTATTAATACATGGTCGTGGAATATTACCAAACCCAAAGATTTTGTTTCGCGATTGATAAAGACCAATCAGGATAAAGTAACCGCAACAGAACACGATAGTATTTTGGTTCTTTCTTCCGGAAAAACAGAAATTGCTTTCAATAAAAAAACCGGATTAATTACAGGCGTAGAAAACAATAAACAAGCTATTTCTTTCAGCAATGGAATTCAATTCGCAGGTTTCACCGCTGTTTTTAAACAGATGAAGCATTATGCACTGGATAATAAATATGTAGTTGAGCTTATTTATGATAGCCCCTGTCATGCCAAATTTACCATGTTACCTGGCGGATGGCTGCAACTCGATTACGATTATCAGCCTAATGGTTTATTAGATGTTGCAGGAATAACTTTCTCCTATCCCGAAACCCTTGTTAAAGGAGCTACACTTTTGGCTGATGGACCTTTTCATGTTTGGAAAAACCGGTTAAAAGGTGTACAGTTTGGCCTTTTCGATAAGCCCTATAACAATATAATTACCGGGCAAACATGGGATTACCCTGAATTTAAAGGCTACTATTCCAACTTCTATGCAGTCGAGTTGCAAACCAAAGAGTTGCCAATCACTGTCGTATCGGCAACAAGCGATTTGTTCCTTCACCTGTTTACTCCTGAACCGGCTAAATATTCCAAAGGAGTAAGAGGAACCATGAACCCACCTTTTCCTTCCGGCAATATTTCTTTTTTGCATGGGATAAGTGGTATTGGCACCAAATTTTCATCAGCTGAAGCCGAAGGACCGCAAGGTCAGAAAAATAGCTATACTGGTGAAACTTTAAGCGGTACACTTTATTTCAGGTTTGGAAAATAGGTAATTTGAAAAGGATCAACTAACTAAATCAATATAAAAAGAGTATGAAAAACATAAATCAACCTTATTGGAAACTGCTCGCAGTCGTTTTATTGTTTTCATCCTTCAGTATTAACGGCATAGCTCAATCAGCTATTCCTTCTTTAAAAAAGCAGGGTACAGCCAAACAACTTATTGTTGATGGAAAACCATAAACTCTAAATAAAATGACTAATCTCAAATTTATTATTTTTATTATCACATTATTGATAATTAACTCCATTACAGAAACACAGGCACAAAACTGGCCCAACTGGCGTGGCCCCAATGGAGACGGAACCAGTATCGAAACCAACTTACCGGTTAAGTGGGATTCAATAACCAATGTAATATGGAAAAGCCCAATACCGGGCAATGGCCATTCTTCGCCAATTGTCTGGGAAGATAAACTTTTTACTATCACAGCTTTACCTGAAACCCAGGAGAAAGTTCTACTTTGTTATGATAGTAAAAGCGGCGATTTATTGTGGCAAAAAACGGTTCTTAAATCTGAATTCGAAAACAAACATGGCGACAACAGTTTTGCCTCCGGCACTCCTGCCACCGATGGAAAACTGGTTTATGTGTCGTTTCTTGACGGGGAAGATGTGGTAGTGGCAGCTTACGATTTTACAGGGAAACAGGTCTGGATTCAACGGCCAGGCAAATTCTCCAGCCCTCATGGTTACAGTTGTTCGCCAGCACTTTTCGATGACAAAGTCATCATCAATGGTAATAGCAAAAGTGATGATTCTTTTGTTGCTGCTTTGAGCCGAACTGATGGAAAGCTAATTTGGAAAGTATCGCACAAAAATCCGGCTCACAGTTTTAGTACGCCTATTTTCAGGGAAATGGCAGGTAAAATGCAGATGATTTTTTTGGGTGACAAGGAGGTTGCTTCCTATAATCCTGACGATGGCTCAAAATATTGGTTTGTAAATGGTCCTTCTGAAGATTTCTGTGCCAGTCCGGTTTACAATGAAAAAACAGGATTAGTATTGATTAGCAGTGCCTGGCCTCAACGCAATTTATTGGCAATTAAACCCGACGGAAAGGGTGATGTAACTGAAAGTCATGTGGTTTGGCAAACCAAAGAAGGCGCTTATTATGTGCCATCTCCGGTTTGCACCAACGATTATCTTTTTACCACAATGACCAATGGTAAAGTTCACTGCATTGAAATTGCCACCGGTAAAATTCTATGGGCTGAAGAATTGGGTAGACAATATTCTTCTTCTGTTTTGGCAAATGGCCTGGTTTATATGCCAAACGATCAGGGTGTAATAACGGTGATAAAGCCTGGTCCAACCTTCGAAGCCCTTGCAAGAAATTCTATTGGCGAAAGAATGAATGCATCACCAGCCATAAGTAATGGGAAAATTTATCTGCGTGGCGACAAACACCTCTTTTGTATTGGGAAAAAATGATTGGTATTTTATTGGCATACACGCCAATTCTACCAGTCCATTGGACTTTACTTTTTTATACCAAATGTAATTAGCCATCATTAATAAGGCCGGGAAATATCAAAACATAGATTTTACAAAAAACCAATACTATAAAAATGAAAACTAAATTAATCGGATTATTCCTTCTGTTGTTGTTGAGTTACACACAACTTAGTGCGCAAAAGAATCAAACATATCAGGTAGCATCCTTCGACGGTGAACTTACTTTACTGGTAGAAGCAGGAGCTAAATTAACATGGTCGGTACAACATAAAGGACAGGAAATTATTTCACCTTCTGCCATTTCCTTACAACTCGAAAATGGAGAGAACTTAGGCGATAATGCAAAAATTAAATCATCGAAAGAACTTAAAGTCGATACGAAATTCAATACCTCATTTTATAAGAAATCTATTGTTACAGATCAGTACAATCAATTGACATTGAATTTCAAAAATGATTTTGGTGTTATCTTCAGGGTTTATAACGATGGAGTAGCTTATCGTTTTGTTACCAATAAAAAAGGTGAAATAATTATCCAAAACGAAGAAGCCAATTTCAACTTTACAGCCGATCATCAGGCATTCATTCCCTACATGTGGGATTACCGGGGTGGTAAAATTTTTAACCACTCATTCGAAGCCGAATACGACGAAACCAAAATATCCGAATTCAAAAAAGATTCCCTGGCATTCTTGCCTGTTATGGTTGACCTGGGCAATAATAAAAAAGCAGTGATACTTGAAGCCGATCTTGAGAATTACCCGGGCATGTACCTCAACATCAATGAAACCCAAAAAGGATTCAAAGGTGTTTATGCCCCCTACCCGCTCGAAACGGTTTTTGGCGGATATGAAAACATGAATGTCATTCCAACAAAAAGAGCTGCTTACATCGCCAAATTAAATGGGGAAAGCACCTTCCCATGGCGTGCAGTAGTAATAAGTGAAGAAGACAAAGAGCTGTTGAATAACGATATGGTTCAGAAATTAGCTTCCCCATCAAGAATTGAAGATGAATCGTGGATTGAACCCGGACAAGTGGCCTGGGACTGGTGGAATGACTGGAACATCTCTCATGTCGATTTCAAATCGGGAATGAACAACAAAACTTACGAATACTACATCGATTTTGCAGCTGCCAATCAAATCAAGTACATCATCATCGATTGGGGATGGTCGGCACGAATGGATTTAACCGATTTAAATGCCGAATTGGATCTTCAGCAGGTAGTTGATTATGGAAAGAAGAAAAATGTAGGTGTCATTATCTGGGCCACATGGTATGCAGCTAACTTGCAAATGGACGAAGTTTTTCCCTTGTATGCTAAAATGGGTGTAAAGGGATTCAAAATCGATTTTATCGACAGGGATGATCAAATTGCTGTTTCATCGCTTTACGATATTGCTGAAAAAGCAGCCGAGAACCATTTAATAGTTGATTACCATGGCGTATTTAAACCTACCGGACTGCACCGTACTTATCCAAACATTGTGAATTACGAAGGTGTTAAGGGATTGGAAAACATGAAATGGGGTGAATACGATGCCATGCGTTACGATGCTACCATACCTTACATTCGAATGCTTGCCGGCCCCATGGATTACACGCCGGGAGCCATGCGAAATGCAACTAAAATAAATTACAAACCTTCTAACTCGCGCCCCATGAGTCAGGGAACACGTTGTCACCAACTGGCACTTTATGTGGTGTTCGATGCTCCATTGCAAATGCTGGCCGACGATCCGACAAGCTATAGCAAAGAACAGGAAAGCACTGATTTCATTGCTAAAGTGCCTGCCGTTTATGACGAAACTGTTGCTTTAGATGGAAAAGTAGGAGAATATGTAGCCATAGCACGTAAAAAAGAAGAAACCTGGTTTGTAGGCGCTATGACCAACTGGACTCCGCGCGAAATGATGATCGACTTTTCGTTCCTCGGTGCGGGCAATTATCAGGCTGTTGTTTTTAAAGATGGAATCAATGCCGACCGTGATGCTACCGACTATAAAAAAGAGGTAATAAAAATTACTTCCGGTGATAAACTAAAAATACAAATGGCGCCCGGCGGCGGTTGGGCAGCGCGAATCGAAAAACTAAACTAAAACCGATGAACTTGAACTGTTTGATTTAATAAGACATACAAATAAAAACATAACAAAAAAAGAAGAGCAATTGGTTAAGTTAGTTGCAAAAGATTTATTGAAAAGATTAAAAGAGGAAAAAGATAAATTGTTGGTAAAAGACTTAGCTTTCAATTGAGCGTTGCTTGCATACGCTCAATATTGAAGCTCATGCTGAACTAAACAATGCTCCAATACGCACCAAACCAATAGTTTGATTATAGTGTTTTCATACGTTTTTATTTTATTGGGCCGATGAACCGGAGTTTGATGTTTTTAATGGCACCCGGACCTGCATTTCCAGAACCGCGCCAGCGGGGGCGTGAGATTTGTTTTTACACTAGTCGCTACCGAATTTTTTCTCGATCCGACCTTCGATGTGCTCTGTGCAGTTAAGGCATTGTTTGGCTTCATTGTTGAACTAAATCCGCCGCTGGCGGATTTAGTTCAACAATGTGTAAATTTAAAAGCGGTTGCAGTGGTATGCCAGCAACGGTTTTCCGCTCATTCTCTTGTCCGTACCCGGACAGTGAATCTCACGCAATCCCTTACGGCACATGCAATCACCGTTAGTACGCCGTGAGGCGTATTTTCTTCAATGGGTTCAATTCCCATCTGCCGAATTGACTGTTCGGGCAGTAATGCAAAAGACTGTTTAAGTCGTGAGGCTTACTCAGGAGTTCTTTGGATTGAGTTACCAAGCCGTAA
>JAGXIR010000198.1 GCA_024635605.1 Sunxiuqinia sp.
TACGAAAAACGCTACCCCTCGGATCATCTGCCAGTGTTGGTTGAAATCGAGTTTTAGCGGCTGAACATTTCCCTGGCTCCGCTGTCTTTATTTCCAATGAAAGTTGACTACCTCATCATCGGCCAGGGGCTGGCCGGCAGCTTGCTGGCTTATGAATTGCAGAAGGCGGGGAAATCGTGTTTTGTAATCGACAATCCCAAACAAGTAAAAGCGTCGGAGGTGGCTGCCGGCGTGGTCAATCCGGTGGTGTTTCGCCGGCTCACCAAAAGCTGGCTCATTGATGATTTGTATCCCCAATTGCGAAAAACCTATGCTGAACTGGAGAAACACTTCGAGGTGAAATTGTTTTATCCCTTAAAGATTAAGAAAGTTTTCGGAAATGGAGAAGCAGATTTCTGGCAAAAAAAGTGGAATGAAAACAACTTGCAGGACTATTTGGAAGCAAGCCCAGACAAACAGCCACACCCGTTCGTTAAGGCTGAATTTGGAATGGGAACAGTCGCCGAAAGTGGCCGGGTAGATTTGAAACAACTGGTTAAAAAGATGCAGCATCAGTTGAAACAACGGCAATTGATTCGTTTAGAGAAACTCAATTTTGAAGCGTTGAAGCTGGAAGAAAACCAAGTTTGTTACCGGGATATTTGCGCCGAAAAGATTTTGTTCTGTGAGGGACATGCTGTTTCTGAAAATCCATTTTTTGAAACGCTCCGCTTTCGGCATACCAAGGGTGAGCTTCTTCGAATTAAAACCGAAAACTACCGCGGCAATTTCATTCTCAACAAAGGAATGTTTTTGATGCCCGAAGGCGAACAGCTTTACCGGCTGGGTGCGACCTACGACTGGGATGATTTATCGCTCAAAACTACAACTCAGGCTCGCCAGGAACTACAGGAAAAGCTCGCCACCGTTTTTACCGACCAATACCTGGTCGTTGATCAGCAAGCGGGAATCCGCCCAACTGCGCATGACAGGCGCCCTGTGATGGGGCTGCATCCGCAACATCCGCAAGTGGGAATCTTCAACGGGCTGGGCTCGAAAGGCGCCATGCTTGGCCCGTATTTTGCACGGCAGTTTGCCGCCTTCCTTTGTGGCGAAATCAGCGAGCTACATACTGAAGTCACGATCAACCGCTACTTCAAAAATCAAAAAGACGGCTAACCCCGGATTAAACTTCCAATACCCGGCAAAACCTGTCGTTTCAATCAAAATGTTTTCTTTACCTTAGTCTGAAATATTTCTAACCTAATTCAACGAAATTCTAAAACATGAACAAGCAAACTTTCATTTTATTGACCATGGTGGCAGCGCTATTTTCGTGCACCCCAAAAGAGCCAACCGATCTAGCACAAAACACGGTGATTCCCAAGCCTGTTTTGGTGACGGCTACCGGAGATTCATTTCAACTCAACAGTGAGACGACCGTTTCTGTCAGTCGGGACGAACTGGACGCAACTGCCGCGTATTTGAATGAAAAACTAAAGCCGGCAACCGGCTTCGAACTGGCTGTTCACACCACAGCGGAAGCTCCAAAAACAGGCATTTCCCTCACCCTGGGCAATGATCCGGAATTGGGCGACGAAGGCTACGAACTGCTGATTGATAAAAAACTGCTGATCGTGCGGGCCAACCAACCAGCCGGAATCTTTCGAGGCGTGCAGACGATTCGGCAACTTCTGCCGGCTACTATCGAAAACAACACAGTTCAGCAAGCGGACTGGACCATTCCAACAGGTACCATCCGCGATTTTCCGGAATACGAATACCGCGGAACCATGCTCGATGTAGCACGCCACTTTTTAGGTGTTGACGATGTGAAACACTACCTCGACCTGATGGCCTACTACAAATTCAACGTGCTTCACCTGCATTTGTCTGATGACCAGGGTTGGCGCATTGAAATCAAGTCGTGGCCTAAACTCACCGAGATTGGAGGAAGCACCGAAGTTGGCGGCGGCGAAGGCGGCTACTTCACCCAGGAACAATACACCGAATTGGTGAATTACGCGGCGGAGCGATTCATTACCATTGTCCCCGAGATTGACATGCCCGGCCACACCAACGCGGCATTGGCTTCGTATCCGGAGTTGAACTGCGATGGCAAGGCAACCGAGCTTTACACAGGCACCGAAGTTGGATTCAGCAGCTTGTGTACCGACAAAGAGATTACCTATGAGTTTATTGATGATGTGATTCGCGAACTGGCCGAACTCACGCCTGGCCCGTACATCCACATTGGTGGCGACGAATCGCACGTGACGAAGCTGGAAGATTATATCCTATTTATTGAACGGGTGCAGGACATTGTATACTCGCACGGAAAAACCATGATTGGATGGGACGAGGTAACGCTGGCAAAACTGGATGAGCGTAGCATCGCTCAATATTGGGCCAGCGCCGAAAATGCCAAAAACGCCGTTGATCAAGGCGTGAAAGTGATTATGTCGCCGGCAGCCAAAGCTTACCTCGACATGCAGTACGATTCCATCACGCCACTGGGATTGCACTGGGCGGGTTATATTGAAGTGGACACCGGCTACAACTGGGATCCGGCGACTTTAGAAGAAGAAATTGGCCGCGAAAACATTTTGGGCGTTGAAGCGCCATTGTGGACCGAAACCGTTACCAACCGCTCTGAAATGGAATACCTGGTATTTCCGCGTTTGGCAGGCTACGCTGAAATAGGCTGGTCGCCAGCCAACGGACGTAACTGGGACGAATACAAACTACGGCTGGCTTCGCACGGCAACCTCTACGACAATTGGGGAATCAACTACTACCGCTCAACACGGGTTCCGTGGCAAGAGTAAAAAACTAAGAGCAAAAGGCTGTCCAAACGGGCAGCCTTTTTTTATGTGTTGTCGCGGGAACGCCTTTTCGTCCACAACCCGATTCCGGATCCTTGATTTTGGATGCTTGATGCCGGCCGGGATTGATTCTTTGGAATTTGAAACTTCTTCAACGCAAAGCCGCAAAGGCGCTATTGAGAAATTGATCCGCAAGCATCATTCCACCATTCGCATGCCGTTTCTGGAACTTGAAACTCGAAATTTGAAATTTTCTTAGCGCAAAGCCGCTATTTTGAAATTAACCAGTAAGCCTAATGTCACCATCCGCCCGCGATTCTTGGAATTTGAAACTTGAAACTTGGAATTTTCAAGCGTCATTTCACTTCGAAGTCGAACATTTTTTTGTCTTCCAGAAATCCTTTCAGGCGATCGCCAATCACTACTGGTCCCACACCGGCGGGCGTTCCGGTATAAATTAAGTCGCCTATTTTTAGGGTGAAATATTTCGATACCTGGCTGATCAGTTCTTGAATTGGGAAAAGCATGTAGGCCGAATCGCCGTTCTGAACCAATTCGCCATTCTTTTTCAATTGAAATTTGATGGAGTTTAAATCCCGTAATTCGGTTTTTGCTATAAATTCCGAAGAAATAACAGCCGAGCGGTCAAATGCCTTAGCTTTTTCCCAAGGCAAGCCTTTCGCCTTCAATTTATTTTGAAGGTCGCGGGCGGTAAAGTCGATACCCAACCCAATCTCATCGTAGTAGCGATTGGCAAAGCGTGGCTCAATATTTTTCCCGAGCCGGTTGATACGAACGATCAGCTCGCATTCGTAATGCACGTCCTGACTGAAATCGGGAATGTAAAAGGCTTCGTTATTGCGCAACAAGGCCGAATCCGGCTTCATAAAAATGACAGGTTCATCTGGCAGTTCATTGTTCAGCTCGCGAACATGCTCGCTGTAGTTTCGTCCAATACAAATGATTTTCATACCATCGAATGCTAGTTTCAGGTTTCAAATTCCAAATTCCAAGTTGTCCGTGACTAATGACCAGTTATCCAATGAGTTTTAAACAGTGAGTCGCAAGTGTATTTTTGACTGTCAACTCGCTACTTTCTGTTCCTAATTCCCTACTTCCCTATTCCTTCATCCGCAGCTTAATGGCTGTCAGTACTTTTTTGGTGTAGAGCGGAAATTCGCTGTTAATAATCCACCCAAAATAGCCGGGCTGTTCGCGCAATACCTTTTCAACCGGCACGCCTTTGTTCTTGCCAAAATTGAAGACTTCCACGCCGTTTTCATCAAAAACAATCCGGCCCACAAAATCAACATTCCGGTCGTATGATGAAAACTCGCTCAAGGCGTTCACATCATTTTGAATCGGGGTACTTTTCACGCCTTTGTTGTCTTCGTAGTCCGTTTCTTTGTAAACGTCCAACTGCGCTTTCAACACATCGTAAGTCGCTTTGGTATCGGCCATAGCACTGTGAGCATCAACCAACTCCTGCTGACAGTAGAACTTAGAGGCAGCCGCCAGGGTCCGTTTTTCCATCTTGTGAAAAATCGCCTGCACATCAACAAATTTGCGTTTTTTGAAATCAACATCTACGCCTACCCGCAAGAACTCTTCGGCCAGCAAAGGAATATCGAAGCGGTTGGAATTGAAGCCAGCCAGATCAGCACCTTCTAAAAAGTTGGCCAGGGTCTTGGCCACCTCTTTAAATGTTGGCGCATCCTTCACATCTTCATCGTATATTCCATGAATCAAACTGACATGCCCCGGAATCGGCATCTCGGGGTTGATCCGCAGATCCTTCTCTTCTTCTCTCCCATCGGGATGGACCTTTAGCAGGGCAATTTCAACAATACGATCGGTGACAATATTAATTCCAGTGGTTTCCAGATCAAGGAAAACAAGCGGATTTCTCAAATTTAAATTCATCTTTTTCTTTTTTGGAATGCTGAAAACAAAAAAACCTAACAAAACAACTCTTGTTAGGTTCTCAGCATTTTATTCAGTTACAATTTACGCATTAATCATCATGGGCATTAACAACATCAACACGTCTTCGTCTTCAAAATCTTTTTCAGCCGGCAACAACAAGCCGGCACGCGTTGGATCTGACAGTTCAACCCGAACATCGGACGATGCCAGGTTCGCCAAAATTTCGATCAGGAAGGTGGACTTGAAACCAATTTCAATTTCATCGCCTTCATATTGGCACTTCAAGCGTTCAACCGCTGAAATGGAGAAATCGACATCCTGGGCCGAAACCACCAACTGGTTATCGTCAATATGCAGCTTGACCAAATTGCTGGCCTGGTTGGCAAAAACCGACACCCGCTTAATGGTGTTGTACAATTCGAGCCGGTCAACCGTCATTTTGTTGGAGTTATTGCTTGGAATAACGGAGTTGTAGCTCGGATAGTTTCCTTCAACGAGGCGACAAATCAGTTTGTAATTGCTGAGCGTAAAAAAGGCGTTTTTATCATCAAACTGAAGTTTTACATCAAACTCTTCCTTCGGCAACAAGTTTCTCAACAGGGCAGCCGGTTTCTTCGGAAGAATGAAAGACGATTCCACTTCCGCTTTGGCATCGCTACGTCGGTACCGAACCAATTTATGAGCATCAGAAGCCACGAAAGTCAGATCATCATTTCCCAGTTCGATGAAAATTCCGTTCATCACCGGGCGCAGTTCATCATCGGCCGTTGCAAACAGGGTTTTTGCAATTCCGTTTTGCAAAACATTGTGGTTGACCTCGATGGTAGCCGCCGCTTCCTCTTTCAGCTCGGGCAATGACGGAAAATCTTCGCCATTTTGTCCAACAATGCTAAACTTACCATTCTCCGAGTAGATATCAATGGCCGATGTTTCTCCATTAATCTGAAAGGTCAGGGGTTGTTCCGGGAATTCTTTCAACGTATCGTTGAGTAATTTCGCCGGAATGGCAACATCACCATTTCCTTCGGTATTATCCAACTCAAGGCTGGTAATCAGGGTGGACTCTAAATCGGAGGCAGTAATCGTTAACCGATTATCTTCCAGCTGAAATAAATAATTGTCCAGGATGGGCAATGTATTTTTCGAACTAATCACCTTACTGATGGCATTCAGATGACTCAGTAATTCGGTACTGGAAACAACAAATTTCATAGGTCTATTTTAAATTTTTTTTGATCTTTTTCGTGTGCCTTTACAGAACGATTTTTTAGCACAATGTTACGAATATACAAACTTTGCTTTTTCTAACCTATGCTTTCCAGTCACATTTTATACAAAGAAATTAACTCCTGTATTTTCGGATGCGGATCCAGTTGAATATCAGCCCCAAGAAGGAAATTAACAGCAATGGGGCCACCACATTTAACAGCTGCCAAAACAGGCGCTGCTCACGGATTTGAACCTTATCCAGCAAGCGGATTTGAAATGCCTGCGAACGAAGCGACATGATTCCGGAGCCATCGCACAGATAGGTGATGGCGTTCACCAAAAATTCCTTGTTGCCAAAGGTTTGCTGCGAATAGCGATCGTAGCCCAGCGGCAAGATTTGAGTTTGCCCTTCGCGTCGCGAAACTTGGTTGGCAATCAGGCTGCCATCAGCCAAAATAATCATCTTGGAGGGCTGCGACTCGCTCAGCACTTCCATATTGTTGGTGTTGAAATCGTCCAGCATCCGGTTTTGAAACACCGAAGAAAACTGGCCTTCGAGCAAAACACCAACCATCAATTGCTGCTCATTGAACAGGCTGCGGGCTGGCGGCTGGTTAATGCTTTGCAAAGTCACCTCCAAAGGGGTTTGAATGCTGCGCGAGTAATTGGAAGTATGTAGAATGACCGATTTCTGAATGGCGGGATTGTTCCCCACCGTATCGATTGTACTCACAAATTCGGCCTTCACCGAATTCAAATTGCGGCTCAACACATGGTTTTGTGCCGGATTTAACAAGGGCGAATAATACCAGGGGGCTGGCGTGTATTTGGGCGGACTGCCAACCGGCGCGGTATTCACCGGAATCATCAAGCACTCCAAATCCTGCACCAACTGTCTGTTGATCCGGACTCCGTAACGGAAAAGCTGATCATTCAAATTCAAATCGCGCGGAAAGGCAATGGTCGTTTCGCCACGGCTCAAGCTATCTAAACTGACTTGCACCGGATCGACCAGCCAAAGCAGATTTCCACCCCGCATCAGGTATTGGTCAAGGTAGAACTTGTCCTGCTCCGAAAAAGCCTGCACCGGATCGGCAATCACCAACGCATCGGGCTGCGAATCCTCCTGAATTAGCTCTCGGGCATAGCTGTCAGCCACCTCAAAATTCTCGGATAAAACCGAACGAATATCCCGGGTTTCGGGTTCGCCCAGCTCACCATGACCTCTCAAAAAGGCGACCGTCGGCCTCGAATCGTCCAGCAGTACTTTAAAAGCCCGCATCAACTCATATTCAAGGGTTTCAACCGAGTGGTTCAGGTTGTCTTCATGAGCAATGGAGGGGTTATTTTTCAGCAGATGAATCCCAATATCGTAATCCTTGTATTTAATGACGGCTCCCGGAAAGATTAGTTTCGTGACTGTTCCTTCATCGCGCTGCAAACGCAGGTCGGTGGGTTTCAGGCCCAGGGAGACCAAGCGGTCAAACAAATGCTTTTGTTCGTCCGTGTTACTCACAATTTTGTACGGATCAATCAACTCGTAGTGAATCCGGTAATCGGCATAGGCATTGATGTCCTGTATTTTTTCGACCAAAGCCTGCTGCAATTTTCGAAAACCGGGCGGCAATTCGCCTTCCAAAAAGATATCGACTTTGAGCGGGGCATCCAATTGGTGAATCAGTTGCTTCGAAATGAGAGAAAGACTGTACCGTTTTTCCGCCGTCAGGTCGATGCGAAAAAACCAGGTACCAGACAATAAGCTCAGCAGAATTAGCCCGGCAACGAGCATTCCCAGCTTTTTAAACTGCTGTTTCCAACGCTTTTGTTGCTGTTGCAGAAAAATGCTGGTCAGCACCAAAAAGAAAAAGCTGATGGCTAAAAAATAAATCAAGTCGCGCGAATCGA
>JAGXIR010000199.1 GCA_024635605.1 Sunxiuqinia sp.
GGAAAGAACGTCAGCAAATCGCCTTTAAAGACCATAAAGCTAATGTTGATCCGCTCGTCCAGAAAGATGTATTCCTTATCGAGTTTGTTACGAAATGCCGGAGCTTTAGCAAAAGCAGCCCGTACCTGCTCCGTAATCCGGTAGTTTCCATCCAAGTCAAACAAATCGATAACGCGGGCATATTTTTCGCTCACGCCAATGGAGGCAGCAATTTCCTTATCAATCTTGATAAACTGAACCGACCTCCAAAGTTCGGGATAGAGGTGCATGCTCAGCACCACTTCGCAGGGCGACATGCCGTTGAGTGTTGATTTACGAGCCAGTTTACGAAGAATTTCGCTCGACAAGGTTGACATGGGCTCAATCCGCCCATCGCGGCCATGTACCCACAACTGGGAGAAATCTTCAACAAGCTGCTCATCCAAACGGGGAATCCCCACCGTACTCGAACTTTGAGCCGAGCTTTGACTTCCGGCAAGCAACAAGCCCAGCATAACAATAGCCACTTTGGCTTTCCCCGACATTTTCAGATGCCGCACCAAGAACTGGAAATAGGAATTTCTATTGAAAAGAGACAGAATCGTACCCACAGTCAACAGAAGGTACCCCAGGTAGGTGACCATCGTTCCCCAGAAATCTTTGTTTACCGACAGAATTGTTCCCTGCTCATCCTGATCGTAGGATGACTGGTAGAAACGATAGCCTCGGTATTGCAAGGTGTTGTTCATAAAAATCCGCACATCACGCCTGACATCCCGTTCCGGATCAAGCAATTGAATTTCGCTGGCAAACGACGACGGACTTTCGGAACCGATATAACGCTCCAATTGAAAATCATGCAACTTCAAACTGAAAGGCAGATAAACAGGTTTGGAACCATAAGTCAGCTTGACTTGGGTATTGCCAACCATGTAAGTCACCGGATCACCAATCTGCCCGGCACGTCCAAAAACATTAACAATCGCCTGGCGTTCGCCGTCAGATATTTCAACCACAACAGCATCTTCATTCGAACTCTCGGGACTTCCTTTGGAGACGCGCAAACTGGCTTTTTCAAAAAATTTCTTAACCAAAACCAAGTAGCCATCAAAGGCATATAAATGCATCAACTTCACTTCGGAACGTGTTCCGGCTGGCACCAATTCAGGTTCACCACCCGACATGGAGCGAATTTCCAGATCGCGGTCGGCTACGATAAACAATTGCGAACCTTCCTGCTCAAAACGAACATCGGCCTGCCCTTCGAAACCAACCGTGGCTGGCCCAAGATTAACCAGCTGCCCTTTTCCAAAAGTGAAGTTCTCCATGCCTTCTCCCGCTGAGATGACAAAATCGACGACGGGATCTCCCGACTGGCTTTCAACAGGCGTTCGCACCGCATCCTTAACAAAGCCAACGGACTTGATCCGAACGGACTGGCCTTCAATGTCCATTTTCTGGCTGAATTCGTTGGGACTCAGTTCAGAAAAGAGCACGCGTTCAGTCGCTTCCTGTCCATCGGCCTCCACCGTAAAATAGGAGTCGCTTGACACAATGTGGTCGGAGCTTTCGCCTTCACGAATGTGCATCATCCCTTCGAAACTGATGTAGCGGGTAATGCCCGCGCCAATGACAATAACAATAAATGACAGATGAAAAATACCGACTGTCAGCTTCTTCATCGTGTATTGACGATACTTGATAAAATTATGGATTAAGCTGATTCCGAGCAGTAAAAATACAAGTTCAAACCAATGGGTATTGTATACCAGCGCCTTGGCGGCCGGCGTACCGTAGCTGCTTTCAATAAACGTGGCAATAGCCATGGAAAAAGCCATGACCAGCAACAAAAAACCCATAAAAGATGTGGAAACCAGGAATTGATATATTCTTTTCATCGAATGTGCTTTTATTTAAAAAAAGTGAAAATAAACTTATTCGCCGGAGTAAAAAAGCGCTTCCACCCAAATAACTACCACATTAACACTTATTGAGATTTTTGGTTTATCCGATTGACAGAAACTGGCCAAAGCCCCGGTTAAAAGATATGTCATGCACATTGAAACCCAAAACTGATTTTGGCAGTAGAAAAGCATAATTCACTTAAAACGACAAATGATGAGAAAAAACATGGGAATGGCTGATCGTACAATCCGATCAATAATTGCTGTTTTAATCGCAGTCCTTTATTTCACCAATGTTATCGCCGGCACTTTGGGGCTGATCCTCCTTATTCTTGCCTGTGTTTTTTTACTAACCAGTATCGTGAGTTTCTGCCCGCTTTATGCTCCGTTCGGGTTAAATACCTGTAAAAAAGTTGAAGATTTAGAATAGGCTCCCCGGCAGGGAAAAGCATATTTTGCAGCTAAATAATAAAACAGCCCATCATGATACGAACACCCAATTCGGAGACCATGGTCATTTTTAGTGGAAAACCCATGGATGCTGAGATGATCAACCAGTTGTTGAATGATCATGGCATTATCACGCTAATCAGCAACAAACTCATGGGAAGCATTGCACCCTGGCAGGTTTCGGCTGGTGGTTTTGAACCCGTTGAAATTGTCATCAACAAAGCCGATGAGCATAAAGCATACGAATTAATTTCCGCTTTTCACGAAGCAGAATAAAAAAGGTTCCATTAGTACAGGCCAATGGAACCATTTCGTATATTGTTTTTTTAAAAGTCGTTTAATTGACAAACGATTTGGCTTTAGCAATCGCTGCGTCGATACCCGAAACATCTTTGCCACCAGCGGTTGCATAAAAGGGCTGACCACCGCCGCCGCCTTTCATTTCTTTGGCTGCTTCGCGAACAATCTTACCGGCATTCAAACCTTTTTCCTTCACCAGCTTATCCGCAATCATGATGCTCAGGCTGGGTTTGCCATCAATTTCGGCGCCCAGTACCAGAAACAAATTATCCACTTCGCCTTTCAGTTGGAAAGCCAAGTCTTTGATGGCTTGGGGCGAATCTAACGCCACTTTCTCGGCAATAATATTGATGCCGTTGATCGATGAAATTTTCTGTTTCAATTCGTCTTTCACTCCGGCAGCAGCCTGCTTTTCAAAAGCTTCCAGTTGCTTTTTCAACCTGGCATTTTCGTCCAGCAAGTCTTCAACCGACTTTTTCAGGTTTTGGGTATTGTTGAACAAAGCCCGGACATCATGCAGCTCATCCATATTTTTGTTGATGAACGCTTCAGCTTTATCAGCAGTAATCGCTTCAATCCGGCGTACACCGGCCGAAATGGCACTTTCTGATGTGATAATAAACTGCCCAATTTGCCCGGTTGCCGGCACGTGCGTTCCTCCGCACAGCTCAACCGAGTCGCCAAATTTGATGACCCGCACATGATCACCATATTTTTCACCAAACAAGGCAATTGCGCCCATTTCCTGCGCTTCAGCAAAAGCCACATCCTTTTTTTCTTCCTGATGGAAGTTCTGACGGATCAACTCGTTCACCCGATTTTGAATCTGAATCAATTCTTCTTTCGACACCTTTTGAAAATGAGCGAAGTCAAAGCGCAGGTGATCGGCATTGACCAGCGAACCTTTTTGCTCTACGTGCGTGCCCAATATCTCGCGCAAAGCTTGATCCAGCAAGTGTGTTGCCGTGTGGTTGTTGGCGGTCAGCTTGCGTTTGTGATTGCTCACCACTGCTTTGAATGTTGCGGCTGGATCGGCAGGCAATTCTTTGGCAATGTGCACGATCAGGTTATTTTCCTTCTGCGTATCGACGATGCTTGTTTTTACACCATTCGCTTCCAGGTATCCGGTGTCGCCAACCTGCCCGCCCGACTCGCCATAAAACGGCGTCTGGTCAAAAACCAAGTGGTAAAATTCTTTATCTTTCTGTTTGACTTTGCGGTAGCGGGCGATCTCAATGTCCGCTTCGAGCGCGGTGTATCCCAAAAACTCCGCCTCCTCAATTTTCTTGAGCTCCACCCAGTCGCTGGTTTCCTGCGCCGCAGCATTCCGCGAGCGGTTTTTTTGTTTTTCCATTTCCGAGTCGAACTCCGCCCGGTTGACGGTCAACCCATTTTCGCGTAAAATCAGCTCGGTCAAATCCAAAGGAAAGCCAAAGGTATCGTATAATTCAAAGGCGTTTTTGCCCGACACTTCTGTTGTCCCGGCTTTTTTCGCCTGGCTCATTTCCTCGTCCAGCAAACGGATGCCGGTTTCCAGGGTTCGCAGAAAGCTCTCTTCCTCTTCTTCGATCACTTTTTCGATCAGCACCTGCTGCGAATTCAGTTCGGGGAAAGCGTCGCCCATGTTTTCTTTCAGCGTTTCCACCAACTGGTAGATGAATGCTTCGCGGAAATTCAGGAACGTATATCCGTAGCGTACCGCGCGACGTAAAATCCGCCGAATAACATAGCCCGCTTTATTGTTCGAAGGCAGCTGTCCGTCGGCAATGGCAAAAGCAATGGCCCGCAAGTGATCAGCGATTACACGCATGGCGATATCAGCTTTTTCGTCTTCACCATATTTCTTGCCGCTCAATCCCGCCAATTTTGCAATCACCGTTTGAAAAACATCGGTGTCGTAATTCGACTTTTTATCTTGCAACACCATGCACAGGCGTTCGAATCCCATGCCCGTGTCCACATGCTTGGCGGGCAGTTCTTCCAGTCGCCCATCAGCTTTTCTGTTAAATTGAATAAACACCAGGTTCCAGATTTCGATCACCAGCGGATGATCCTGATTCACCAATTCAGCGCCCGGCTTTTTCGCCCGTTCCTCGTCATCGCGCAAATCGACATGAATTTCGGAACACGGACCGCAGGGGCCAGTATCGCCCATCTCCCAAAAATTATCCTTCTTATTGCCATGCAGTACCTGCTCTTTTGGCAGGTGGCTCAACCACATGTTCTTGGCTTCCTCGTCCAATTCGAGCTTGTCATCGGGACTACCTTCAAAAACAGTGGCGTACATCCGGTCGGCAGCAATGCCCATTTTATCATGCAAAAATTCCCAGGCCCAATTGATGGCGTCTTCCTTGAAATAATCGCCAAACGACCAGTTACCCAGCATTTCGAACATGGTATGGTGATAGGTATCATGCCCTACTTCTTCCAAATCGTTGTGCTTTCCCGAAACCCGCAAACATTTCTGCGTGTCAGCCACCCGAACCGATTTGGCAGGCTGGTTTCCAAGAAATATATCTTTAAACTGATTCATTCCCGCGTTGGTAAACATGAGGGTAGGATCGTTTTTCACAACCATGGGGGCCGAATCGACAATGATATGTTGTTTTGAAATAAAAAAATCCAGGAAGGCTTTCCTGATTGCTTTGGAATTCATATGATTAAATTGTTTGTTTCTATATGGTCCACCAGCTGGCGGATGGAACTCGCACTTTAATCATTTCCTTTTGCGTTGACTAAACATGCTCGTTTCCTATTTCTATTTTTTCAATTTAAGACTCTTCACTGTTGCTCAGAATTCATGTTCAAGCACATAGAATACTCCTGACTCCCTCTCAATAAATACGAACAGGCAATCAACCTGAAAAGTTAAGCCGATTGCCGGTACGTTTAAAATTTGTTAAAAAGCACCTGACTGCAAGTTTATTAAACCCAATAACTCAATAATTCAATTACATTTGCGTTTTGTAGTCAATCTACTTGATTTTTTAAGTCTTGCAAAGTTAGATTAATTACTTAAATTTGTTACATTCCGAAAAAAAGAAATTGGTTTTTATGGCTAAAGTTAAGTATAAATTCAACCCCGAAACACTAAGCTACGACAAGGTTGAACGTAACTTAAAATCGAAAATTCACCGTTTTTTACTGTTCAGCTCAACCAGCATTCTGGCAAGCATCATCTTGACTGTGGTTTTTCTTCAATTTTATGAGACCCCTAAGATGCGCAGTTTAAAACGCGAAAATCGGCGGCTGACTTCGCAGTATGAGCTGCTGTACCAAAACCTGGAGAGCATTGAAGATGTACTGACTGATATTCAGCACCGTGACGATAACTTATACCGCATTATTTTTGAAGCGAACCCCATCCCCAATTCCGTTCGGAAAGCTGGCTTTGGAGGGGTCAACAAATATGCTCAACTTGAAAGCCTGGAGAATTCAGAATTGGTGATCAAAACCGCCCGCAAGCTGGATGTGATTGCCAAAGAAGCTTACATCCAATCCAAATCATACGACGAAGTGTTGAAACTGGCTCTTGACAAAGAAGAGATGCTGTCGAGCATTCCGGCGGTGATGCCTGTCTCCAACAAGGATTTAAACCGGACCGCATCAGGCTGGGGATTTCGGATTCACCCCATTTATAAAATTCGTCGGTTTCACTACGGCATGGATTTTACAGCACCGGTTGGAACAGAGGTTTATGCTACGGGTGACGGCATTATTAAAGAAGTAAAAAGCTCCCGCGTTGGCTATGGCCGTTGGATCGTTGTCGACCATGGCTTTGGCTACGAAACCCTTTACGGACATCTAAACGAATTCAACGTGACAGAAGGGCAAAAAGTAAAACGCGGAAGCGTGATTGGTTATGTAGGCAGTGCCGGAACCTCGTCGGGGCCGCACCTGCATTATGAAGTGCATAAAAACGGAAAAGCCGTTAATCCGCAATACTTCTATTTCAAGGATCTGACTCCACAGGAATATGAAAAGATGATCGCCATTTCTTCGAACATGGGACAATCGTACGACTAAGCCGGTAAGCTGTGCCTTACAAACAACCTACAATAGAAAAAGTGTTTTACTCCATTGGCGAAGTGGCCGACATGTTTCAGGTCAACACCTCGCACATTCGTTTTTGGGAAAATGAGTTCGACATTCTAAAACCAAAAAAAAACAAAAAAGGAAACCGGCTGTTCACCAAGGAAGACATTGAAAACATCAAGCTGATTTATCACTTGGTGAAAGAACGCGGACTGACGCTCAAAGGTGCCAAACAAAAACTCAAAGACAATAAAGAAGATACGCTGGACAAACACGAATTGGTTGACCGGCTAAAAACCATCCGCCAAATGCTGATCGATATAAAAGATAAGATGGAGTAATGAATTGGATATTGGATCATTAACTGTTGAATAATTTGATCGCGTAAAATTCAAAATTGGAACCGAAAACACACAAAATGAAGCTGAAGGAAATCACAACGTACCTCGAATCGGTAGCACCACTAGCCTACCAGGAGTCGTATGACAATGCCGGCTTGCTGGTTGGAAATCCGGAGCAGGAAATCAGCCAGGCACTAATCACGCTGGATGTGACCGAAGCCATTCTGGACGAAGCCATTGCAAGCGGAAGCGAGCTGATTATTGCGCACCATCCTTTAATTTTTGGTGGATTAAAAAAGCTGACCGGTAAAAACGAGGTGGAGCGCTGCGTGATCAAAGCCATTCAACACAACATTGCTATTTATGCATCGCACACCAACCTGGATAGCGTGCACGGCGGAGTAAACAGCAAGATTTGCGAAAAGCTGGGCCTCGAAAACTGCCAGGTGCTGTCACCAGCATCCGGACAATTAAAAAAACTGGTTACCTTCATTCCTTTTGAACAGGCCGCCCAGGTGCAACAAGCGGTTTTCAAAGCCGGAGCCGGACACATTGGCAACTACGATTCGTGCGCTTACACCATTCCCGGTAAAGGCAGCTTTCGTGGCAACCAAAACACAACGCCTTTTACTGGAAAACCAGGCGAAATTCATTATGAAAATGAACTCCGTTTCGAGACCATTTTCCCCAAACACCTTCAAAACAAAGTCATCGAGGCTTTAACGGAGGCGCATCCATACGAAGAAGTGGCCTACGATATTTATCCGCTCGACAATGTTCATCCGCAAGTCGGTATTGGCATGATTGGCGAACTTCCGAAAGCGATGGACGAAAAAAGATTTCTTCGGTTGACCAAAAAGATCTTTGACGTGCGCGTGGTTAAACATAGTCCACTCCGAAATCAAAAAGTGAAAAAAATAGCCGTCTGCGGTGGATCAGGAAGTTTCCTGATTGCCCAAGCCATTGGAGCCCAAGCCGATATTTTTGTGAGCGCCGATTTAAAATACCACCAGTTTTTCGAAGCGGAAGGCAAAATTGTGCTGGCCGATATCGGCCATTTTGAAAGTGAACAATTCACTAAAGAAGTTTTTTATGAATTACTTACAAAAAAATTCCCTAAATTTGCCCTCCGTTTATCTGAGGTGAATACCAACCCGGTAAACTACCTGGTTTAACAAAGAAAATTAGAGCATTCAAATATGAATACACAGTACCAAGAAGACAAATCAGTTCCAATTAGTGACAAGCTAAAAGCACTTTTTGAGTTACAAACAGTTGTTTCTGATATTGACAAAATTAAGACTCTTCGCGGTGAATTGCCGCTGGAGGTGCAAGATCTGGAAGACGACATCACCGGCTTGACTACGCGCGTAACCAACTTCAGCGACGATATCAAAACCCTTGAAACGTCGATTACGAACCGGAAAGCAGCCATTAAAGAATCGGAAGCCTTGATTGCCAAGTACACCGAGCAGCAAAACAACGTTCGCAACAACCGCGAATACGATTCGTTGAACAAGGAAATTGAATTCCAAAAGCTGGAAATTGAGCTTTCCGAAAAACGAATCAAGGAATTTGCGACTGAGCTGGCCACGAAAAAAGAAGCCATTGAATCTTCAAAAACACTTTTGTCGGAGCGTCAGGAAGACCTGGAACGCAAAAAAGCCGAATTGGAAGAAATCACGGCTGAAACCAAGATTGAAGAAGAAAAGCTGAAAGCCAAATCGGAGAAAATTGAGAACATGATCGAACCTCGTTTGCTCACGGCTTTCAAACGCATCCGCAAAAATGCCCGCAACGGCTTGTCGGTGGTAACCGTTCAGCGTGATGCCTGCGGTGGTTGCTTCAACAAAATTCCGCCACAACGCCAGATGGACATCGCTAACCGCAAAAAAATTATCGTTTGCGAGTACTGCGGACGAATCCTTGTTGACAAAGATATTTTAGAACCCGATCAGCTTGACAAAGTAGAATAGATCAGGGATTTGAAACCGATATAGAAAAACCTTTGAAGCGTGCTTCAAAGGTTTTTTTTTACTCATTTTCTTCGTTCGCAAATGGAATGAATTTGGGCCCCGCTACTGTGCGAATCCCTTCGCGTGGGTTAACGATTCAACTACGCGATACAATTGCGCAGCAGCAATGAGTTGGAAAAATTGACCATTAAAACAGACAAAAGAATGATAAAAAAGTGCAATAACTTTGCGATATTGCCTCCTTGTGTGGGATATTAAAAGTTCATCACCTAAAACAGCCATACTCATGGAGACCAATGAAATAAGCAAAAATGAATTAATCAAAGAGCTACAAACATTACATCACGAATATCATTCGTTAAAAGCGATCCACGATAAAGATACCATCAAGCACCAGCAGGCGGAAGAGAATTTAATCGTTGTGAATAAGGAACTTGACTTTCTAAGCAAATTGAAAGAAAAACGTGCGGCTGAATTAGTCCTTGCGAACAAAGAATTGGTTTTTCAGAATAAAGAGAAAGAAAAACGCGCAGCTGAATTAATCCTTGCCAACAAGGAATTGGTTTTTCAAAATGAAGAGAAAGAAAAACGTGCAGCTGAACTAATCCTGGCCAACAAGGAACTGGTCTTTCAAAATGAAGAGAAAGAAAAACGTGCGGCTGAACTGCTCATTGCGAAAGAACACGCAGAACAAAGTGACCGTTTAAAATCTGCTTTTTTAGCCAATATGTCGCATGAGATCAGGACTCCGATGAACGGTGTTTTGGGTTTTGCCAGCATATTGAAAGAGGCTGACCTTTCGGGTGAAGAGCAACAGGAGTATATTGCGCTCATGGAGCAAAGCGGTACCCGTATGCTCAATATCATCAATGATATTGTTGATATTTCGAAAATAGAATCGGGGCTGATGGAGGCTCATTTGAAGGAATCGAATATACATGAGCAAATGGATAATATTTATGCTTTCTTCAAGCCTGAGATGGATCGAAAGAAAATCTGTTTTATGGTTAAAAAATCTTTGCCAGGAAAAGAAGTTATCATTCATACAGACCCTGAAAAAATAGATACCATTCTTACCAACCTGATTAAAAATGCCATTAAATGTACGGATGAAGGGTCAATCGAATTTGGGTATAACTTAAACACCGGGCATCAGGCTGCAGCATTGGAGTTTTACATCAAAGACACTGGCATTGGGATTCCAAACGACTGGAAGGAAGCCATATTCGAACGCTTTATCCAAGTCGATATTGCGGATAAGATGGTACGACAGGGAGCCGGCTTGGGTTTATCGATTTCTAAAGCATTTGTGGAATTACTGGGAGGAAAAATCTGGGTAGACAGCGAAGCAGGGAAAGGGGCTACCTTCTATTTCACCATTCCATACGAACCTGCTCTTCCAGCGATGCATTAACGCTGGCAGACTGCCGAATCAGATTTGCAAATCCGATCCAGCCACCTTATCTTGAATCAAATCCAGACTTTGAAACAAAGCGAAACGAGCAGTTTCAGAATTGAAAACTGCTAATCTTCTGCGCTTTTGCCACCCAGTGCCCACACGGTAATTCCTGCAATGGTGATTAAGCTGACCATAAAGACGGTTAAATCCAAATGACGCTGTGCCTTTCTTGCTTTTTTCACCTGCTTAGCGCAAATTCCCTTGTCTGAAATTAAATTTTCCAGCTTTTTGATTCTTCCTTCTAATTCTTCTTTTCTTTTTTTATTAAATTCCATATTATTAGTGTTTTAAAGTTTTCCTTTTGTCATTAGAACGCTCAAAAATTAGAATTGTTTGTATTTTGATTGAGGTTGAACCTCGATCCGCTTGCACCAGGCAGCACACGCAAAAATCCGACCACTGGATTGCTTTCTTTCCTGACAAACTACACCTTCTTTCCGACTAATTAAAAGCCGAATAGGTATTTTCCTTGCCGCAAAAAACTTTGCGACTGACAAATAATGTAAAACAAAATAATTGTACCTTGCAAACTGTAAAAAAAATGAACGAATGACTAAACTTAAAATCAAAGACTCTCCGGGAATTTTGAATAGCAGAAAGATTGATGGGATGGGACAAAATATCTTGAACTATGATTTTTAAATGATTGAATGAATGCTAGGATTAAAAAAGAATATCCTGAAAGTAGATTGACCGGCAAAATTATTTTTGGAAATACCTCACTGCAATTCAAACGGGTAATGAAACCAAAAAGAAATCAAAGTCCATCAAAAAATCAAATAAAATCATAGTTCAAGACAGTGGACTCCCGCTCTACGGAATATGCAGTAACGATAGCAAGCGCAGGCTGAAAGGCTTTGGTGCAAACTCTGAGGAACAGGCTAAAGTCGCGATTACTATGCACATGTTAGACAACCAAAAAATTCCAATTATGAATAAATTCACAACTCTTGCATTTTTGATCTTTCTACTCGCTTGTAGTGTCAGTGACGAATCTCCTGGTAAGAATGAAAAAGATATCACAACAATTCATATTGAAGATATATTAAGTCCTAAAACAAATGTGGTTGCCTATAGCGATTTGCTTGATTCATGCAGCTATGTCAGTTTGGAAACAAATTCATACAATCTCATTGGTGACCTTGTAGATTTAGCCAATCAAAAAATGAGAGTTAGCAGCAATCATATATTATTTGACTCTTTTATTTTCAGAAAGAACGGTGAGTATGTAGGATCAATTGGGAGAGTTGGGAATGGGCCTGGTGAGTATTCAGCAATTAGAAGTATTGCGCTAGACGAACAAAAAGATAGAGTTTTTCTATACGACCACTGGAAACACAATATTTTGTGTTACAATTTCAAAGGAAACTATTTTTCTACAATCAAAGATACTTTAAATACTTATCAAACTGATATGTTTTACATGGGAGACGATAAGCTGTTGTTGTACTCGGCAAATCTACATCCCATATTAAAGATTCAACAATACGATCTGACTTCGGGTAATACGGAAAATTTAATGGAAATTGATTTCTCTCACACAGTAGCCAATAAAAACTTTAGTTTCCCTCCTTATCCTAATTGGCAAATATATTCCTTAGAGGATAGCGTTCATTTTATGATTGAATTTCCCGCAAACGTTTCCGAAAGTGATTACATCTATGTTATAAACGAAAGTTCTGCGATTCCTAAGTATAAGTTTGAATTAGGAGAATTGAAATCCGAAAAACTCTTTAGTTCCAAAAATGATCTTTCCCAAAAAGCTTTTGTACGTGTTCTGGGCGAAAGTGGCCAATATCTGTTTTTTAGATGTTTCACTATAAAGGGGAAAGACATCACTGTAGCTAATTGCATTTTTGACAAAGAAACCGCTACTCTTAAGCGCTTAAGTCTTGGCGATAAGAGTAAAATCTCGAATCTACTATTAGCAAGAATGGTAATAAAAAATGACTCTATCTTCTCTTATATTTATCCTTATGAACTTGATGAAGTTTCAATTAATCAACTCAATACGCTTCTCTATGGGAATGATGAAAAAAAGAAACATGAGTTAATATCTCTTTCCAAAACAATAAATGAAGAAGATAATCCAATATTATTAGTCTCAAAATTGAAATGATACTACGTATGACCCCCCTGCTCTTCGGAATATGCACTAACGTTAGCGAGGAAAGGCCGGACCGAAAATCCATAAAAGCTGAGTAATTAATACTTTATGCATCC
>JAGXIR010000200.1 GCA_024635605.1 Sunxiuqinia sp.
AAGTATATTAGCAAAAAGGGCTTGGTGAGCCAATTGTTTGCAGATTTTAAAAACGTGCAAGGCGATCAGAAAAAAGCTGTTGGACAAGCCATCAACGTGTTGAAAAATAAGGCGCTCGACAAAATTAACGAGCTGAAGGAAAGTTTTGAGAATGCGGAGCAGAGAACCGGTGGAAGCGATTTGAGCCGACCCGGAGAACCCATGCGATTGGGAACCCGCCATCCGCTGGCAATTGTCCGAAACGAAATAGTTGAAATATTTGCCCGCTTAGGCTTTACCGTGGCTGAGGGCCCCGAAATAGAAGATGACTGGTATGTATTTTCTGCCCTGAATTTTCCACCGGAACACCCGGCCCGCGACATGCAGGATACCTTTTTCATTCAGAAAGATCCGGACGTGTTGTTGCGCACCCACACTTCAAGCGTGCAGGCGCGCGTGATGGAAAAAACACAACCACCCATTCGTGCCATTTTCCCCGGACGCGTTTTTCGTAATGAAGCCATTTCTGCGCGTGCACATTGCATCTTCCATCAAATTGAAGGCTTGTATGTAGACGAGAACGTGTCGTTTGCCGATCTGAAACAAACCTTGTTGTACTTCTCGCGTGAGTTGTTTGGCGAAAATACTGAAATCCGGTTGCGCCCTTCCTATTTCCCATTCACCGAGCCATCGGCCGAAATGGATGTGAGCTGCTCGATTTGTGGTGGAAAAGGCTGCAATGTGTGTAAATATACTGGCTGGCTCGAGATTTTGGGCTGTGGTATGGTCGATCCAAACGTGCTTGATTTGTGTGGAATCGATTCAAAAAAATACACTGGCTTTGCCTTTGGAATGGGAATCGAGCGCATCACGATGCTGAAATACGGCATCAAAGATATCCGCCATTTCTTCGAAAACGATGTTCGGTTTTTGCGGCAGTTTGAAGGGACGTATTGATCGCAGCGTCCACCTACTTACCCAATAACCGGTTTTGCAGATTCAATAATCTTTTTAATTTGCCATTTTAGTCGTTCAAAAGATCCCAAATCTAAGGCTCTTTGTCCCGAAAGCATTCCACTAAAAATTATAGGAATTTCTTTGCTTCCCATATTAATTTTATAAGTTCCAATTTCCTTGTCAAAGTCAGTGTCAAAATCTAAATGATATCCTTTCCAGATTTTCGAAAAGGTCTGATGTTTAGTTTTTTTCTTTCCAAAGAATTCTGAAGCAAATGAATTTGCGACTACAATGATTCTCGGTTTTGCTCGTTCAATGATTTCGAAGGTTATGTCTATTTGATCTTGTAAGAAGTCGATATTTGTAAAGGCCAAATTTTCAAGAATCTTTTGCTTAGTTTCTCGCATGAAAAACAAATCTATATGAGACCAATCTACATTATCACAGTATTCGGAGATATTTTTGAATTTCTCAAAATAAGCAATATCTTTTTCACAGGAATGATTAGGTGGATAGAATTCGATCTTTCGTACATTATCAAAAATCCTACTTCCCTTTGTGAAAGAGGGGTTAATACCAACAAAGAGGATTGAATTGGTTTTTATAAATTGTGGTAAAATAGGCGATTTTCGGTATTCAAATCCAGGTTCATTCAGAATGCTTACATTATCTTTATGCTTATTCCATACTTTTAAAATTCTTTCCTTGTATTCCTTTTCAATATTTACGATTTCCATGGAGGTTATACTTAAATTTCTTTTATACATTGTATATTCTTGTTTCCCTATCATTAAATTGGATCAATTCGTCCTTACAAGTTTCATTTTTGACATTATGTACTTCAATCAAATCAACCAATGAATTTCCATTTTCATCTTCAGCAATTCCGAAATATGCCGGACGGTAAAGCAATAAGATTTGAGAACAATCATTGATTAGTCTTCTTGACCAGTTGAAATCTCTGGCTCTGGGGATATGATATCGATGCGAAGATTGGATGCTAATAGTGAAGATTAGCCTGATATTTAATTGATTGGTCAAGTGAAGTAAAGCTTCAATGGCAGCATCCCGGCCTTGTTCGTCAAATTCATAGAATTGGTTGCGGTTAAAACATTCGATATCATCAATTATGACCGTTTTAAAATTTCCTGCTTCACTGTGTTTGAGTATCTTAATAAAACTGCCCACGCCATAATAATCTATTAAAGTATTTACTTCAAGATTGTTGTGAATGAAACCATTCATCTCGCGAGTTATGGTGATCAGTTTCTCTCTGTAATCTTGGTAACTTAAGAAGAGTACCTTCTCGTTTAAGGCAAGGTGATTTGCCAATTTTAGTGCGAAGCGGGTTTTACCAATACCTTCTTCACCACCGAAAGCAATTAATCCCCGTGATAGTTTTAGTCGATCCATTTTGTGTAGTCTTTTGACCAAAAGTAAAGATTCACTTTTGCTCCTGAAAACTGAAAATGGTCTTTTTTCGATTTATTTTGTAGAGGAATGAGAATCAATTCGTCTCAAGGACTGCGTAAATCTGCCGCAGACCCTGAAACAAGTTCAGGGTGACGCTCTTTGTTCGAGGTTCCTAAACCAGCAATTCAAACAAGTCTTCCACCTCTTCCACAAAATAGTCGGGATTGAGCGCTTGAAGTTCTTCGCTGTTACCAAAGCCGTAGCCCACGGCGATGGTGCTGATTTCATTGGCCTTTCCGCCGACCACATCATATTTGGTATCGCCAACCATCGCTACCTTTGCTGAGGGGATGATTCGGTTGCGATCCATCAGTTGGGTAATCAGTCCGGCTTTGGTGTGCCGGCCACCCTCGCCAGCTCCCTGCGAGTCAATCAGGTAGCGGTCCAGCTCAAAATGGCGCAAAACGGCAGCCATAAATTGGTTCTTTTTCGAAGTGGCAACAAAAAGCTGCTTGCCTTGCTGTTGCAATTCTTCAAGCAATTCCAGCATGTCGGGGTACAATTTGGCTTCGTACAAACCTTGCTGGCTATAGTATTCACGAAAAAGCCGGACTCCAAGTTCAACTTGTTGGTCGTCAAAACCCAGCACTTGTTTTAGTCCATCTTGAATGGGAGGGCCAATCAGTTGATCTATAATGAGACCGTCGTCCAGATCGAGTCCCATTTGGCGGAGCATGTGGTTAAGCGAGTTTTGAAGTCCAGGTTTGGAGTTGATCAGTGTGCCGTCCAAATCAAAAATAAGGTGCGTGAAAGTGGTCATGATAGTTTGTTTTCGGGACAAAGTAAATGGAAAATATTGAATCTGTGAATTCGCTGGCGATAGGCTTCAACGCGAATAAAATGGACTTTTGTAAAATAAGCAAGAATGTCTTATCTTCATTCTCAAATTTAATCAAACATTTATGGAACTTCTCTATCCTCCTTCAAGACCTCAAATTCCTTGGCAGGGAACCGTGCTGGGCATCATTGGCGTGGCCCAGATTTTATTCTCCATGCTGTTTCTTTTTATCGCTTTATTTGGAATTGCCATTGGGGGGCTATTTTCTTCATTTGCAATTCCTGACCTTGGTGCGATGGAGATGATTCCATCACTCGCAATAGGTGTTGTTGTCCTGTTGATGCTGTTTATTGGCTTGCCGCTTTTTATTTTAAAAGTGGTGGTCACCATCGGCATCTTCAAAGGAAAGCGTTGGGCAGTTGTCATTACCATCGTTTTTGCGGCCCTGGGATTTATGTCGGGCATAGGAAATTTCAATTTCGGCTGGCTGGTTTTTTCCGCTATCGAACTGGGCTTGGCTATTGTGTGTTTGAGAGAGCCGTTTTATAATCAGTCCCGATATGTTCACGACCAATCGTACCGTCCGAATTATTAGTGAAGCGGCTCGTTATCGGCGCATAAAGATCTATAACCAAAGGCTTAGCAAGTAAACAGTAAGGATTGAAACCAGGCCTTGAAAGAAGGTGGCTGTTGTATGGGTTTTGTATCCGGTTGAAACAGACATTTTACTGAATTGAGTAACCACCCAAAAAAAACTGTCGTTGGCATGCGAAATGGTCATGGCGCCGGCGCCAATGGCCATCACGGCAAGTGCTTTCCCGGTAACAGAATCCAGCTCAAGTCCGGGAAGCAGGGGCGCGATTAGCGCCGAAGTGGCGACCAGTGAAACTGTTGATGAACCCTGAGCTGTTTTCAATGCTGCCGCAATAATAAACGGGAGGAAGATCCCCAGCTCGTAATCGGCCAGCAGCATTCCCAGCGAGTCGCCAATGTGCGTCGCTTTTAGCATCGCTCCAAAAGCACCGCCAGCTCCTGTAATAATCAGAATGGATGCGGATGCCTGGATTCCTTCGCCCACCCAGCTGGTTAGTTTACCCGGCCCTTTTCCTCTCAGCAACAAAAAAGAAGCAAACAGCCCTAAAAATAGTGCATTGACCGGATCGCCCAAGAAGTTGATGAGTTGGAAACCGATGCTTGTTTCATTTTCGGCTACCAAAAGCACAATTGATCGGATTGCAATCAGCAGAATGGGAAGGAAAATCGGAAGGGTCGCCAAAAAGCCTGACGGCAGCTGGCGTTGGTTTTCATCTACTTCCGGTTGTAGTTCGAGGTCTTCTTCGCTTTGGTAGTGTTTTCCGGCATAGCTGGCCCAAAAATAACCCACCAGCATGGCGACAGCCGACACCAGCAATCCTAAAAGAATAACCATACCCAGTTGATTGTCAATGCCCAGGTTGCCGGCTGCAGCGATGGGGCCGGGAGTAGGAGGCACCAAAGTATGTGTCGCATACAAACCGGTGGATAAAGCGATGCTCATGGCAACAGCCGACTTGCCCGTTTTCTGGATAAGCGATCGTTTCAGGGAGGATAAAATGACAAAAGCAGAATCGCAAAACACCGGAACGGAAACAATGTAGCCAATGATTCCCATGGCCAGTGCCGGATATTTTTTTCCGATCAGTTGGATAACCAGTTCGGCGAGCTTAATGGCGGCTCCTGATTTTTCCAGAATAGTGCCGATGATGGTTCCGAGGATAATGACAATGCCGATGTAAGCCATAATGTTTCCAAAACCATCAGTAATAATTTTCACAATTTCGGGAGCAGGCATTCCGGCCATAAAGCCCACGCCATAAGTAGCCAGCAGCAAAACCAGGAACGGGTGCATCTTTAGCTTGGTGGTGCCTAGAATAATGAAAAGAACAGCCACTATTAATGCTCCGAGTAAGATGAAATGCTGATCCATAAGCTTAGTTTGAGAATTAAAACGGATTCATAATTGTTCTAAAAATCCAAATCTAATTGCTTCTTATTGTTTTCGAAAAAGCTTTTTGAAAAAATCTTCGACCCGGTCCACCGGCTCCAGTTGAATTTTGAACTTGCTTCGGTCCAGTCCTTTGCCGGCTTTGGGAATAAAGATTTTCTGCATCCCCAGCTTTTCTGCTTCGGCAATGCGTTGCTCCAGCCGGTTCACTGCACGGATTTCGCCCGATAAGCCTACCTCGCCGGTAAAACAGAATTTGTTGTCAACTGCCAGGTCGAAATTGGACGAAAGGATGGCGGTGATGACTGCCAAATCAATGGCGGGGTCGTCCACCTTGATACCACCGGCAATGTTGAGGAACACATCCTTGCTGGCCAATTTAAAGCCGGCGCGTTTCTCCAATACCGCCAGCAGCATGTTGAGCCGGCGAAGGTCAAACCCGGTTGACGAACGTTGCGGGGTTCCATAGGCGGCGGTGCTGACCAGTGACTGAATCTCAATCATCAGCGGGCGGTTGCCTTCAATAGCGCCCGAAATGGCGGTGCCACTCAAACCTTCGTGGTCTTTGTTAATGAGCAGTTCCGAGGGATTGCTCACCTCACGCATGCCTTCATTGTTCATCTCAAAAATTCCCAGTTCCGAAGTGGAACCGAAGCGATTTTTGATGGCACGCAGAATCCGGTAGAGGTATTGGTTTTCGCCTTCAAACTGCAACACCGTATCTACCATGTGTTCTAGCACTTTGGGGCCAGCCAGGCTTCCTTCCTTGGTAATATGGCCGATTAAAATGGCCGGTATTTGCCGCTCTTTGGAGAATTTCAGAATGCCATTGGTACACTCCCTGATTTGGCTGACTGAGCCGGGCGACGACTCGATGTAGGCCGTTGACACCGTCTGGATGGAGTCGATAATCAGCACTTCCGGTTCCAGGTGTTCACAGTGGGTGAGGATGTTTTCGAGCGATGTTTCGCTTAAAAAGTAGCAATTGTCATTTTCGCGCTTCAGCCTGTTGGCGCGTATTTTTATTTGCTGAATGCTTTCTTCGCCCGACACATACAAAATTCGCTTCGATTTTAAATCAAGGGCGACCTGTAATACCAGCGTTGATTTTCCGATGCCCGGTTCGCCACCGACCAGCACCAGGGATCCAGGAACCAGTCCGCCACCCAAAACCCGGTTCAACTCTTTGTTGTGGCAGTCGATCCGTTGGATTTGTTCCGCGCTCACTTCGGTCAGTTTTTGTGGTTTGGCGCCACTGGCAGTCCGCGAGCTTAGCGGGCTTTTGGTTTCTTTCACCACCGCTTCTTCCACGAAGGTATTCCACTCGCCACAGTTGGTGCATCGGCCCACCCATTTGGGCGACTGGCTGCCACAGCTTTGGCAGGTATAAACCGTTTTTAATTTAGCCATGTCAGAGGTTTCTAATTTTTTCGATTAAAGCTGAGGTTGAAGCGCCTTCGGTCATTTCGATGGTTTCAACGCTGCCGCCGCGTGCAAGAACCAGATCGTGCCCGGCAATTTCTTCAACGGCGTATTCGCTGCCTTTTACCAGTACATCGGGCTGAACGGCTTTGATTAAGTTGTAGGGCGTTTCTTCGTTGAATAACACGACGGCATCAACCATTTGCATGGCCGCGATTAACAGGGAGCGCGACTGTTCATCCATCAGGGGGCGGTTTACTCCTTTGAGTTGATTTACTGATTGGTCGGTGTTGAGGCCGACAATGAGTTTATCACCCAGTTGGGCCGCCGCCATCAAGAAGTCGACATGCCCGCGATGTAGCAAATCGAAACAGCCATTGGTGAAAACAAGCTTGTAGTTGCTTGTTTTCCAGGTTTTCAGCTTTTCAAAAAAAGCATCAAAAGAGGGGTAGATTTTCCGTGAAATGTCGTTCATGATTTAGCTGAAGCTTATTCAGTAAAAATAAGAAAACCCCGAAGCTAAAAAAAGCTTCGGGGTTTTAAATATGGTTTCAAACCGGTTTAAACGATTTTATTTGTTTCAATGTCGGGAAATACCAAGCTGGGCTTGAAGGTCTTAGCTTCTTCAAAATCCATGGTGGCATACGAAATAATAATCACCACATCGCCCACAGCTACTTTTCGCGCTGCAGGACCGTTCAAACAAATCACTCCTGAATTTCGCTCGCCTTTGATGACGTACGTTTCCAGCCGCTCCCCGTTGTTGATGTTAACCACTTGCACCTTCTCATTTTCAATCAGGTTGGCGGCATCCATCAAATCCTCATCAATCGTGATACTTCCAACGTATTGCAGGTTCGCTTCGGTAACACTTACTTTATGTATTTTCGATTTACAAACTTCGATAAACATGTTGTAACTTTTTTATTCAAATACAATATTATCAATTAACCTGACCTCACCACAATGAACAGCTATGCAACCGACTTTGTTTAGTGGGCTTTCCCAGCTGGCGATTGGGTTAAGGTTCTCATCATCAATTATTTCAAAATACTCTGTTTCCAAAAAACGATTTTGATCAATCGTGTCAATGACCCACTTTTTAAGGTCTTTTACGCTCATCTCTCCGGCTTTGTTCCGTGCGGCTGTCAGCGTTTGGTAAATGTGTGTCGCATGGTTCCGTTGTTCGCTGGTTAGCCGTTGGTTGCGCGAGCTCATGGCCAGTCCG
>JAGXIR010000201.1 GCA_024635605.1 Sunxiuqinia sp.
GATCAAATTTTTTCTTGTTGGCTTGCCGGATAGTGCTGTAAAAGAAAGTCAGCAACGTATTGAATCGGCACTTCGGCTCAATGATTTTAAGTGGCCTCGGAAAAAAATTGTGATTAACATGGCGCCGGCCGACATTCGGAAGGAAGGATCGGCGTATGATTTGCCGTTGGCTATAGCGGTGTTGGCGGCATCGGAACAACTGGCACCTGAGAAACTGGAAAGCTATTTGATGATGGGCGAACTTTCGCTGGATGGAACCTTACAACCCATTCGGGGAGCCCTGCCCATTGCGATTAAGGCACGCGAAGAAGGTTTTGAAGGCTTTATCCTTCCCAAACAAAATGCCCGTGAAGCAGCCGTGGTAGATCAATTGAAAGTTTATGGTGTAGAAAATATAAGTCAGGTGGTTGATTTTTTCAATGATCGGGTGGAGCTGGAGGAAACGATTGTGAATACCCGCGACGAATTTTATAAGAAATTAAACCATACAGATCTGAATTTCTCGGATGTCAAGGGGCAGGAAAATGTGAAACGGGCACTGGAAATCTCCGCTGCCGGCGGCCATAACGTCATCATGATTGGGCCTCCAGGAGCGGGTAAAACCATGCTTGCCAAGCGGATCCCGACCATTCTGCCACCCTTTACCCTGCACGAAGCGCTGGAAACCACCAAGATTCATTCGGTGGTTGGCAAGATCGATAAAGATACTTCACTGATGACCGAGCGCCCTTTTCGGAGTCCGCATCATACCATTTCCGATGTCGCCCTGGTTGGCGGTGGCACTTATCCGCAGCCGGGCGAAATATCGCTGGCTCACAATGGGGTGCTTTTTTTAGATGAATTGCCTGAATTTAAGCGCACGGTACTTGAGGTGATGCGCCAGCCGCTTGAAGATCGAAAAATCACGATTTCCCGGGCCAAGGTGTCGGTAGAATATCCGGCCAGCCTGATGCTGGTGGCTTCAATGAATCCCTGCCCCTGCGGCTATTACAATCATCCAACCAAAGAATGCGTATGCGCTCCGGGCATGGTGCCCAAGTACCTGAACAAAATATCAGGGCCACTGCTCGACCGCATTGATATTCATCTGGAAGTGGTGCCGGTGCCCTTTAAGAAATTATCGGAGTTGGCTGAGACGGAAAACAGTGAAGCCATTCGCGAACGGGTGATTCGTGCCCGCGAGCTACAATCGAAGCGATATAATGGCATGGACGGTATTTTTTGCAATGCACAAATGTCATCGCGTCAAATTCGGGATTATGTAGAGCTGAACGATGCCAGTAATTTATTACTGAAAAACGCGATGGAAAAGCTGGGACTCTCGGCCCGTGCTTATGACCGGATTTTACGTGTCGCCCGAACCATTGCCGATCTCGAACCTTCGGATCAGGTTGAATCACATCACATTTCCGAGGCCATTCAATACCGGAGCCTGGATCGCGAGAATTGGGGAACCTGAGCAAACTTTAATTTTCACGAATCTCCAACGAAAATCATTTTTCTGCAATATGAATCATTTTATTTTAGCCCTGCTTAAAGCATCGTACACCAAATAACTAATCATCTTTAAATGAACCTAATTAACCGCTTAACCACACTTCTAATTGTCGCGTTTTTCATCCTTACCTCTTGTGGCGAAAAAAAACCGAAACAAGTTATAAACGTTGACAGCGGCTTTACGCAATTCGTCAGTAGTTACAGCAGTGGCGTTATTTCCTGTAAGTCCCCTGTTTTAATTGAATTAGCTCAAACTCCTGCGAATCCCGGGCAGCCGGGAACCGAGGCCCCGGGCGAATGGATCAGCCTTTCACCCAAAGTTAAGGGGAAGGTGCAATGGGTAGATAGTCATACGCTTGCTTTTTTGCCTTTGGAACAAATGAAATCGGATGCTGAGTATACCGTGACTGTGGCTTTATCCAAAATATTGGACGTCCCCGCCGAATACAAGACCATGCAGTTTACGGTTAAAACAATCCGGCAGTCGTTCAGTGTCAATAACCTGGCGGTTAAAGCCTATAATAACGAAGGCATGAAGCTCCAGTTCCTTTCCGGAAAAGTGTTTACTTCGGATTGTGCTGATGACAAACAGGTGGAGTCGATCGTTCAGGTAGTGAAGGATGGCCGCTCCCTACCGCTGTTCTGGATGCATGATGCTGAAGGAAAACAGCATTCGTTTCGTGCTGACAGTCTGGTTCGTACCAGTGATCCGCAAAAATTGCTGGTGAAATGGGATGGCACAGTTCTCGGAGATGATAAAAAAGGTCAGGAAGAGTTGGAGTTGCCAGCTTTGGATGTCTTTAAAGTTGTGGATGTTCTGGTTGTTCAGCAACCCGAACAGCATCTGCTGATTCGCTTTTCTGATCCGTTGGCGACTGGCCAAAACATGGATGGATTGGTGCGTATCGATAAAATCGACAACCTTCGGTACCAGCTCGACAACAATGAACTGAAAGTATATGTGCCGTCGAGACTGGCCGGGGAGCATGAAGTTTTTATTTCAGCGGGAATAAAGAATGTACTCAATTTCAAGTTGAAAGAGCCGTCGTCTATGCAAGTTCTTTTTGAAGATATGAAGCCTGCGGTCCGCCTGGTTGGGAAAGGAAGTATTTTACCTTCGTCCAGCGAGCTTATTTTGCCTTTTGAAGCGGTAAACCTGAAAGCAGTGGACGTGAGTGTTATCAAAATATTTACCAACAACGTTCATCAGTTTTTTCAGCAGAATCATTACAAAGGAAACACTGATATCAAGCAGGTGGGGCGGTTGGTGCTTCAAGAGAAAATCAATTTGAATGTAGCTGCTTTTTCCGAGTTGAAAAATTGGAACACCTATACAATTGATTTAGCCAAGCTAGTAGAAATTGAACCTGGCGCTGTTTACCGGATTCAGCTTCGCTTTAAAAAGGAAGACTCACTATACGGACTGGAGCAGATGCAGGAAGCCGGATTGGTGTCGCCAGCAGAGCAAGTTGAAGCTGCACGTGAACTAAATAGAGAAATGGGAAACTGGGACAGTCCTGGCTGGTATTCTGATTCTTATTATCCCAATGGTTTCGATTGGCAGCAACGCGATAACCCAGAGCATGTGTCCTATTACAATTCCGAACATTTTGTCGCTAAAAACCTCTTTGCTACCGATCTTGGGGTCATTGCCAAGGGCGGCACCGCCAATACCATGAATTTTGCGGTAACCAATATGAAAACGACAGAACCGGAATCTGGAGTAAGCCTGAAAATATATAATCTTCAGAAGCAGCTGATGGAAACGGTGGTGACCGGCAGCGATGGAATAGTCAAAGTAGAATTGAAACACAAACCTTTTTTGTTGGTAGCCGAAAAAAACGGACAGTTTGCCTATCTGCGGCTGGACGATGGGTCATCGCTTTCGCTCAGTAATTTCGATGTTTCGGGTGAAGTGGTGCAGGAAGGCATTAAGGCGTACATTTACGGAGAACGCGGCGTTTGGCGCCCCGGCGATAAAATCTACCTCACTTTCATTCTCGAAGATAAACAGAACAACCTGCCCGAAAATCATCCAGTAATTTTTGAACTGATCAATCCTAAAGGGCAAACCGTTAGCCGCCAAGTGAAAACATCTGGAGAAAATGGCTTTTATTGTTTTACCGCAGAAACCGATTCCGAGGCGCCCACCGGAAACTGGAGTGCTTTGCTGAAAGTAGGCGGGCAAACGTTCCGCGAGCGGATCAAAGTAGAAACAGTTAAACCTAACCGGCTAAAAATCGATCTGAAGTTTGAATCGGAACCGCTTTCAATTTACCAGGGATACGCCAAAGGAGCGTTAAAAACAGCCTGGCTGCACGGAGGAACGGCCAGAAACCTGAACGCTGAAGTCTCCGTGAGTTTTTCAAAAATGAAAACTGGTTTTAAAGGTCTTGTCAACTATAGTTTTGATGATCCGGCCAAAGATTTTTATGCTGAAGAGAAAGAAGTGTTCAAAGGGCGGGTTAATGAACAAGGTGTAGCAAATATCGACTTCAAATTGCCTGAAATCACATCGGCTCCCGGTATGTTAAATGCTCATTTCAGCACGCGGGTATACGAAGAAACCGGTGATTTCAGTATTGATATGAAAACTATTCCGTACGCACCGTATAGCTCTTTTGTGGGCTTGAAACTGCCGAGTTCGGAATCGAACTGGTACAAAACCGACACCAACTATCCGCTAGAACTGGTTACGGTGGATTACAAAGGCAATAAAATTGACCGTGCAGATCTGGAAGTGACGGTATACAAAGTGGACTGGCACTGGTGGTGGGATGCTGGTGAAGACAATTTGGCGCGTTACGTGAACAATTCGTATCAAAAGCCGCGGTTCCGTAAGCTCGTCAATACTGTGAACGGGGTCGCTTCGGTTCCCATACAAATCAAGTACGACGACTGGCACGACAACGGCCGTTACCTGATCCATGTGAAAGACCCGGAAAGTGGCCACAGTACCGGGCTGACTGCTTATTTCTCCAAATGGGGTTACTGGGCGGCTGAAGGAATGCAGAATGCCGCCACCATGCTAAACTTCAAAACGGATAAGGAGAAGTACGGGATAGGTGAAAAGGTAACCGTTACCATTCCTTCAGGAAAAAGTGGCAAAGCATTGGTCAGCATTGAAAACGGTTCCGACGTGCTCGACCTGTTTTGGGTGAAAACCCAGGAAAAAAATACGATGTTCAGTTTTGAAACAAAGCCGGAGATGGCGCCCAATATTTTCGTGCACGTGTCGCTGATCCAACCACACCAGCAAACGTTGAACGATGCTCCAATCCGGCTGTACGGTGTGGTTCCGGTTTTTGTTGAAGATCCGGACACGCATTTGGAACCGCAGCTCAGCTTGCCAGAAGAACTGGCGCCTGAAAAGGACTTCGAAGTGAAAGTGTCAGAAAAGAATGGTAAAAAAATGACTTATACACTGGCGGTGGTCGATGAAGGTTTGCTGGATCTGACACGTTTCGAAACACCTGATCCGTGGCGGGCTTTTTATGCGCGGGAAGCGTTGGGCGTAAAAACATGGGACTTTTACGATGATGTGATCGGCGCATATGGAGCTCGGCTGGAACGGGCCTTTGCTGTGGGCGGCGATGAGAATCTGGCGGCTGCCAAACGTAAGAAAGCAAACCGTTTTAAACCGGTTGTTTCCTTCGTAGGACCGTTTACCCTCAAGAAAGGGGAGAGCAAAAAGCACCGCTTGCGGATGCCAAACTACGTGGGCGCGGTGCGTGTAATGGCTGTAGCCGGAAACCAGGGAGCGTACGGAAAAACGGATAAATCGGTGAAGGTGCTGAAGCCACTGATGTTGCTGGCTACCTTGCCACGGGTGCTTGGGCCGGGCGAAGAAGTGAAACTGCCGGTGAATGTGTTTGCCATGAAGCCTGACGTGAAGAACGTAAAAGTAAGCATTGAGGTGAATGATTTATTCAGCCCCGTGGGCGGAAGCTCAAAAGAGGTTCATTTTACGGAAGTGGGTGACCAAATTGCTGGTTTTAACCTGAAAGTAGAAGAAAAAACGGGGATCGGCAAAGTGAGAATTTTAGCCGAAAGCGGGACTTATAAAGCCAGCTACGAAATTGAAATTGATGTAAGACCCTCCAACCCGCGGGTGGTGGACGTACAGGAAACAGTGATTGAACCCGGACAAGAATGGCAAACTTCCGTGATGGCTCCGGGCATGGAGGGCACCAACTCATCAAGCATCGAATTGTCGGGTATACCGCCCATGGAACTTAGCCGTCGCCTGAATTACCTGATCCACTATCCGCACGGATGTATTGAACAGGTGACTTCTGGCATTTTTCCACAACTGATGCTTGGGCGGCTGATCGAAATCAATCCGGAACAAAAGCAGGAAATCGAAGGCAACATTCGGGCTGCACTTAATTTATATAACCGTTTTCAGCTGGGCAACGGCAGCTTCGGTTACTGGCCCGGCTCGCGCTATTCGTCTGCCTGGGGAACCAATTATGCGGGGCATTTCATGTTGAAAGCTGAAGAAGCCGGGTACACACTTCCCTTCGGCATGAAAGAAAAATGGCTGAATTACCAGAAAAATGCGGCGCGAAACTGGCAACCATCGAATGAATACGAACGTTCGCCCCTCATTCAGGCTTACCGGCTTTATACGTTGGCTATTGCTCAATCGCCCGATTTTGGAGCGATGAACCGCTTGCGTGAAGAGAGAGAACTGTCTGTGCCGGCGCAATGGCGCCTGGCTGCCGCGTATGCCGCGGCCGGACAACCCGAAGCAGCCGAAAAAATGATCAACCGGCTGAGCCGCGAAGTTAAACCGTACAGGGAGCTCTCATACACCTACGGTTCTGACGTGCGCGATAAAGCCATGATTCTGGAAACATTGGTGCTTTTGAAAAAGCACACGGACGCTTTCCCCTTGGTTGCCGACCTTTCGGCACAATTATCATCGAGCGAATGGATGAGCACGCAAAGTACCGCCTACGCTTTGCTGGCTATTTCCGAATTTGCCGGAGGAAATGATTTACAGCAAAATCCTATGAAAGCAAAAGTGTCCTTCAATAATGAAAAGGCACAAAACATTGAGTCGGACAAGCCGGTTTGGCGGCGTGAAGTTGGGTTGAAAAATAATCAAACAGCTTCGGTTCATATCGAGAATCAAACAGCGAAAGTAATGTATGTCCGTATCATGAGCGAAGGCATTCCCATGACTGGAGACACAACTTCGAGCCAGAACAACCTGTCTATGGAGGTGCGCTACACCGATATGCAAGGCAAAAAGCTTGATCAGGCGCGGCTATCTCAGGGAACCGATTTTGTTGCTGAAATCAGCTTGCACAATCCCGGACAGCGAGGTAATTACAAGGAAATGGCATTGACAACTATTTTCCCTTCCGGTTGGGAGATCATCAATACCCGGCTGAATGACGTGGATAGCCCTCTGAAAAGTGATGTGTATGATTACCAGGATATACGCGATGACCGGGTACTGACCTACTTCGATTTGAAAAGCAATGAGCGAAAAACGTTCCGCGTAATACTGAATGCGGCTTACGAAGGGAAGTTTTACCTGCCGTCGGCACAGTGCGAGGCAATGTATGACAACCGCATCAACGCCCGGAAGGCCGGGAGATGGATTGAGGTGGTGAAATAGCGGATGGCAGGGAGCAACAGGCGAAGAATATGGAAGAACGGATCCGGGAAAATGATGGCAACGGAGTCTTCCTGGATATGTTTCAGGATCTTTGTCTACTTCGAGTCAGACTCGGAAATGAGATCAGGTGTGATGACTAAAAAATAAGCGTTGAAGAAGGTCAAATTGAAATATTGGGTTTTTGCAGGAATTGGGATTGTTCTTTTCTTTTTCTGGTGGTTTAGCCTGCCATCGTCTTTGTTTGCTGATCCAACATCGACGGTAATTGAAAGCCGCGACGGGGAGTTGCTGGGCGCGCACATCGCCAATGATGGACAGTGGCGTTTCCCGGAAGTGGAGACCGTACCGGAAAAATACCAAACCTGCGTTTTGACTTTCGAAGATCGCCATTTTTATCATCATCCAGGTATCAATCCTGTTTCGCTGGGGCGAGCGCTGATCCAAAACATGCAAAGCGGACGGATAGTTAGCGGGGGCAGTACCATTACCATGCAGCTGATCCGTCTTTCGCGCAAAGGGAAAGCCCGCACAATCGGACAAAAATTGATTGAAATGTCGCTTGCGTTACGTGCAGAACTGTCCTATTCAAAGGAAGAATTGCTGAAACTTTACGTTTCGCATGCACCATTTGGCGGCAATGTGGTGGGCCTTGATGCTGCGGCGTGGCGTTATTTTGGGCGCAGTGCCGAAGATCTTTCCTGGGCTGAGTCGGCCACGCTGGCTGTTTTACCCAATGCTCCCTCGCTTATTTATCCGGGCAGGCGAAATGAGTTGCTTTTACAAAAACGTGACCGGCTGTTGGATCTTTTGCTGAAAAGGGGGACGATTGACGAAACCACTTGTCGACTGGCTAAGCTGGAGCCTTTGCCACAGCAGGTATTTGCAGTTTCGCAAACGGCGACACATTTATTGAACCGGGTGCTGGAGGAATATCCAGGTCAACGGGTCGTCACCACGATAGACCGGCAAATTCAGTTTCAAGTGAATGATCTGGTACGGCAGCACCTGGTGGGCCTGAGGGCGAACGAAATTCACAATGCCGCGGTGTTGGTTATGAACGTGGAAAAAGGACAAGTGCTGGCTTATGTAGGCAATTCGCCTGATCGGGGCGACGGGCAGCACGGAGAGCAGGTGGATGTGATTTCGGCTCGTCGAAGTTCGGGAAGTATCCTGAAACCATTTCTTTATGCGGCAATGCAGGATGATGGAACGATTTTGCCAAGCACGCTTGTCCCTGATATTCCAACCCAGATCGGCGGCTTCAGTCCGCAAAACTTCAACCTTCAGTTTGAAGGGGTCGTTCCTGCTTCCCAGGCACTTTCCAAGTCGCTCAATATTCCTGCCGTACGTATGCTGCGTGATTTTGGTGTTGACCGTTTTTATTCACTGTTAAAAAAAATGCACTTTTCAACATTAAATAACCCGGCCGATCATTATGGGCTGTCATTAATTTTAGGCGGTGCCGAAGTAAATCTTTGGGATTTGGCCGGGGCCTATGCTTCGCTGGGGCGTCTGCTGATCCATTATGAGCAGGAAGACGGGGCCGCGTTTATTGACGATTTTAGAAAGCCGGTTTACCGCGAAAGCCTTTTTTCAAACAAAGAAGCTAAAAATCTGCCGGTTTCGGCGGGCGCTACCTGGCTGACATTGGAAGCTTTGCTGAAAGTGAACCGTCCCGACGAAGAATTGGGCTGGAAATCGTTTTCATCTGCACGGCGGGTAGCTTGGAAAACGGGTACTAGCTTCGGGTTTCGTGATGGGTGGGCTGTTGGCATGGATCGTAATTTCTTGGTGGCGGTGTGGTGTGGCAATGCCGACGGAGAGGGTCGTCCGGGGCTGACCGGAACCGCTGCTGCAGCTCCCCTGATGTTTGATGTGTTCAACCTGTTACCTGCGGGAAAATGGTTCACCCAGCCGGTGGATGAAATGGAAGAAGTACCGGTTTGCCGAGAGAGCGGACAACGGGTTGGAACGTATTGTGAACGGGCAGATACCCTGTGGATTATGAGAAAAGGCTTGAATACTGCGGCTTGCCCATATCATCGGATCATTCATCTGGATCCCTCAAAGCGGTGGCAGGTAACGGCCAACTGTGTTTCGGTAAATGAAATGGAGCACCAGTCATGGTTCGTTCTTCCCCCGGTGATGGAATGGTATTACAAACGCCGCAATCCTTTTTATCAGTCTCTTCCGCCTTTTCTTCCCGGATGTTCCGAAAAAGTGCAAGCCGTGATGGAGATGATCTATCCGCGTGAAAACAACCAGGTTTTTGTTCCCGTGCAGTTGGATGGCACACCGGGAGAGGTGATTCTGGAAGCGGCTCATTTGTCCTCTTTATCCACCATCTATTGGCATCTTGATGAAAAATATCTGGGACAAACAAGCAGGAATCACCAAATGCCGGTGGATCCGAAACCCGGCAAACACAGAATCACATTGGTTGACGAGGCCGGAAACTCATTTGAAAAGGAGATTGTTGTGGCAATCAGGTAGAAGTGTTTGTTTTTTTGTGAATAGAAGTGATGCTTCGCCGCATGCAACTTTCCCTCTCAAAATCATCGTTTGATAAAAACAGAATTAATAAATCGAATAACCCGACATCAAGGTATTGAGCTGTTTCGGTTTATAGTAGATCTTACGTTTGTACTTTTTGTACTTTTCCGAAACGTTGGATTCATTCAAAACATAGGAGGAAAATTCCATGACCTGGTGCCCCAATCCGTGGGCAACAGTAATTTCATCAACTTTACGCTCCAGTTTTTTTCGAAAAGGATGAAACAGGTAGCCGATGCCGGTGAACACTACTCCCATGGCGGTTTTTTCTTCGTAGTCGACGACATGGGCCAGCTCATGTCCGATGATGCCCACTTGGGCATTGAATGGAACATCGCTCAGTAACAAGCCTTTCTCATTCTTCACGCTGGTATCGATGAAAATTTTGTATTTCCGGTTTTCCTTTTTTCTGAAAATGAAATTGATACCGGGTCGCGCCGCCATCGTTGTTTTAATATCCTTCCTCACAAATTCAATTTCGATTCCTTTCAACTCAGGATAGTAGCTCATCGCAATTTGTGCCTGTTCCTGATAACTTGCTTCAAGCACCTTGTGCTCGTAGTCTTCATCATGCAGTTGTGCCCGGTGAATGTTGAACGAATCACTGTAGAAAATTTGAATGGGATCAGGTAATATGGCCCATGACTGGGATAAAAATAAACAAAAAAGCAGGGTCAATAAATACTTCATACAGGTCGAAGCTAACGAATTTTGGTTACAGTTCCAAATGTTGAAAAGTATTGTATCGTATTGATTGTTAATGGAAACGCGTTGAAGTGAACCTATGTTTCATCGAAAACGAGAGCAGGTCCGGGTAGCCCGTCATTGTTTGTTAATCGAGGGAATAGCTTGCTGTTTTTATCCGATTTTTCTTCGAGTAAAGTTTTTTAAAACTGAAAGCTAAAGATTTTTGAATGAACAAATTTGTTACCAGAAAGCGTTTTATTGACAGAGTCAATTTAAAAACAAGATCATGAAACGAAAAAATTTCCTCTCAATTTTAGGACTCGTGATACTGGCTTTCCCAAAATTCAGCCAGGGACAAGTGCCGGTTCCAGAACAGCTCTTTTTCGAGGATGACGGGAAGATCCCCAACAGCAAGTTGCCTTTGTTGGTGTATCGGCAAGCTTTTGAAGGGCAAAACGAAGCAGGGGCTTCTTGGTTGGAGCGGCGTTTTGAGTCAAATAACTGGGCTAAGTCGTGGCGGAATGGGGTGTATCCTTTTCATCATTACCACAGCACCTCGCACGAAGTGTTGGGCGTATATTCCGGCAAAGCTTTGTTGCAGTTGGGTGGCGAACAAGGTCAAAAGGTTGAAGTCCGGGCGGGCGATATTCTTATCATTCCGGCTGGTGTGGGGCACAAAAACCTGGGCAGCGAAAACCTCGGTGTTGTGGGGGCCTATCCCAATGGGCGCAGCTGGGATCTTTTGCGTGGCAATGCCGGCGAGCGTCCGCAGGCTGATCAGAATATTGCTGCGGTTCCTGTTCCTACATCCGATCCACTTCTTGGTAAAGAGGGAGGCTTGACCCAATTTTGGATCGATTGATTCTGCTGTTCGTGAAGCATTCCATATGGGAGTTCATTTTTATTCGGAAGCAAAGTGCTTGATTCATTGGGTATTTTTATTTTTCGATGTACCTTTAAGCGTAAAATTTAAAAATCATGAAACAAGATGAACCTTTCAAACTAAACCGCCGTAATTTTATTCGCCTATCAGCAGCGACCACGGCCGGAGCAAGCTTACTTCCGCTCGATAGTTTTGCACTGGATAAGCTTCCCGCTCCCATGAAACGGAAATTTGGCAAAATCGATTTTGAAGTCACCACGCTTGGCTTAGGAGGTCAGGCGTCCATTCAATGGACACCGGAAGATGTTGACCCTGTTCCCATTATTTTGAAGGCTTTTCAGATGGGAATTAATTATTACGATACCTCCAATTTGTACGGGCCCAGTCAAACCAATTTTGGCAAAGCTTTCCGCAAACTGAACCTGATTCCGGGTGAAGAAAGTTACGATGAGAAGCTGCGAAAGTCGATCTTCTTGACAACTAAAACACACATCCGCTGGGGAAACAACGAGTTTCCGGCAGACACCGAAAATGTTCGCAACTGGACCAACGGCGATCATGGCATGGGAGCCATTGGCGATTTGAAACGTTCGTTGTCGCAGCTCTTTGGCGATGGCAAAGGCAATTATCCCGAAGGAGCCTATGTGGATATGATTTTGGCGCACAACCTGAACTTTATGGAAGAGGTGGATGTGTTGTTCAAAGGACTGGAAACTGCGCTTGACCCGGATGGCGAGTTTGGCGCTTTTGTCGCCCTGCGCGATTATCGCGACGGAACCAACTTGACCGGGCTAAATCCCAAGCATGAAAAGCTGGTCAAGCACATTGGATTTTCTGGTCACTACAGCGCTCCGGTCATGATGGAGATGATTCAACGCGACCGGTTTGATTTGCTGGATGCCATGCTGATTGCCATCAATGTAAATGACCGCCGCATGTTCAACATGCAGTACAACGCGATTCCGCTGGCCAAAGCAAAAAATATGGGCGTGATAGCGATGAAGGTATTTGCCGACGGAGCCATGTACGATAAAGAAGCCAAGTGGTCGAATGTTCCGGCTGATGTGGTGCGAAGAGTGGGAACCAAAGCCATTCCCAGCAGGCCATTGGTTGAATATTCGTTGACGACACCCGGCGTGCATACCGCTATTATCGGCATCGGGCAAATTGACGATGACCCGATGAAATGTCAGTTGGTTCAGAACTTTTATGCCGCGCAAATTGGGCCGAGTGAATTGTCGGAACCGGAACGGCGTAAGCTGGAGGATTTGGGACTGAAAGCCAAAGATGGAAAAGCCAATTACTTTCAGATTGAAAAGCATGAGTTGAGTGCACCGAATGATGTGAGAGTCGAAAAGGTAGGAGCTACAGCTGAAATTTCGTGGCGCATGGCTTTTACCGGCGACGAACCGCTTAGCCATTACGAAGTTTTGAAGAATGGTCAGAAAATTTCTGAATTGGAGCATAAACTGCTGGTTACCAAAGATAAAATGAGTTATCGTGTTGCGGATAGCCAGCCCGATGATCACTTTCAGGTTGTTGCAGTAGATCGGATTGGAAGAAAGGCTTCTTCAGAGTCGCTAACAGCATAAAACATTCGTTAAAACAAACGAAAAGCCTGTATGTTGTCACTCAATAACGAACAGGCTTTTTTAATTTTGCATAAAATGTGAAATCCTTGAAACATTTTGGATTCATCAAGGTTTTAGTTCTAAACTGATAAAGAAAATAATATGGTTGATAAAATGTCTGATCCTATTGGCCGGCTAATGGGGCTTCGGTATAAATCACATCCTTGGCATGGTGTGTACATTGGGAAAGATGCCCCTGAAAAAGTGACTGCTTTTATTGAAGTGGTTCCAACCGATACAGTCAAGTACGAGATTGATAAAGACTGTGGTTATTTACGGCTGGATCGTCCTCAGAAATATTCGAATGTAGTGCCAGCTTTGTACGGTTTTATTCCGCAAACATTTTGTGGCGACGAGGTGGGCGAGTACTGCATGCAGAAAACTGGAAAAACCGGCATCAGGGGCGATGGCGATCCGATTGATGTTTGCGTGCTGACCGAGAAAGATATCACCCACGGCGATATTCTGGTCGATGTCAGACCTATCGGAGGTTTCCGGATGATTGACGGCAATGAGGCTGACGACAAAATTATTGCCGTACTCAACAACGATGTAGTGTATGAAGGCTATAAAGATGTTTCGGATCTGCCGCCCGTTGTGGTTGAACGTTTGAAACACTATTTTTTGACTTACAAGGATATGCCGGGCAAAGACAATGAAACGGAAATAACGCACACCTACGGGGCCGAAGAAGCCTGCGAGGTGATGAAACACGCGATTTCTGATTACCAGAAACGTTTTGACAACCTGGGGAAATTAATGTATTAGCTGGGTTAACCGATTTTGAACCTGCCGTGTGAAATCCGCGATTTGAAAAAGGCAGGTAGCTTTTAAAAAAATCACGTGTGATTTCAAAAAAAGTCACACGTGACTTTTTTTGTCTAAACTTGTCCTTTTTTGACCTCTGTTAAGCTTGCGGATGGATGCTGTTTTTGGGCTGGTTATGTTCTTTTTAAATTGATGTAGGAATAATCAAACCCGTTCTTTTCATCATGAAAATCTTCGCGGGTAAGCGGCTCCCATTCATTGTAACTTATCTCCGGAAAGTAAACATCAGCATCAAAATCCTGGTGTACAAGGGTGAGGTATAACTTGCCGGCCAGCGGATAAAATTGCCGGTAAATCATTCCTCCTCCAATAATAAAGGCTTCGGCTTCATCTTTCACTTTTTCAAGGGCTTCTTCAATGGACGAAACTACTTCACATCCTTCAAAACAGTCATCAAGCTGATCGCTGATGACAATGTGGCGACGATTGGGTAAAGGCCATTTAGGTAACGAAAGCAAAGTGTTTCGGCCCATAATAATGGTGTGTTCCGAAGTGATTTCCTTGAAGTGCTTTAAATCGTTGGAAAGGTGAAACAGTAACTCGTTGTTTTTGCCAATGGCAAAGTTTTGAGCAATGGCTACGATGATGGAAATATTTTTATGGATCATGAAATTTTTATTTTCTCATTTAATGATGAATAATGAACTATATTTAGTTACAACGAAAAAAACGAAAGACACAAAAAGAGATACGTCTTCGACGTAACTTGTACTGCCTGTCCCGGTGCAACCGGGAGCTTCTGACGGATTGAAAATTGCATTGCAATTTTCTTTTCGTGTTTTTCGGGATTAGAGTTAATGGCTCCATATCAGCCGTTTGGTTTCTGCCTTAGGATATGAGCCAAAATTTATCAACAGACCCAATTTCATGCCAGTTACTTTCAGATAATTTAAAACTTGCGCCTGATGTTCGTTCGTAAATTCTTTCACAGCTTTTATTTCTACAATTATCTTCCCATAACAGATAAAATCGGGCTTATACGTTTGCTTAAGTGCTTTTCCTTTATATTTCAGTGTCAACTCAAATTGGGAAGAAAAAGGTATTCCCTGCAACAAAAATTCATTTTCAAGGCACTCTTGGTACACTGCTTCCAAAAATCCACATCCAGTTTCTTTGTAAACTTCAAATGCAGCGCCTTGAATTTTATAAGCTTCTTCAGCATAGAATAGTTCCATGGTTCATAATTATTTCGTGAGTTTCGCGCATTTCGTTGTTTTATAAGCTATGAAATTTTTTTCGTGCACCCCACTTTTCGCGGAAGATACCAAGTTTTTCTATCGTTCTGCTATGCTTTGCACCCGCCATGCTTTTTGCAGGGGCTGGTATATTTTTTCCAATAACTGCTATCGAGAGTGTTAAGTAAAACGAATTTTAATCGTTAAACCGAAACTTTACCCGGAATGTGGGCGTGTGCTTCGTAATTAATCAATTCAAAATCTTCAAACTTAAAAGCGAAAATCGACTGCACATCCGGGTTGATTTTCATCTGTGGCAATTTCTTCGGAATGCGGGTTAACTGGAGTTTTACCTGCTCCAGGTGGTTCTGATAAATATGCACATCACCACCAGTCCATATAAATTCACCTGGTTTTAAACCCGTAACCTGGGCCATCATCATCGTCAACAAAGCATACGAAGCAACGTTGAAAGGCACACCCAGAAATACATCGCAGCTCCGTTGATAAAGCTGGCAGCTCAGTTTGCCGTCGGCCACATAAAATTGAAACAGCAGGTGGCAGGGCGGCAGGTTCATTTGGTCAAGCTCACCCACATTCCAGGCGCTGACAATCAGCCGGCGTGAGTTCGGATTGTTTTTGATGGACTGCACCACTTCCGAAATCTGGTCAATGTGTTTGCCGTCGGGTGTTGGCCACGAACGCCATTGATACCCGTAAATGTGACCGAGGTTTCCGTCTTCGTCGGCCCAGTCATTCCAAATCCGGACGCCTTTTTCTTTCAGCGTATTGTTATTGGTATCACCATCCAAAAACCATAGTAATTCGTGAATAATGGATTTCAGGTGAAGTTTTTTGGTTGTTAACACCGGAAATCCTTCTTCGAGATTAAACCGCATCTGGTGTCCAAACACACTGATTGTTCCGGTGCCTGTGCGATCTTCTTTCTTCATGCCATTTTTGGTGACATGATCCAGTAAGTCAAGATATTGCCTCATGATTGATCCTTCAAGGGGGTTTGGTTTTGCCTAAAATTTTTGAAAGGTGAAAGTTAAGCTTTTTGGTTGAATGGGGAAAGGCAAACTTATAAACAATGCGGTGGCAAACATAAAAAGAGCGCAAGCAAAAACGCCCGCGCTCTTTCGTTAAATGACCGGTTCGATATCATTCAAATACTTCCTGTTCGGCAACAAAACCTTCAGAAATGACGGTCATTCTTACGTTTTGTTTATTTACAACTTGGCCCTCCAACAGGATGGCTGGTACCAATCGATGTCCATTGTTAACCGTGAAGCTCATGTTGTCTGTTGGGTCTTTCCCCTTAGCCAATTTGACTGCCGCAGCTGCGGCATTGAAAGCCATCGATTCGAGCGGTTTATATACCGTGATGGTTTGGTTTCCAAACACAATATTTCGAATGGCGTTGATATCGGCATCTTGTCCGGCAATTAGAACTTCTCCGTCCATGTCGTATTCATGCAGCGCCTCAATCGCGCCACTGGCTAACGCGTCATTTCCGGCAATAATGGCATCAATTTGTTCTCCCGCCTCTAGCAGGTTTTTGATTACCTCGTAGCCTTGTTCCGGCTCCCATTCTTCCACAAAACTGTTGGATGTGATCTCGATGTCACCTTTATCAACCAATGGTTGAAGGACATTCATCCAGCCCAGATAGAGTTGAACCGAGTTGTTATCTTTGGTTGGGCCGCCAATAAGTACGTATTTTCCCTCGGGCTTTGCTTTTGTTAAATATTCAGCTTGTTTTTCTCCGATTTGAATGTTGTCCGTTGAAATGTAGAAATCCAGATCACAATCCCAGATTAGCCGATCGTAGGCCAGTACCGGGATCTGGGTTTTTTTGGCAGTCTTTACAATCCCTGCAGCCACTGTTTTATCAACCGGAATAATCACCAAAGCATCAATGCCTTCATTGAATAATTCGAGTGCTTGCTGAAACTGGACGGACGCATCCGAATCAGCGACTTTTACGATTACAGAACCTCCCAATTCTTCCACTTTCTCCACAAAGAGGTCCCGGTCTTTTTCCCATCTTTCCCGTTCTATGGTATCCATCAATAGCCCGATCACGGGCTTGTTGTTGCAACCGGGAAGGAGAAAGATCAACAAGAATAATCCGAGTATTAAGTTGATGTTTTTCATAACCGAAAGTTTTTGAATGATTTTTTATATCATGTCTTACGTTAATAAAACATTGATTGTTAGGTATTAAAAAACATGAAGTTGGATGTAACCTTTACATGGCAATTGGAGATCGCTGTTAGGTGCGTCTGTCTGAATAATAAAAACTCAGAAATAATGATTGATTTGCAGGGGGGGAAGGTTAATTGGCGGATGTGATTGTTCTTAAAAAACTTATTCTGGCTGATTCTTGGGTTAGCCCAAAATCATTCCAATGATGGTGGCCGACATAAGGGAGGCCAGGGTACCGGCAATTAAGGCAGGCATGCCATACTTGGAAAGGGTAACCCGCTTGTTTGGAGCCAGAGCACCAATGCCGCCAATTTGAATCCCAATGGATGCGAAGTTGGCAAATCCGCATAAAATGTAGGTGGCCATGATAATGGATTTGGACTCTGCAAAGGCACCCGCTGCTTTCAACTCAGAAAGACTAATGTAGCCAATAAACTCCGTCAGAATAAGCTTTTCGCCCAGCAGTCGCCCAACCAACAGAATGTCCTGCTGGCCTACGCCAATCAGCCACATGATAGGGGCGAACAAGTATCCCATTAAAAATTGCAGTGAAAGTTCGTTGAAGCGGCCGTCCGTTCCCTGTGCAATCAAAGAGTTTAGGCCGGTCCAGTCGCCGATTTTGCCAAAGGTGAAGTTAAACATGGCAATCAGTGCCAGAAAGGCCAGCAGCATAGCGCCTACATTTACCGCCAGTTTTAGTCCTTCTGAAGTGCCGTTGGTAATGGCATCGAGCACGTTGCTGCCAATACGGTCTTTGCTTACTTCAATGTCTTTATTGACGGTGTCGGGGTTGGGCACCATGATTTTGGCGAAAATAACTGCTCCTGGCGCTGCCATTACCGAAGCCGTTAGCAGGTGTTTGGCAAATTCGAGTCGCAGCATGGGGTCGTTTCCACCAAGCATGCCAATGTAAGCAGCTAAAACGGCTCCGGCTAAGGTGGCCATCCCGCCGGTCATCACCAGCATGATCTCCGAATTGTTCATTTTGGGCAGGTAGGCCTTGATCATCAGTGGGGATTCGGTTTGCCCAAGGAAAATATTACCAGCCACTGACAGCGCCTCTGCGCCTGACAACTTCAGGAGTTTGGTAAATACCCAGGCCAGCGCCCATACAATTTTCTGAATAATTCCCCAGTAAAATAAAAGACTGGTTAAAGCTGAAAAGAAAATGATTGTTGGAAGAATTTGAAAGGCGAAGATCATCCCAAACTGATCAAAATCAACCAAGGTGCCAAATAAAAACTGGCTTCCAGCCATGGTGAAATCAAGGACCTTGACAAAAAGACGGCCAAAAAAATCGAAGCCTATACGTACAAAAGGAACGTAAAGGACACCCAGCGCGAGTACAATTTGGAAAATCAATCCGACACCGACAGTTTTCCAGGGTATATTTTTCCGGTCTTTGGAAAACAGGGTGCCGAGCCCAACCAGCACCAGCATGCCCAGTAATCCGCGAAAAATGGTGGTGAAGCTAAAAGCCCGATCGCCGGAGCGTTTGATTATGATGTTGGATGTATTGACCGAATCTTCCTGAACAACGATTGTGTCCTGGCTTGTGGGTTGCGTGTTGGAATAGCTTGAAAAGGGCAGGGTGGTCAACAAACAACATGCTGCCAGGATGAGGGTTAGGAGTTTGTTCATTATCCGACGGGTATTTATTTCTTGCGGCGGTTTAACTCATCTCTGATTTTCGAGGCACGTTCATAATTTTCATTGCTGACTGCTTCATTCAGCATTTCCTTCAACTCATTTTCATTGTAACTCTCAAACTCGCTCTTTGATCCAGGTGTGCTGGACCGATCTTCGAATTCAACCGGGTTGTCGCCTTCGCTGTCCATCACAATGCCGGCTTTGTCCAGAATATCCTCATTGGTGTAGATCGGGCATTTAAAACGAAGCGCCAAGGCTACGGCATCAGACGTTCGCGAATCAATGCGGACTTCTTCTTCTTCATTCAACGTACATACCAGTTCGGAGTAAAAAATACCTTCTTCCAGCTTGTAAATAACGACTTCGGAAATATTAATATCGAACGCAAATGCCAGGTTCTTAAACAAATCGTGCGTTAATGGCCGTGGTGGTTTTAAGCCTTCCAGTTGGATGGCAATCGACTGGGCTTCAACCGGCCCGATGATAATCGGAATTCGGCGGTCACCATTTTCTTCGGATAAAACCAATGCATAGGCGCCTGATTGTGTTTGACTGACTGAGAGTCCAAGGATATTTAGCTTTTTTTTCTGCATAAAAATAGAACATCAGCAATGTTTGCAAGCAAATATAACAATAGTTTTAGTGTTTCATTAAATTTCAAGCCTGTTTCTTAAATGCTCATTTGATTGAAATTGCCGATAGCAATTGTAATTCCATTAGACTCAGTAAAAAAGATCAGTGAATCTTTGCTTGTCATTAAAAAATATCTACTTTTGCAGTCCGAAGTTTTCGAGCAGGCTCTAAAAAGAGAGATGATACCCTATTTCCGCCTGCCGGAGGTAATTATAAAAGACAGAACATGTACGCTATTGTAGAAATTGCAGGACAGCAGTTTAAAGTAGAGAAGGACAAAAAGATTTTTGTTCACCGCCTTCAGGAAGAAGAAGGTGCAAGTGTTGAGTTTCAAAACGTTCTTTTGGTTGAAAATGATGGTAACATCCAGGTTGGAACACCAAAAGTGGACGGTGCTAAAATCAGTGCGAAAGTACTGGAGCATCTGAAGGGTGACAAAGTAATCATCTTCAAAAAGAAAAGAAGAAAAGGTTACAAGAAGAAAAACGGTCACCGTCAGTATTTGACTCAGATTCAGATTGAAGAAATAATTGGATAACCCTAAAAACATTAGACCATGGCTCATAAGAAAGGTGTCGGTAGTTCGAAAAACGGACGCGAATCGGAAAGTAAACGACTTGGTGTAAAAATTTACGGCGGTCAGGTTTGCAAAGCTGGGAATATTATTGTTCGTCAGCGTGGAACTTCTCATCATCCTGATAATAATGTTGGTATGGGAAAAGATCATACATTATTTGCATTGATTGATGGAACTGTTGTTTTCAGAAAGAAAAGAGACAACAGATCGTATATTTCTGTTGAACCCATTGTGGCAGCGGAAAACTAAGCGATTTTATGATATGTTTAGGAGAATCTCCTGTCTTGGTTAAGGCAGGAGATTTTTTATTTTATAACTTTGCCCGACAAAATTTAAACTCGTTCAGAAATGCTCAATTTACGTTTTATCCAGGAAAACCCGGAGTTGGTTATTGAAAAGTTGAAGAAGAAGAATTTTGATGCTTCAGCCATCGTTGAACAGATTAGTGATTTATACAAATCAAAGAATGAAATTCAGGTGAAAGCTGATCAGTTCAAGGCTGAGATGAACCAGCTTTCGCGCGAGATTGGGCTGCTGTTTCGCGAAGGAAAACAAGCCGAAGCCAACCAGGCAAAAGCGCGAACTTCGGAACTGAAAGAAAGCATCAAACAACTGGATGACGATTTTGCTAAAATTGACGAACAGGTTTATGAGTTGCAGGTACAACTTCCCAACTTGCCAGCCGATCTGGTGCCAGCCGGCAAAACGCCGCAAGACAATGAGGTGGTGAAAACCGGGGGCGAAAATCCGGTGTTTGGGGCTACGAAATTGCCGCACTGGGAATTGGCTGAAAAATACGATTTGATCGATTTTGAATTGGGCGTGAAACTGACGGGGGCCGGATTCCCGGTTTACAAAGGCAAGGGCGCCCGGTTTCAGCGCGCACTCATCAATTTCTTTTTGGATGAAGCTCAAAAAGCCGGGTACCTCGAAATCCAGCCGCCACTGCTGGTAAACGAAGACAGCGGCTTTGGCACCGGGCAGTTGCCCGACAAGGAAGGACAGATGTACCATGTGACGGAAGATAATTTGTATCTGATTCCAACCGCCGAAGTGCCGGTCACTAATTTATACCGCGATGTGATTTTGGATGCCAAACAGCTTCCTGTCAAGAATACCGCCTACAGCGCCTGTTTTCGTCGTGAGGCTGGTTCGTACGGAAAAGATGTTCGTGGACTGAACCGTTTGCACCAGTTCGATAAAGTAGAAGTGGTGCAGGTAGCTCATCCGGAAAAAAGTTACGAAGTGTTGGATGAAATGGTGGCTCATGTAGAAGGCTTGGTTCAAAAACTTGGTCTGCCATACCGCATCCTTCGTCTGTGTGGTGGTGACATGAGTTTTACCTCGGCGCTGACTTACGATTTTGAAGTGTTTTCAGCGGGGCAGGAACAATGGCTCGAAGTCAGCTCGGTATCCAATTTCGAGTCGTTCCAGGCCAATCGTCTGAAGCTGCGTTTCCGCGACGAAGGACAAAAGAAACCGCAAATTGCGCATACACTGAATGGAAGTGCTCTGGCATTGCCGCGAATTGTTGCTGCCTTGCTTGAAAACAACCAAACCCCCGAAGGCATTAAAGTACCGGAAGTGTTGGTTCCTTATTGCGGATTTGACTTGATAAATTAGTCAAGCCGATTTTTCGAAATCAAAAAAGAAGGGCGAAGAAAAATTAGAAATTTTTCTTCGCCCTTTTCAGTCTGGATCTTCTTGATGGAACCTTATTTGACCAGCTTTGAGATTGCCCGAAACTCTTCGGCTGCTGATGAGCGGGTCAATTCAAATAAAATCGATTCGTAGGAAGTCATCATGATTCCTTCGTGACGAAAACGCTCGGCTGCCAGATCGACATTGTCCAGCGACCGCGAGGAAACACAGTCCATCACCACCACTGGATTATAGCCAGTTTCTTTCAGGTCGATGGCTGTTTGCAGCACGCACACATGGCTTTCAATTCCGCAGATAATGATGTTTTGAGCGCCATTCAGTTTAAGTTGCTCTCGAACCGATGTTTCATCACAACAGCTAAAGGCTCGTTTTTCAATCGCGCTAAAATTTGGAATGATGGAACTGATTTCGGAGATGGTTTCGCCCAAGCCTTTGGTGTATTGTTGCGTTACCAGTACCGGGATGTTTAGGGTGTGCAATCCTTCGACCAGGATTTTGCAGTTATCCACCAAAGCTTCATTTTCTGCCATTGCTGGCAGCAGTCGTTCCTGGATATCAACGACCAATCCTACCGTATTTTCTCTTGTAATTCGCATGGTTTATTTTTTAGTTTGAAGAAGACGAGCCTGGGTTCGTGATTTATCGCCCAAATAGCCACCGTGGTGACGCTTGGCGTAGTCTTCGTTTGTAAATCCAATTTTCTTCATCATCAGTACTACCAGCACATCGCCAATGACTGTCATGGTCGTTGTTGAGGTGCTGGGGGTGAGGCCGAGCGTACAAACCTCATCGGGATTGCCGGTAAACAAGACCGCGTCAGCCAACTTCGCTAAATCACTTTCCGGATTTCCGGTGATCACCACAATCGGGAGATTTTCATGCAGGTTGTCGGCCAGGTTGACCAGTTCAATAATCTCGCGGGTTTTTCCCGAGTTCGAAATCAGCAATAAGACATCGTTGGGTTGAATTACGCCCAGGTCGCCGTGCTGCGCATCGCTGGGATGAAGGAAAACAGCCGGTGTCCCGGTCGAACTAAAAGTGGTGGCAATGTTCAGCGCAATCTGTCCGGCTTTGCCCATGCCACTGGCCACCAGCTTGCCTTTATTTTGGTGAACCCGCTCTTCGATAACCCGGACGGCTACTTCGTATTGGTCGGTGACAGGAATATTGGCAATGGCTTCGGCTTCCTGTTTGATGAGTTGAATAACTTCTTCTTTCATTTATGTGGTACCTGTTGGCTTTTTTAATATCGTATCAAGAGCCCGGCATGCTGAGCTCGAAATTTTATGCGCCCAAAATTACGGTTATTTTTAGCTTTTGCCAATGAGCACGACACTTTAAAGTGGGAAAGTTCTCATTTGGTTGAAGCGGTGGGGCGTATATTCAGTAGAGCAATTTTTGGGAGAACCGCAAATGGCTATAAAAAAAAGTTTGCTTTTCGAATAAAATTGGACACCCGGCTTGTTTTTTTGGATTGGCAGAATATTCAAAAATCGATTGTTTGAAAACTGCTTCAAGTAGGGTATTGCAAAAATGCAATCGATTGCAGTAAAATAGAATATTTGGACAAACAATTCATTAAAACGGCTGTTGATATGTTATAAAATAGGGCCGGGTACAGTATGAAATACTTCCAGACCTATAGATATTTTGATACATTTATACCCAACTAGAATTTTCTAACCTTTTTTAATAAATAATTTATGAAGATACACGAATATCAAGCCAAGGAAATCTTCAAGAAATACGGCCTTCCGGTACCGAACGATGTGCTTTGCCAATCGGTTGAGGAAGTAGAAAAAGCAATGGCAAAGAAAGACGGCATGGTCGTCGTTAAAGCGCAGGTACTCGTTGGAGGACGGGGGAAAGCCGGTGGAGTGAAGTTGGCAAAAAACAAGCAGGAAGCGATTGATGCTGCCCGCCAAATTTTAGGCATGGACATCAAAGGGCTGACCGTTGAGAAAATTTTGCTGGCTGATGCGGTCGACATTGAAAAGGAGTTTTATGTTGGACTGATCAATGACCGGAATACCAAGTCGGTTACCTTGATGGCTAGTGCCGAAGGGGGAGTAGAGATTGAGGAAGTGGCAAAGAACACGCCCGAACTCATCCATAAGTTTCCGATCGATCCACTGACTGGGTTACTTGACTTTCAGGCCCGCGAAATTGGGATGCAGTTGTTTGGCGACGTGAAATTGGCCCGAAAAGCGGCTGGCATTCTGCAAAAGCTGTACACTTTGTTTGTGGAAACCGATGCAACCATTGCCGAAATCAATCCACTGGTGTTGACACCTGACGGTAAAATATGGGCGATTGACGGCAAGATGAACTTTGATGACAATGCACTGTATCGTCAGTCGGAAATTGAAGCGATGCGCGAGGCCGATGAAGATGAACGTAAGGAAATTGAAGCTCACGAGAAAGGCCTGTCCTATGTGAAACTGGATGGCAATATCGGTTGTATGGTGAATGGTGCCGGGCTGGCCATGGCCACCATGGACATGATTAAATTGTATGGTGGCGAACCGGCCAACTTTTTGGATATTGGCGGAAGTTCCAATCCCCAAAAAGTGGTGGACGCCATGAACATCTTGATTTCGGATAAGAATGTGAATGCCGTGATGATCAATATTTTTGGAGGCATCACTCGTTGCGATGATGTAGCTCGGGGCTTGATTGAAGCGCTGAATACCATTAAATCGGATATGCCCATCGTGGTGCGCTTGTCGGGAACCAATGCCGACGAAGGCCTGGCCCTTTTGAAAGAAAAAGGATTGCCAACGGTACAAACCATGAGCGAAGCGGCCCAGAAAGCCATTGAGTTAAGTAGAGTTCAGGAATCATAAAAATCGAAAAAAATGAGTATTCTCGTAAATAAAGATACAAAACTACTGGTGCAGGGAATTACAGGTCGTGACGGCCAATTTCATGCCGGCCGGATGAAAGAATATGGAACCAACATTGTAGCCGGAACTTCACCTGGGAAAGGTGGACAAGTGGTCGATGGAATTCCTGTGTTTGATACAGTTGCTGAGGCTGTGAAGAAAACAGGCGCCAACACTTCCATCATTTTTGTGCCGGCGGCCTTTGCTGCTGATGCCATTTTGGAAGCGTCGTATGCAGGCATTCAACTGGTGGTCACCATTTCTGAAGGAGTACCGATTCAGGATATGATTCGGGTGACTTCCATTATTGAACGAAACGGAACCAAACTGATTGGTCCAAACTGTCCGGGATTGATTACGCCCGATGAGGCGTTGATCGGCATTTTGCCGGGTATGATTTTCAAGAAAGGAAACATTGGTTTGATGTCGCGAAGCGGCACGTTAACTTATGAAGTGGTGAATATGTTGACCATGAATGGCATGGGGCAGAGTACGGTTGTTGGCATTGGCGGCGACCCCGTGGCTGGGCTGTACTATATCGATTTGCTTGAAATGTATGAAAACGATCCGGAAACCGAAGCTGTTGTGTTGATTGGCGAAATTGGTGGCGATGCTGAAGAGCAGGCTGCTGAATATATTGCCAAACACATGACCAAGCCGGTGGTATCCTTCATTGCCGGACAGACCGCTCCTCCGGGAAAACGCATGGGACATGCCGGAGCGATCATTTCCAGCGGCTCAGGAACAGCCGAAGAAAAAATTAAGGCCTTTGCCAAAGCCAATGTGCCGGTAGCCAAAGAGCCTTCTGAAATTCCAGGATTGTTAAAAGAAAAGTTGGCGAAGGTCAACGCATAAAACGAATAAATCCCGCTCAACAGCGGGATTTTTTATTTCTGAAAATTAATTACCGAGCTCTACGTTGTTGACACAAACTGGCTGAATCTGTATTCTAAAGATGTCTGATATTCAGGAATGAAAATCAAGTTTAAAACAGACATTGAGGTTATTCAAATGGTTGTTTTCAGGGGGACTTCAAAAGTTTAACCGATGTTTTTATTCCTAAATAAGCTGATGACGTGGTCATTGGTTTTAGGTTTTGAACTGTTTTTTTTGGTAAAGAAGAGGGCGTACCTCATGCCTGGTTTTGGTGTGCTTTTGTTTAAGCTGGCTGTTTTTAGGAATGGAAAAAACCTGGTCTGTAGTGGTTTGCGTGGGTTGATATTGCTTTGACTTGCAAGTTAATTATAAGCATTAGCAAATTGATATTTGATAACTTGGGCAATCAATTTTTCAAAATATGATTTGACTTAACAATCATTTCCTATTTTTGTGGCAAAATAATCCAAATTATCATGGTTAACTTCAGTGGGCTGAAGCTCCGGAATAAACTCCGGATTCTAAGTTTTTTTTCGATCCTTAGTTTGATCGTTCTAGGCTTTGTATCCAACTACTTTTACAACACAGGTAAAACACTTAATCTGATGATTAATGCAGAGCGGGTGCATAACAACGTGTTTCATGAAGGTATCGAGGACTTTTATCGCTTCCAGATTTCGAATGATGAAGAATGGCGGGACAAGGCAGTCGCAAAAATGGAGGCTGCCAACCAGATGGCACGGAATTTTTCGATCATTGAGCAGCTGGCTCAGTTGCCCAAAGAAGAATATGTTGATACTCTTTTTGCTTGCTACAGAGAGGCTTATGGTGATGATCGATCAAATGCTGCATTGATGGCTAGCCGGATTAAATTACTCTTGGTACTGGATCTCGCAAAGCTGGCTGAGGCTCAGCAAATAACGAAGGATGTTTATGAGCAGGGGGAACGAATAAAAAATGAAGTTTTGGCTTATCAGTCCAGTGCGGTTGTTGAAGTTGATGAGGAGATCGCTAAAGATTTAGAGCAGATGAGAGTCTATTATGGCGATTTTGCCGGGGCGATTTCGGCCTTAGGTAAGGTGACAAATAGTCTTTTACTGGTAGGTATTTTATTGATGGTCTTTTTATTGATTTTAATAGTAGGCTTGATTTCTGAATTGATCAGCAGGTCGATTACATCCCCTGTGCATGAAATGGTTGAGAAATTTGCAGTCATTGCAAAAGGGAATCTGGCAGTTGATCTTTCAATTGACACCGATAATGAGATTGGTGAACTGGCTAATTCATTCCGGGAAATTCAAGACGGACTCAGGGAAGTGATCAGTTACACTATAAAAGTTGCTGATGGCGATTATAGTAGTCAAATTGCTCCAAGGTCAGACCAAGATGAGTTAAGCCTCGCCTTGAATAAGATGGTAGATAAACTTAAAGAATCGCACGAAAGAACAGAAAAAGATTCTTGGTTCACGGCAGGC
>JAGXIR010000202.1 GCA_024635605.1 Sunxiuqinia sp.
CACGTTTTTAAAGACATGGTCGATGCTTCCTTTTCAATGGCTACAGCCAGTGTCGAGCTGATTATTGCGTTGATTGGTGTGATGGTTTTGTGGCTTGGAATCATGAAAGTGGGAGAGGATGGCGGTGCTGTGAATATTATCACCCGTATTTTTGGTCCCTTCTTTAATAAGCTTTTTCCGGAACTGCCAAAAAATCATAAGTCGATTGGGGCGATGATGATGAACCTTTCGGCCAACATGTTGGGATTGGATAATGCCGCAACTCCTTTGGGGCTTAAAGCCATGGAAGATCTGCAGGAGCTTAATGTTGAAAAGGATCAAGCATCCAATGCACAAATTATGTTTCTGGTTTTGAATACCTCGGGCCTGACGGTTATTCCGGTGAGCATCCTGGCATACCGTGTGGCTGCTGAGTCGCAGATGGTTTCCGTTATTTTTCTCCCTATTTTATTAGCGACCTATTTTTCGACGCTCGCAGGTTTAATATCGGTTTCAATCTATCAGCGAATCAATCTTTTTAATAAAATAGTCATCGCCTATATCGGTACAGCAACAGCATGCATTGCCGGATTATTGTGGTGGTTTTCTACTTTGAATCAGGATCAAATAACGGAAGTCTCGTCTTTTGGCGGCAACCTGATCATCTTTCTGATTATTATTTCCTTTCTGTTTCTGGCTTTCAGGAAGAAGATTGATGTTTACAACTCATTTATTACTGGAGCGAAAGATGGGTTCAATGTGGCCATTAAAATCATTCCTTACCTGGTGGCCATGCTTGTTGCCATTGGCGTTTTTCGGGCATCAGGTGCCATGGATTTGGTGATAGGTGGTATAAAAGGAATTGTTTCGTTAATTGGATTCAACACGGATTTTGTTGATGCACTGCCGGTTGCTTTTATGAAACCTTTGAGTGGGAGTGGCGCACGAGGCGCCATGCTCGAAATATACAATAACCCCAATTTTGGACCCGACTCATTTGCCGGTTTATTATCATCCGTATTTCAAGGATCAACAGAAACGACCTTTTATACCTTGGCTGTTTACTTTGGCGCGGTAGGAATTACAAGAACCCGTTATGCCGTGGTTTGTGGGCTGATTGCTGACCTTACAGGAATTATTGCAGCCATCCTGATCGCTTATCTATTTTTTCATTAAAGGGCGTCGTAAACAATTACTTTCTCCCATAAATCACCATATTCTTCAATAAACTTCAGGTGGGTGGGATGGTCTTGGTAAATGTTCTGATCGGCTTTGTTATCAAACACGGCCAGGTACGAATAGGTAAAGGAATCGTCCACCACATCGCGGTCTGATTTTACCGGTTTGCCCGTGTGGTATAGCTTTATTTCGGGAATGGTAACCAGCAAGGCCAGCCCTTCTTCAAAACGCTTGCAGGCCGCTTGATTGTCTGGTTCTTTCAACCAAAAATAAACGTGGTGGAGGAAACTGTCGTGCAACGAGATTTTCATTTCGCTGGCACTGGCTTTTTTCGGCAGAAACGGAAAGCTTAGAAGTCCGATTCCAGCCAATGATCTTTTTAGAAAGCTACGGCGATTTTTCATACTGAATTTATGTTTTGAATTTAGAGTTGATCGACTACCTGTTTCAGTTTAACCAATTTCGTTAGCAATTGTTCCAGTAAGTCGAGTTGTAACATGTTGGCACCATCCGATTTTGCAACACCTGGGTTGGGATGGGTTTCAATAAAAATACCATCAACACCAACAGCAATCGCTGCTTTAGCAATGGTTTCAATCAGTTCAGGTTTACCTCCCGTAACACCAGATGTTTGGTTGGGTTGTTGCAGGGAGTGGGTGATGTCCATAATAACCAGACAGTTATTTTCTTTCATGACTGGAATGCCGCGGTAGTCAACCACCAGATCCTGGTAGCCGAAAGTGGTTCCACGTTCTGTTAGCATCACTTTGTCGTTGCCGGAATCACGAACCTTATCGATCGCAAATTTCATCGACTCAGCCGACAGGAATTGGCCTTTTTTAATATTCACCACTTTGCCAGTTTCGGCAGCAGCAATCAGCAAATCCGTTTGGCGGCATAGGAAAGCCGGAATTTGCAGGACATCAACATATTGCGCAGCCAATGCTGCCTCGCTGGCCGAATGAATATCAGTGACCGTTGGAATATTAAATTTTTCGCCCACAGATTTTAGAATGCTTAGCGCTTTTTCATCACCAATGCCAGTAAAGGAATCAATCCGCGAGCGGTTGGCTTTCCGGTACGAACCTTTAAAAACAAAAGGAATTTCGAGGCGATCGCAGATATCCACAATCTTTGCGGCAATGTCGAATGCCATTTCTCCTCCTTCAATAACACAAGGCCCGGCCAGCAATAGAAAATTTTTGCCGGCATGTTTCAGTTTTGGAATCATCTTCTTTTTTTATGCGAAGATACAAATTGCCGCTGTAAAACGGGGAATGGAACTTCGCAGACACTTCAAAAAAAATTACCCTTTCCAGTTCAGCGAAAAGAGGAATCATGAGTAATGTATTCTAATTCTTACAGAGGCTAAATAACACTATCTTTGCAGGATGTTAAAAAATCAGAAAAACATTCTGGAAAAATTAGGGATTGAGGAACTCAATGCCATGCAGCAGGAAGCGCAACACGCCATTCATTCCAAGTCCGAAATTGTGTTGCTATCGCCAACCGGAACCGGGAAAACCCTGGCTTTTTTATTGCCGCTAATTGCCAGTATGGATCGAAATTGCGAGGAAATTCAAGCCTTGATTATTGCGCCATCGCGTGAGTTAGTCATTCAAATTGAACAGGTAACCCGTGAAATGGGTGCGGGTTTTAAAACCAACGCGGTTTATGGCGGAACTTCTTTTTCGAAAGATAAGCTGGAGCTCAAGCATCGGCCGGCGGTTTTAATTGGCACTCCAGGCCGAGTAGCCGATCATTTGCGCAGACAAACCTTTTCGACCGATGAAATCAAAACGCTGGTGCTCGACGAATTCGACAAGTCGCTTGAAATCGGTTTTGAAGCCGAAATGAGTGAAATTCTGATGGCTTTACCAATGCTGGAAAAGAAGATTTTAACTTCGGCTACCCAGAAAATTAGCATCCCATCGTTTGCAGGGCTGAAGAAGCCAACTTATGTCAACTTTCTTGGCGATAGCCGTTCGCAGCTTAAAATCAGGCGGATACTTTCGCCGGATAAAGATAAATTGGAAACGCTGGTTGAGGCGCTGTGCCATATTGGAAATCAGCCAGGCATCATTTTTTGTAATTTCAAGGACACCATTCAGCGTGTCAGCGACTTTTTGACTGCAAAGAAAATTCCACACGGCTGCTTTTATGGCGGCATGGAGCAGATAGACCGTGAGCGGGCACTTATTCAGTTTCGGAATGGCACGCACCAACTTTTAATCGCCACTGATTTGGCAGCCCGCGGACTTGATATTCCTGAAATCAAATTTATTCTTCATTACCAACTGCCCACACGAAAAGATGAATTCACGCACCGAAACGGACGCACAGCCCGGATGTTTAATGACGGAACCGCTTATGTTTTGCAATGGGAAAAAGAAGAGTTGCCCGATTTTATTGGTTCGCCGGGAATTGAAAGAATTCAAAAAGCACCGTTACCCGAGCCCTCCGTTTGGACAACCTTGTTTGTGTCGGGTGGGCGGAAAGATAAAATATCGAAAGGAGATCTGGCCGGACTGTTTTTCAAGCAGGGTAAACTAAGCAAGGATCAACTTGGAATTATTGAACTTAAACAGGACTGCGCTTTCGTTGGCGTGCATGCTTCCGAAGCGCAACAACTGATTCAGCTTTTGGATAGTAGCAAGTTGAAAAATAAAAAGATTAGGGTGAGCAAGGCTACCTGATTGCCAGATTTTCATTATTATTGCGGAAATTTTCTTGTAAAACCATTAAGCCAAACTAAACCTGAGTATGAAAAACTTCTTCGTTTTATTGCTATTATTAACCCTTCTGTCCTGTAATTCAGCGGAAAAACAAGCCGCATCCATTCATCTCAACACCATTGGTTTTCTTCTCAATGCCGAAAAAAAAGCCACATTGACTGGCGAAGCCGGCCAGTTTTTTGTGAAGGAAGCGGCAACTGGCAAGCTTGTTTTTGAAGCGACTGCCAGTGGCCCATTCGCTCAGGAAGATGTGAATCAGGATGTTCGAATGGCTGATTTCTCTTCTTTTTCAGAACCCGGTAAATTCTACCTCGAACTTCCCGATGGAGTTCGTTCTGCTGAATTTGAAATAGGCAACGATATTTACAAGCCGGTTTTTTACACGAGTATGCGGGCTTTTTATTTGTGGCGCTGCGGAATGGCGGTTGAAGGAACCCACAATGGACTGCATTTTGCACATGAGGCTTGTCATTTAGACGATGGGTACGAAAATTTTATAGGTGAAACCGGCAGTCAGCGCGATGGCACCGGCGGATGGCACGATGCGGGCGACTATGGTAAATACACGGTAAACGCCGGAATATCGGTCGGCATGTTATTTATGGCCTGGAACCAGTTTCAAAATCAATTGGAAGATATCAAGCTCGACTTGCCTGAGACAGCGCCCGGATTTCCTGATTTTTTGAAAGAACTGAAGTGGGAAACCGATTGGCTGCTCAAGATGCAATATCCGGATGGATCGGGACGTGTTTCGCACAAGTTGACTCGAACCAACTTTGCGCCATTTATCAAAGCCGGTGAAGATGTGGAGAAACGTTATTTCACCGAATGGAGTTCGGCTGCCACGGCTGATTTCGTAGCTATGATGGCACAAGCTGCCCGCTATTTTAAACCTTACGATGAAGCTTATGCCGAAAAATGTCTGAGCGCTGCGTTGCTGAGTTATCAGTTTTTGAAAGCGAGCCCGGAGCACAACCGCTTTGAGCAGGGGGAGTTTAAAACCGGCGGTTACCAGTCGGCTGATGTGGACGACCGCTTGTGGGCAGCCGTTGAACTTTGGGAAACCACCGGTGATGCCGAATTGCTGACGGATTTTGAGCAACGGGCCGCCGAAATGGAGTTTGAGGTCGATGAAAACTGGGATTGGGGCGATGTTTCAAATTTGGGTATGTTTGCTTATGCATTGTCCGAAAGGGAAGGGCGGAATCCGGAGATCCTCGAGGAAATCAGACAAAATATTTTGGCTGTTGCCGACCAGATTGTGGAACAGGGCCGTGCCGATGTGTATGGTCGTCCGTTGGGCGGGCGCTATTACTGGGGATGCAATGGTACTGTAGCCCGCCAGGTGATGAACCTGCAA
>JAGXIR010000203.1 GCA_024635605.1 Sunxiuqinia sp.
ACTGGTTGCCTACAGCTGCCTGGCCCAGGCTTTAAAGTACACTCAGGCGAACAAAGTCAGTATCATCGTCATCCTCAACCCCATGATTACCTTCGCAGTGATGGGCATCCTCTCCAAAATGAATGTCAGCTGGATTGAAGCCGAACGGTTTTCCCTGCTCTCTTTTCTTGGAGCGATTATAATTTTAGCCGGAGCAGTTTTGGTTGTAGGACGGAAAAAAAGCAAGCCGGTATCAGAAAAAACCAACGGACAATAATTACAGCAATCCAACGCTTTTTATTTTCCTTCAGTTGATGGGATTGTGATTTTATCCTTATATTTTGCCCCTCTAAACCGAATCGTTTTTTAAGTGGGACAACTAGCTGAAAAAATACTTTTCGAACAATATTTTAAAGACTATCATTTGATGCTGGTTGTCTATGCCCAAAAATTCGTTCACGACGAAGAAGTGGCCTATGACTTGGTGCAAGATGCTTTTTTGAACCTCTGGAGGAATTTCTCCAGCCTGTCCGCCCCGACATCGGCAAAGAGTTACTTATTCACCAGCGTCCGGAACAATTGCCTGAATCACTTGTCAAAAAAATCAGTTCGGCTGAAATACACACAGGAAAGTCTCAAGCAGAAAACAGAGGAGATTAACGATTATCAAACGGCATATTCCAGTCTTTTGGAAAAAGAAATGGAAGAAAAACTGCGAAAGGCAGTGGCTGCCTTGCCCGAAAAATACCAACAGCCGTTTCGCTTAAGTCGCTTCGAAAACTTGTCGACCAAGGAAATTGCCGAACAACTGGATCTCCCTGTCCGGACGGTGGAAACTCGTATCTACCGAGCTTTAAAACAAATCAAACTCGAACTCCAAGACTACTTGCTCCTTTTGTTTATTCACAGGCGCACAAAAAAAGATCGTTCAATATAAGCTGAAAAAAGAATCACTTTTTTTGAAAATAGTTGACGTAGCCTCCGGCACTAACCTGTCTTATTGTATAGATAGCATGATAGGATATGGACGTAGAAGACAAATACAAACGATTGTTGATTGGCCAGCTTCGGGAAGAACTTACCCAAAAGGAGCAGAACGAACTATTTGCCTGGGTGTATGAATCGCCTCGGCATAAGAAACTGTTTTATGAGTTGAAAGATATCTGGGATTCATCAAAGATCGTTCAGCCCAAAAATAAAGAGAGACAACAGGAAGAGTGGGCAAAACTTTGGACGGAGATTGAGAAACTGGAAAAGAAAACCGACACAACAAAAAATTTTCTATGGAGCCGGAATTTACGGGAAGTTTATAAGATTGCTGCGATTTTGGTTGTCGCTTTTGGCGCGAGCTGGTTTTTATTGAACCAGTTTCAAAAAAACGAATACAACACGCTGGAAGTACCTTACGGCGCCCGGACCAACATCACCTTGACCGATGGCACCCAAATCTGGCTCAATTCGGGAACAACTTTTAAATACCCCGCCAACCTGGATCAAAAAGATGTGGACGTCTTTCTGGAAGGCGAAGCTTTCTTTGAAGTGGCCCACGTGAAAAACCGCAAATTCAATGTCAAGACCTCAACCATCAACATTCAGGTTCTAGGAACAAGCTTCAATGTAAAATCATACGACGACGATGACCAGATTGAGGCAACACTTGTCAATGGCTCCATTCGGATTGACGGACAACTGGACAACAAAACCATCAGGGAACCAATTTTCCTGAAACCAAACCAGCAGGCAACCTTCATCAAAGGAACGACTGATTTTCAGATCAAACGCTTAGCTGAAAAACACCGGCAGGACGACTCATTAGCCATTCAGGAGCCAACAGCAATTCCATTGAAATCAAAAGCCTCGTTAACCATTTTCGAAAAAGTGAAAGTGGAAGACTATACTTCGTGGAAAGACCATGTACTGGTTTTTAAAAGCGAGCCGTTGGTGAACCTGGTCAGGCAAATGGAACGCTGGTATGATGTGAAAATTGAAATCAAGGATGAATCATTGAAAAACTCCCGGTATACCGGAACTTTTGAAAATGAAACCATTGAGCAGGCCATTGAAGCATTAAGCCTCTCCCTGCCTTTTGATTATACAATTGATAAAAATCAAATAGAAATATTAACCAAAGAAAATTCGTAACAAATATTGATTTGCCTATGACAAAACCTTTTTGAAAGAAAAAATCGGAAAATGCGCCAACATTTCCCGATTTCAGTTCAACCGCCTTCAACGCGGTCATTATTAAAAGTGTAAACTAATAACGTTCTAAAATTATGAAAAAAAAATGTAAAAGATGGACCTTCCTGAAAAATCGGGGTCTGTTTAAAATTTTGATTGCTATGAAATTTATCTTGCTATTCCTACTCGTAACTGTTCACTCTTTTGGGACAGTTTATTCGCAATCAACGAAACTCTCAGTTGACCTGCAAAATGTGACTACCGTTCAGATCTTGGAAGTCATTGAAAGTCAGACTGAATTCAAATTTCTTTACAATGATGATTTACTTGATGCAAACAAGTATCACAACATCAAGTATAAAAACAAAACCGTTGAAGAGATTCTGGATGAAATTCTGGCAGGCTCAGGAAATTCGTATTCCATTATGGCCAACCGGCTGATCGTTATCACGCCATCCGACTCGCCTTCGCGGCAAGCCGGAACGATCACCGGCGTAGTAAGCTCCACATCGGGCGAATTGCTTCCGGGCGTCAGTGTCGTTGAAAAAGGAACAACAAACGGAACGGTGACAGACCCGGACGGCCAATACAACCTACGGGTGAGTTCATCAAATGCCGTGCTGGTATTTTCATTCATCGGCTACAAAACGGAGGAAGTACAACTGAGCGGATCCAATACCGTGAGTGTGCAGCTAGCCGAAGATGTTGTTGGTTTGGACGAAGTCGTGGTTGTTGGTTACGGAAGTGTGAAAAAAAGTGATATCACGGGAGCAGTTAGCCAGGTGAAATCAGAAGAAATTTCAGCTTATCCTTCTCTGGGGGCAGCCCAGGCTTTGCAAGGACGCGCAGCCGGTGTCCAAATTTCATCTAACAATGGTGAACCAGGATCAAATATAAAAATTCGTATTCGCGGTGGTACTTCTATTAATTCATCTTCCGACCCTCTTTATGTCGTTGATGGTTTTCCCGGTGGAACAATGCCGCCTCCTGAAGATATTGAATCGATCGAGATATTAAAAGACGCTTCCGCTACAGCCATTTACGGATCACGCGGTGCAAACGGAGTGATCATGGTGACTACAAAAAGAGGACAAGCAGGTAAGACGAAGATTGAATTTAACACTTCGTATTCCATGCAAAATGAGATCAATCGTTTTGATTTGCTCAATGCAGCACAAATGGCAGAATACATAAATGAATCGCGGACAAATAATGGGGTTGATCCATCGAATGTACCCTACCCAAATCCGTCATCGTATGGGGAAGGGACTGATTGGCAAGAAGAAATTTTCAGAACAGGAGGAATTCAAAACTATCAGCTTTCATTTTCAGGTGGTGGTGAAAACATGCAATTTTATGTTTCCGGCATTGTTTACGACCAAAAAGGAATTGTGCTTAATTCTGATTATTCCCGCTATTCGGTGACCAGTAATTTGGATATTAAAGCCACCGAAAAAATAAAACTTGGAGCCAACTTATTTGCCAACCGGACTGATAAAAGTGGCGTGAGGACGCAGGAAGGCAGCGGTGGCCAGGCAAACACCGGTGTTGTGTCGGCTGCGTTTAAATTTGAACCAACCCAGCCTATTTATGATGAAAACGGGAATTACACGCTGGCTACTTTAAATGACCCCCATGACAACCCAGTTGCTTTGGTCAATGAATTAACCAGTGAAGATGTTTCTGATCTCCTTCAAGCCAATTTCTATGGAGAATACAGCATTCTTCCTGAGTTAAAATGGCGGTCAACATTGGGGGCCAATATTTACAATGGCCGGAATGGAGACTATACGCCTACAACGCTCAATGCAGCTAAAACGCGTGGTGGAATAGGAAGTATCTACGCCAGTAAAAATACCAATCTGATCAGTGAGAATTACATGACCTACACCAAGTCATTCGGCATCCATGATGTTACGGCAATGGCAGGATATTCCTATCAATCATTTGAAAATACCAATTGGAACACACGTGCCGCAGGATTTATTACAGATACTGGTTTGTACTGGAACCTGGGACAAGGAGCTGAATTACTTACCCCGTCATCTTCTTTTTCCAAATCAGAATTATCTTCCTATTACGGACGGGTCAACTACAAACTCAAGAACCGGTATATGTTGACGCTTAACGCTCGTTATGATGGTTCTTCCCGCTTTGCAAAAAATAACAAATGGGCCTTCTTTCCCTCGGGAGCTTTGGCGTGGAACGTAGCGGAAGAATCATTTATGCAATCAGTAGAAAAAGTGCGCCAACTTAAACTTCGCGGAAGTTTTGGGATTACCGGCAATCAAGCCATCGGCGCTTACCAGTCGCTAGCCCGCTTCGGATCCGTACTGACAATTATTGATGGCAATATTGTTAATGCCGTTCGTCCAACGACTGTTGCCAATGAAAACCTAAGTTGGGAAAGCACTGAACAAACCAATATTGGATTCGATCTTGGATTATTTGACATGCGTATATTGGTGAATGGTGATGTGTACCGGATGGTCACCTCAGACTTGCTTTTCAGCCAGCCACTCCCACAATATTCGGGATATAGCTCGCAGTTAAGCAACATTGGCAAAGTAGAAAACAAAGGGGCTGAATTGTCAATAACGACCGTCAACATCGACAAAAAGCTGAAATGGGAAACCATGTTCAATATTTCAACCAACAAAAATAAAGTGCTCGAACTTCCTGATGGTAAGGATATTTTCATTGAAGCAAATCCCAGTCACATGGTTGGCGTTGGCGCAACTGGCATTTTACGTGAAGGTGAACCTATCGGATCCTTTTTCGGATATACCTATGAAGGAGTATTACAATCAGACAGCGAAGCACTGCCAGGCAACTTTGAAAACAAAGCCGGAGGTGAAAAATTCAAAGATATTTCCGGTTTCGATGAAGATGGAAACCAAGACTACATACCGGATGGCAGAATTAACAGTGCTGACCGAAGCATTATTGGCAATCCCCACCCTGACTTCATTTGGGGATTGAACAATACGCTCTCTTACGGTGCATTTGACTTGAATATCTTTTTTCAAGGCTCTGAAGGAAATGACCTTTATAGCTTCTCGTTGATGGAGCTTAACCTAATGGCCGGCCAAAACAATTCAACCACTGCTGCACTCGATCGTTGGACTTCAACGAACACAGATACAAATATTCCTCTGGCAAAACCGAGAGCCCGTATTTCATCGACACGATGGGTTTATGATGGAAGTTACATCCGGCTGAAAAATATTTCATTGGGATATAATATTCCCAAAAGGATCATTAACAGGGCTGGTTTCAGTTCTCTTCGGCTAACAGTAAGTGCCCAAAACCTTTTAACGATTACTAGCTATGATGGTCTTGATCCTGAAGTAAACTATCGGAGTGACGGCAATACCAATTCAAACCGAAACCTGGGACTTGATTACGGCAGTTATCCAAATACCAAATCAGTTACTTTTGGGGTGAAGCTGGGACTTTAATGGAAAATAAGCATTAATCATTAAATTAAAAAAAATGAAAAAATATATTTATAGTTTAATCCTACTTATTGCAATTTCATTGGCAGGATGTACTGATCTGATTGAAGAACCGGTTGGCTTGCTTGCCCCTGAAAGTATGTTCCAATCACCTAAGGATGTACAAACAGCAATTAATGGGACTTATGGGCGAATCGCTTCTGAAAGCTATTATGGCCGAAAACTTACCCTTACCCTTCAATTGATGAGTGACATGTGCGATATTGGCGACAGGGGGACCCCGGCACGGCGTCAGCAGATAAACGATTTTGCCGCAGATGCTAACAACGGGATGACAACCGCTCTTTGGCCCCGCGCCTATGAAATCATCAGCGCAGCTAATGCAGCACTTCATGGTGCCGACCTGATAGAAGGCGATGAAGCGGAATTAAATGCGATGCGTGCCGAGGCACGGTTTGTCAGGGCTTTTATCTATTATGATTTGGTTCAGATCTTTGGAGAAATTCCGTATATCGACTTTTTTGTCAATGACCCGGACGCAGTCAAAAGTATTTCCAAAACTTCGGTTGACAATGTGTACGCGGGAATTATTGCTGATCTTGAATTTGCCAAAGAAAATCTACCGGATAAACAACCAAATAACACCCGTTTTCGGCCTTCAAAAGGAACTGCCGCAGCTTACCTGGCATCAGTCGCACTTACAAGAGCAGATTATCCCAAAGCAGCGGAGGAAGCTAAATGGGTTATTTCCAACAAAGCCAGGTTTGGAGTAGATTTGATGAGCGACTATCAGGATGTTTTCAATGCCACTATTTTTAATTCTGAAAACCTTTTTGCCCTTGATTTTGCGTCCGGAATAAGTGGCTCTGGTGGCGAAAACGTGCATTATATGGCCCCACTTACGGGCATTCGTGGTTCAGATGATTTGGGTTGGAGTGTTAATGTTCCTTCTATGGCAGTTTACAATAGTTGGGATGACCGCGACTACCGCAAGTCAGTAGCCTTTGATGCAACGACGATGAAGAACGGTGTTGAAATACCTTATACCGAATATGATAATACCCAGCGTCCGCACATTGCCAAGTTCATGCGGTTCCATGGGGATAGTCCTTCAGGTGACGGCGCGAATGGGGATCTGAATTTCACAGCCATGCGTTATGCTGAAGTTTTATTGATTGCTGCCGAAGCAATCAACGAAGTCAGTGCCAGCGGGCCAACGCAGGAGGCAATTGGATATGTGAATCAGCTCCGAGCTCGTGCACGCAATGCAGCAGGACAGCAAAACAGCTTTCCTGAAGATGTTGCCGTTGGCATTTCAAAAGCCGATTTTAAATCTTTGGTTATTGAAGAACGCCGGCTAGAGCTCTCGTTCGAATGGAAACGTTGGTACGACATCAAACGTTTGGGCCTTGGGAACGACGTTTTCAAAGGACCCAATTCACTCGAGCCTCATGCAAATTTTGACGCAGGAAAACACTACCTTCTTCCAATTCCACAACAAGAGATCGATGTGAATCCAAACTTGTTACCACAAAATCCTGGCTACTAAAACAACAACTAAACCTCATTTTATTAAGCCGGCTCCATTGCGGAGCCGGCTTTTTCATGCCCTCTCCCTTTTAAAAACAGAACGTGGAATTAGTTCCACATTTCCACACCTGACTGTTTGTTCAAAAACAATCTGGAATCCTTTCCCCTCCAGACACCTAAGGCAGTAAACAAGCAGATAGCAGCTGTATCCTACGTTCTTTAAATTCCCTACGATGAGTTTGGCAAGGTTTTTTCACTTTATCAATCGTACTTGAAAATTAGGAGAAATCGCATGATGAGAGAGACAGAAAATACAACAACAATAAATCAGCTTAGTCAGAAAGAAAAAAATCTGCTGGAACTGCTTGAACGTAGATGGAGTCCGCGCAGTTTTTCGGATGAAAAAATACCACCAGAAATCATTGTAAAAATATTTGATGCCGGACGAACCATGATGTCCAGCTTTAATGAGCAGCCCTGGCGGATCATTTTTGCATCGAAAGATGATGCCCACTACAACAAGCTGTTTGAATGTCTCGGTGAGTTCAATCAGAAGTGGGTAAAAACAGCACCTTGTCTGGGCGTGGTGTTAGGGAAAAAGCATTTTACTAAAAAAGACAAGCTAAACAGGCATCGGTTCTATGACTCCGGGGCTTTTATGGCTGCATCAACTTTACGGGCCACCAGTTTAGGCTTGTTTGTCCACCAGATGGCAGGCTTTTCGCCTGAAAAAGTCACTGAGAAGCTGAATGTTCCGGAAGAGTTTGAACCACTCACCATGTTTGTCATCGGAAAGAAGGCAGCGCCGGAGCAATTGCCGGAAGATCTACAAAAACAGGAATGCGAAAACTCAGATCGAAATGAAGTCGACGAGTTTCTTTTTGGCGAGCAATGGGATGTTTCCTATACTTCATCGGATAAAAATAATTCAGACGAATAAATCATTTAAGCGTTTTCATTATGAATAAGAATAATCAATACAGTACACTTGTGGGAGCCCTTGCAGACTTGGCAAAACGGGGCTACACGCATAATTATCGCGTTAACCGATACGGACAATTGGAGGAAAGCAAAACAGTGCATTACCTTCCTTCGGAGGTCGAACTACATGAATTCCATCGATTTGAAGGAGAGACAAATCCATCGGATATGAGTATTGTATATGCTGTAAAAACCAATTCCGGAGAAAAAGGAACCGTTGTCGATTCGTACGGGGTTGACGGTTCTGAAGTGACTTCAAAGTTCATGAATAACATCGAACAGAGACAATTTGACTAATATCGACATCAGCGCAAGGAGATTCATTTTGAAACGGCCGATGTCTTATCGCCATCCCAAAACATTTAATAACTCTTAAAATAAAATTGTATGAAAGCAACAACAGACAAAATCAAAGGAAACTGGAACACCATTAAAGGAAAACTCAAACAAGAGTACGGTGAACTTACAGACGATGATTTAACCTATGAAGAAGGCCTCGAAGATGAACTCATGGGGCGGATTCAGAAGAAAACAGGAAAAACAAAAGAAGAAGTCAAAAACTTCATTGATCAATTGTAGAAACAAAATGCGATGGCATAACTAAGAGGAAAAAAATTGCCATACTGGACACCAATGGCTTTGAGGAATCGAAATTATTTGAACCGAATGAAGCCTTGGTTAAAAGAGGGAGGCGAAGGTCATAAGATGTCTTATAGCTATCCCAAAACATTTAATGACCCTTAAAATAAAATTGTATGAGTGCATTAACAGACAAGATCAAAGGAAACTGGAACACCATTAAAGGAAGACTCAAACAAGAGTACAGTGAACTCACAGAAGATGATTTGACCTATGAAGAAGGTCTCGAAGATGAACTAGTCGGACGAATTCAGAAAAAAACCGGGAAAACAAAAGAAGAAGTCAAAAACTTCATCGATCAATTGTAGAAACAAAAAGCTATGAAAGAGTTGAAAGGAAAAAAAGTTGCCATACTGGCCACCAATGGTTTTGAGGAATCGGAATTATTTGGACCGAAAGAAGCCTTGGAGAAAAGTGGCGCTGAAGTTCACATCATTTCGCCGGAAACAGGAAAGATTACCGCATGGAAACATGGAGAATGGAGCCGCAAGGCCGATGTTAACAAAGCTCTGGCTGAAGCTGAAGTGGCCGATTACGATGCATTGATGCTTCCCGGTGGCGTAATTAACCCGGACAAACTCCGGCGTGATCCAAAGGCAATTAAGTTTGTACATGACTTCGCAGTCAGCGGCAAACCCGTGGCAGCTATTTGCCACGGACCGCAATTGCTGATTGACGCTGAAGTTGTAAAAGGAAAAATCGTGACTTCATTTTTCTCGATCAAAAAAGATCTGCAAAATGCCGGCGCCAATTGGGTTGACCAGGAAGTAGTGATTGACGAAAACTTGATTACTTCGAGAAAACCCGAGGATATTGAGGCCTTCAATGAAAAATTGATTGAACAAATCGCAAATAAAAAGCACAAATAAAATATAAAGCCATGCCCGGAAAAGCATTTTCATCACGCATAAAAAACGAAGACCAATACGAAGCGCTTCGCGACAAAGGGTACAGCAAAGGAAAAGCGGCCCGAATTGCCAATACGCCTGACTCCGGAAAAAAAGGGGGTAGCAGTCAGAAATACGAAGAATGGACCAAGCAGGAGCTCTACGGCAAAGCCAAAGAAGTCGGGATTGACGGGCGTAGCAAAATGTCGAAAGAAGAGCTGATCCATGCACTAAGAAACAACTAAGATCACTGATGAACATCCGGTGAGCACTGTTTTATCATGATGTTAACGATTACATGGCAGTTGAAAATGGAAACACCTGAAAGCCAACTATTCATATTGCTCAACATTCTTATTGCCACCATATTATCAGGAATAATAGGCATTGAACGAGAGCACGTAAAAAAGCCGGCTGGTCTGCGCACCAATATGATTGTGGGCGGCGTTTCCTGATTTTTTTTAGCCATAAGCCCTCCCTTAAGTAATTTTATTGAGGCAAATATTACGAGTGATTTACTGAGTGTTGACCCCATTCGTGTGCTACAGGCCATCATCGTTGGCATTAGTTTTATTGGCGCAGGCACCATTCTAAAATCCAAAGAAGAAAATACGGTTCAAAACCTGACAACCGCGTCAAGCTTGCTCTATTCAACCGGGATTGGGATTTCTGTCGCCTTAAACGCCTATATAGTCGCCGGAGGACTCACGTTAATTGGCTTAGTCATCAACTATCTGAGTCATTGGGAAAAAAAATCAAAATCCCGAAAAAATAAGCTAGCTACATCTGTAAACCCATGTAAATCATATATCTTTGGTTGAAAAAAGAAATTCATGCGTAAATTGATTGTATTTCCATTCTTGGTTCTTCTTCTGGCTTGTTCCAATTCTCCCGAAGGAAAAATAATAACCGTTAACGGTGTTATCAATCCTGAAAAACTGGGAACAACGCTCGAACATGAACACATTTTGGTTGACTTCTCCGGTGCCGACAATTACCATCCCGAAAGCTATAACCGGCAGGAAGCCTATGATCGGATACTTCCCGAATTACAAAAACTGAAACAATACGGAGTCGAATCGTTTGTGGAATGCACGCCGAATTTTGTTGGGCGCGATGTTGTCTTGCTCAAAAGACTGGTCGACGCCACCGGACTGAACATCCTGACCAACACCGGTTTTTATGGTGCCCAAAACAATAAGTTTATTCCAACCCATGTGCAGGAAATGACTGCTGAAGCCATTGCCGAATTTTATATTGCTGAATTTGAACAAGGCATTGAAGGAACCGGCATTCGTCCTGGGTTTATTAAAACAGCGGTGGACCGTAAATCGCTGTCTGATTTTCATGCTAAATTGGTGCGTGCGGCAGCCATTGCGCACAAAGCCACCGGGCTAACCATCATGTCGCATACTGGTCCTGCCCTGCCCGCTTTTCAGGAATTGGAGATATTAAAAGAAGAGGGAGTTTCCCCCGAAGCCTTGATCTGGACACACGCAAGCGACGAAAAAGATTGGGATAACCTGGTGAAGATCGCCAAAATGGGTGCCTGGATTTCGCTTGACAAATACGGTTGGGATGAAAACTACCTGAAAGGTGAGGTTTTGGTTTATCTGAAAGAACAGGGTGTGTTGGAACGAATTCTGATTTCGC
>JAGXIR010000020.1 GCA_024635605.1 Sunxiuqinia sp.
CACTATCACAACACTGGTAAAAGTCGCTACACAAGTAGGAAATCTCCGTGGAAAATTGTCTGGTTTGAGCGTGCAGCCACAAGATCGGATGCGATCAGACGAGAAAAGTTTTTAAAGCGACAGCGAAACCGTGAGTTCTATAAGCGGTTGATTGATGATTCTTCAGAAAGAATAAGCTTTACTTGTCTCTTCTACTTTTATCGCCTCAGGCAGTTGGCACACAACCTGATTTCGGGCCGTAGTTTTAAGCGTTCGAACGGAATAGACTGGTGACATTGGATGCAAATACCGTAATCCTGGTTTTGCACAATCTGTTTAATTTGCGAAAGTTGATCCAAGCGTGTTTCAATGTTTCGCAAACTGGCATCAAACACACTTTTATTGTTGATGGCATCCATCCGCGAAATTCGTCCAATGGCATCGTCGGGCGAGATGGGGCCGGTGAAATCTTTCAGCGTATCGGCCTTCGCTTGTAGTTTTTCTATTTCAGAATGAATAATTTCAACCAGTTGCCGGCGTTCTTCATTTGTCATGTTTCTTGCCTTAGCTTCCAAAAATAGCGATTAAAAGCCGGTTTTTCCAATATCAATTTAATGTCAATTTTTAAGATAAAGCTGTCTGAAACTTTAGGCGCGTCGTGTGATTTCGGAGCAAAGGTCTATTTTTGCCGCCCCTAACATGAAACGAAAGAACCACCCCGTTCTTTTGATGCTCCGCATCATTCAGGGAAAATAAAAACCAAAACCGATCGTCGCAATTTATCAATCACTGAATTGGTAGAATCGAAATTGTATTTTAAACTCATTGGCATGAAGAAGATTTTTAATTTATTTAATTTAACCCAGAAGGTAGATTATAAAACGGAAATACTTTCCGGTTTAACAGTAGCTTTGGCTTTGGTTCCTGAAGCGATTGCCTTTGCCTTGATTGCCGGCTTGTCGCCGCTCACCGGGTTGTATGCGGCCTTTGTGATGGGCTTGGTCACTTCCGTATTGGGTGGGCGCCCGGGAATGATTTCAGGAGCCACAGGAGCAGTGGCCATTGTCATTGTTTCGCTGGCGATATCACACGGACCGGAATATGTTTTCGCAACGGTTATTTTAGCCGGGGTTCTGCAAATGCTGGCCGGGGTCTTAAAACTTGGAAAACTTATGCGCTTGGTTCCTCATCCCGTTATTTTTGGTTTTGTAAACGGCCTTGCCATTATCATCTTCATGTCACAGTTAGCACAGTTTAAAGATCCGTCAGGTGCCTGGCTGACGGGTCAGTCACTCTATGTTATCCTGGGCTTGGTGTTACTGACCATGCTGATTATTTGGGGCTTGCCTAAAATTACGAAAGCCATTCCATCTTCATTAGCCGCTATTTTGGTAGTGTTCGGAATCGTGGCCTATTTTGGCATTGACACCAAGACGGTGGGTGATATCGCCTCAATTAAAGGGGGTTTTCCTCCCTTCCATTTCCCCAAAGTACCTTTCACGCTCGAGTCCATTATTCTCATCTTTCCCTATGCCGCCATTATGGCTGGAGTTGGATTAATCGAAAGCTTGCTTACCCTTAATATTATTGATGAGATTACCGAAACCAGGGGGCGCGGAAATAAAGAAGCGATTGCCCAGGGGACTGCCAATGTGCTTTCGGGTATGTTCTCCGGAATGGGAGGTTGTGCCATGATTGGCCAAAGTTTAATCAACATCTCATCGGGCGCCAGGGCGCGTTTGTCGGGCATTGTTGCAGCAGTCATGCTCCTGGTGTTTATCATGTTTGGCGCCGGACTGATCGAAAAAATGCCGATGGCAGCATTGACCGGCCTGATGATTATGGTTGCCATTGGAACTTTTGAATGGGCCAGCTTGAGAACATTCAACCGGATGCCTAAGTCAGATATTTTGGTGATGGTGCTGGTGACCCTGGTGACTGTCTTTTTACACAACCTTGCCCTGGCCGTGGTTGTCGGTGTTATTATTTCGGCCTTGGTTTTTGCCTGGGACAATGCCAAGCGCATCCGTGCCCGCAAGCATATTGACGAAAAAGGTGCAAAGCACTACGAAATATATGGTCCCCTGTTTTTTGGTTCTGTCACTGCTTTTAATGAAAAATTTGATGTGCTGAACGACCCCGATGAGGTCATCATCGATTTTGCGGAAAGCCGCGTAGCCGACATGTCGGGAATTGAAGCACTGAACAAGTTGACGGAGCGTTACCTGAAAGTCGGTAAAAAATTACATCTGAAACACCTGAGTCCCGATTGCCGGCAATTGTTGCACAATGCCAATCAAATTATTGATGTCAATATCATTGAAGATCCAAAATATAAGGTGGCGGTCGATAAGATCTAAAAAGGCATTAGCAGACGGACTTTTCAGATGATTCCGGTGCCCAGGACAATTGAAATAATTACCAGCATGGCTGCAACCAGCAATTGGATAGACCGAAGGGTAATTTTGGTCAGCAGTTTGCTGCCAAGGTATGCTCCGCCAATAGCGGCCAGGGTAGCCGAAAAAAGCAAAAGCTTATTTTCGCTCAGTCCCGAAGAGGCGAAGCTGGAAGCATAAACCGTAAGCCGCGTAAAATCGACCAGCGAAGCAATGATCACGCCTGTGGCAATGTAGGCTTCTTTCGACAGCCCGCTTTTGATCAGGAAGGCGCTGCGTAAAGCCCCCTGGATTCCGGCCAATCCTCCAAAAAAACCGCTTAACGCGCCACCAAGAATTTGCTTGTCTTTGCCGAATTGCATTTTTTGGGCTGCAGGCACCACTTCGGCAATGGAAAACAGAAGCAGCAGGATGGCAATGATCAATTTCACCGGCGTTATTTCAAATTCCTTGCCGCCCAGTTCATACTGGTAAAGCGATGGTAGATCTGAAATCCGAAGTAGCAGCCATGCTCCGGCAAATGAAGCCAGAATAGCCGGGATTCCAAAGCGAAGTAAAACGGCCTTATCGGCCAATTTCCCAACCAGGGCCATTTTAAAAAGGTTGTTGGTAAAATGAACTACCCCAGTCAGGGCAATAGCAATATCAACAGGAAAGAAAAGCGCGAATACAGGCATCAAAATTGTTCCTAATCCAAAGCCCGAAAAGAACGTGAGGACAGCTGTGAAAAAGGCAGCAAGACTGATCAGTATGATTTCCATGAGTCAATGGTTTTAATTTCAATTCAAAAATAGAACACGCAGAATAAAATCTCATGGTAGGATGAAAACTAAAAATGGTATTATTGAAAATACTGCTTTCGGAACTGGACTGGAGTTTTTCCTTCCGCCTTTTTAAAGAATTTAACAAAATTGGACGCATCGGAAAAAGAGAGGAGCTCAGCAATTTCGGCAATGGTATGATCGGTGTGAAGGATGTAACGCTTGGCTTCAAGCAGCAATTGTGCAGCAATCAATTCGCTGGCGCTCCGGTTGGCCTGCTTGCGGCAAATGGCATTCAGGTTTTGCGGGCTGGTATTCAGCAGGCTGGCAAATTCGCGAACCTTATGGAGCCGGGGCGTTTCCTCTGGCAATAGCTGCCGAAACCGTTCGAAGATCGCTGGCGCAGGCTTTTGCCTTGGCAGATGGCTGTCTGAAAATGCTAATAATTTTCCGAACAAAGCAGCCAGCAACCCATGGCTGATTGGGTGCGAATAGGCCGTGTTTCGGTGGTATTCATGCACTAGCTCGTTCAGTATCGGCTCAGGAAAATCGTCCGATGGAATGTTGAAGCGACTGCTGCTTGCCAGTTTTCGATACATGCCTTTGATTTCTGATTCCTGCATATCATCAAATTCTTCGTCTTTAAATAGAACGACAAAACCTTTGGGAATGCTGGTAAACTCCCAGAAATGCAGCTGCCCGGGTTTCAGAAAAAAACACTCGGGCGGGGAAACCACGAATTTGTCGGTTTCAATGGAATGAAAACCTTCGCCCGCACTCAGAAAAATCAATTCATAATAGTCGTCATGTTTGTGAGGTTTGGTGCGTTTAATCTGCTCTTTGAAACGCGAAATTTTAAACTTCATTCCTTGTTCGAGCTTATTCTTTGTATCAATTGGGCTGACTGATTTCATGCTTCTAAAAATAACAAATAATTCGCTTCTGTCGGATCACTGTTTCAAATCCACTTGCTCTGTTGGAATTCGTATAAACATCTGCCGGTTCCTGTTGTTTTTTATACCGAAAGCATAGTTAAAAACTTACTTATTTCAATTCATTATGAAGACTATAAAAAAGATTCATCAGCCGGTTTACGAACCAATACAAGATTTAATCACGTACCGGGTCATTCCGACGCCCTCCATCAAGGATCTTGATCCGTTTCTGTTTTTGAACCATCACGGGCCGCAGGATTACCCGCCAAACAACAATGGTTTGCCTTTTGGTCCGCACCCGCACCGGGGAATGGAAACGGTGACCTTCATTTTAGATGGCGACATTGCCCATTTTGACAGCAGCGGCGAAAAGAGTGTCATTGAGTCGGGTGGAGTGCAGTGGATGACTGCCGGACGCGGCTTGATTCATGCTGAAGTTTCTTCGGATGATTTTAAGCGAAACGGTGGACATCTGGAGATTTTGCAGCTGTGGATTAACTTGCCGGCACGCTCAAAAATGACAAAGCCGTTTTACAAAGGACTGCAAAAGGAGATGATTCCATCCATCCCTTTGGATGATGAAAAAGTGCTTGTCCACCTGGTTTCCGGTGATTGGGAAGGTGTCGAAGGCGCTTTTCATTCCGGCATTGGCGTTCAGCTATCAACCATCGATTTTAAGCCGGATGGCCGGTTGCAGCTGAGCATCTCTGAAACGGATAATGTGTTTTTTTACATCATTCGCGGACAAATGGAAGTGAATGGACAGCTGGTTGATGAGAAAAACTTGGTTGAGTTTGAAAATGACGGCCAAAAAGTTGACATCCGCGCAACCAAACAAAGTGTACTGCTACTTGGCTACGCGCCGCCGCTTATGGAGCCGGTGGTTTCGCAAGGCCCCTTTGTGATGAACACCCGCGAGGAGATTGATCAGGCATACGAAGATTACCAAAATGGGAAATTTGGAAGCTTGAATCATTAGATGATAAGGTTAAATTACTGTCAAGTTCCTGCTTGTTATCTTTTTGCTGTTGATATTAAAGTGTACTTTTGCCGCTCGAATTAGAAAAGAATAGCGATCAGATGATTACAGTATCAAACTTAGGAATACAATTTGGCAAGCGGGTGTTATTTCAGGATGTGAACCTGAAGTTTACAGCTGGAAATTGCTACGGCATCATTGGTGCCAATGGCGCGGGAAAATCAACCTTTCTGAAAATGCTTTACGGCGAGCAGGACGCAACGTTTGGGCATGTGAGCATTGCAGCGGGCGAACGGCTTTCGGTATTGAAACAGGATCACCAGGAATTTGATGAGGTGTCGGTTTTGGATACCGTAATGATGGGGCATGACCGCTTGTGGAAAGTGAAGGTTGAAAAGGACCAGCTTTACATGAAGGAAAACTTCAGTGAGGCGGACGGAATGAAAGCTTCGGAGCTGGAAGACCAGTTTGCTGAAATGGACGGCTGGAATGCCGATAGCAATGCGGCCAGCTTACTGAGTGGGCTTGGCATTGATGAGTCGCTTCATTATAAATTAATGAAAGACCTGAGTGGAAAAGAAAAGGTAAAAGTATTGCTGGCTCAGGCCTTATTTGGAAAACCCGACAACTTACTGCTTGATGAGCCGACCAACGACCTGGATTTGGACACAGTTTCGTGGTTGGAAAACTACCTGTCGAACATTGACCAAACGGTGCTGGTGGTTTCGCACGACCGTCACTTTTTGGATGCCATTTGCACACACACGGTGGACATCGATTTTGGGAAAGTGCAGTTATTCGCCGGCAACTACAGTTTTTGGTACGAGTCGAGCCAATTGGCCTTAAGACAACAAGCAGCACAGAATAAAAAAGCAGACGAAAAGAAGAAAGAATTACTGGAGTTTATCGCCCGCTTTTCGGCCAACGTGGCCAAGTCGAAACAAACGACCAGCCGTAAAAAGATGTTGGAAAAACTGAATGTGGACGAAATCAAACCATCAACACGGAAATATCCCGGAATTATTTTCACCCCTGAACGTGAGCCGGGCAATACCATTTTGGAAGTGCGCAACTTAAGCAAAACTTCAGGTGGCGACCTGCTTTTTAAAGATGTGAATTTCGTGGTGGAAAAAGACGACAAAATCGTTTTCCTGTCGCGCGACTCGCGGGCAATGACTGCCCTGTTCGAAATCCTGGATGGGCATGACAAGCCGGATACTGGGGAATTCGATTGGGGAGTAACAATCACCAAAGCCTATTTGCCCCTGGACAACGCGCAGTTTTTTGAAAAAGATTTGTCGTTGGTTGACTGGCTGGGACAATACAGCTCCGACACCAGCGAGAACTTTTTGCGCGGCTACCTGGGTAAAATGTTGTTTTCGGGCGAAGAGATTTTCAAAAATACCAAAGTGCTGTCGGGAGGGGAGAAGATGCGCTGCATGATTGCCCGTATGATGCTGGCCAACGCCAACCTGATGATGCTGGACACGCCAACCAACCACCTTGACTTGGAATCAATTCAGGCATTTAACAACCGGCTGACCCAGTTTAAAGGCAACATCCTGATGTCGTCGCATGACCACGAATTTATTCATACGGTTTGTAACCGGGTGATTGAACTCACACCAAAAGGCATCATTGATAAGCAAATTGAATACGATGATTACATCAGCAGCGACGAAATCAAGGAACGAAGAGCGGCGATGTATAAGAAATAGATTCGGAATAAGTGTTCATATCCTAATCATCCGATAGAAACCTTATTTTTATTTCTTAAACCTTAGTGCCTGACGATTAATCTAAAAACATCAACCTTATTTTGGATCACTTCAAATTTTTGTGGGAGAACAAGAAGTATCCTGCGAGTTTTCTACCCCTCCGATTCGTCGGCAGAACTCCGAAGGAGTGAAATGTACATCACCCCGTGCGAAGCTCGGGGGTCAGCAGATAAGCAAAATCAAACAACCCTGGAAGTGGGTTGAATTTACTTGCAGCAAGTACTTCTCAGATATTCAACCCGCTTCGGGGTTGGGCCGGTGTTCGTATCGTTTCAACCCCCAAAGGATTTGGGGGTGATGAATATAAAACCCTTGCGGGTTTCATTCAATCGTAGACATTTGCAGTCCTAACTCAGCTTGCTTCTGTAGTCGTCGTATCCAAACTGACGCACCAGCTGAAATTCCCCATTCTCCTTGATGATTCCAATCGAGGGGTGCTGTACTCCATTGAAAAACGTGGTTTTCACCATCGTGTAGTGAATCATATCTTCAAAAATAATGGCGTCGCCAACTTGCAGTTCCTCGTCAAAAGACCAGTAACCCATGTAGTCACCACTCAGGCAACTATTGCCGCCCATACGGTACGTTGGTTTGCCGCTCACCGGGCCAACGCTGGACTGCCTGATACGTGGCTGATAGGGCATTTCGAGGCAGTCGGGCATGTGCGCGGCAAACGACACGTTCAGCATGGCGGTTTGAATGCCTTTGTTTTCCACCACATCCAACACCGAAGCTTTCAGGAAGCCGGTTTCCCACGCAAAAGCGCTGCCTGGTTCCAAAATTACGTGCAAATACGGATAACGGCTCTTAAAGCCTTGAAGCAAGTCAATCAGATGCTTGGTGTCATAATCCTTGCGGGTCATCAAGTGGCCGCCACCCATGTTGAGCCATTTGACCTGCTGAAGGTAGGAGCCAAATTTTTCTTCCACAGCAGCCAGTGTCTTCTCCAGGTCGTACGAGCCCGACTCACAAAGCGTGTGAAAGTGCAGTCCGTCCAAACCTTCGGGTAACTGATCGGGCAGTTGTTCGGCAATCACACCCAAACGCGAACCCGGTGCACAGGGATTGTACAGTTCGGTTTCCACCTCCGAAAACTCAGGGTTGATGCGTAAGCCTGTCGAAATCGGATGGCCAGCCTTGGCAAGCTGCGGGTAAAAGCGCTCGAACTGGCTGAGGGAGTTAAAGGTGATGTGGCTCGAACATTGCATCAACTCGTCAAACTCAGCCGGATCGTACACCGGTGCGTAGGTGTGCGCCAGGCTGTTCATCTCGTCGCGGCAAAGTTTAGCCTCGCTCAACGAGCTGGCCGTTGCCCCGCTGATGTATTCTTTCACCACCGGAAAGGCGCTCCACATGGCAAAGCCTTTGAAAGCCACAATAATTTCAGCACCGGCAGCATCAGCTACCGACCGGATCAGCTGCAGGTTTTTGCGCAACAACTTTTCTTCCAGAACAAAACAAGGCGAAGGGATCGTATTAAAATCAGTCATTTGTCTTCAATCATTTAAGGCCTGCAAAATAAGTATTTTTTTGCTCCGCTTAGGTGCGAAACACAAAGGAAATCAATTTGTGCGGCTCACTGCTGTCGCTGACAACAAAGCCGCAGTTCACTGCTGCATTCCGGGTTCCAAAAAGCTGAGGCCTCCGGTGATGTGATTTTCAATCGCGCATTCGTGCAATCGTCGATTAAAAATCGACGCACCCGAAGAGCCCGCGTTCGCTGCAGCTCCCCTTGGTCTTCGCGCCGGCGGTGACGAGGACCCAGCCGATTCAACCCACATCAAAATCCATTGGATCAAATGCCTTCTTTAAAACAATATATTCCTACTTTTATGCAAACCATTTTATAAACCGATAAACCAACAAGAAATGAAAGAACCGGCCTGCAAACTCCAAATCCACACAAGCCGTATTTTAAGGAAGCAAATAGATTTAGATAAAGTGAATATGGCTGTGGGGGTTAACGACATCACCGTACGTTCAATCGTTTATAAAATGAGTTGCAACCTCCAGACAGTGACTCCTTTTCCGAAACCCTCCGACACAAGCTGTTACCGCTTCGCTCAAGCGGGCAGGCCGGAAATTGTCATTAAAAATCTTTCGACCACCCCTGATTTATAATCCAGTCCAGCCTGGTTGTTTAAATTTAGAAAGTGAGTACATTTATAAAAACATATCGCAACATGATAAGCTGGAACTTTGAAGTGCCAAACGCCAGATGTTATCAACGTTGTGCCGCATGCAATAAGAACATTCTGCTACACTTAAAACTGATAAAATGAGAATAATTATTGTAATAGGACTGATTTCAATATTTTGTATCATTACTGTCCCATTAAAATTTAAAAAAGTTCTTTGAAAAATTTGAAAATTAGTTAGTTACAGGTATTCTTCGAGCGAACGGACTTGGATTTTTAGTTTTGCAAAAGATTAATCTGATTGCATATGTATCAAGACAAATACGTTTTCGCTCAACTGGCCTCTTTTCTGAATCGAAGCAAATTCAATCGTATTGTTGCCAAATCCAAAGGAGACAAATACGTGAAGCATTTCACTTGTTGGAATCAACTACTCTCTCTGATGTTCGGGCAATTGTCAAATCGTGAAAGTCGTAGAGATTTGATTGTCGCTCTTGATGCTCATCACTCCAAATCTTATCATTTGGGATTGGGCAAGAATGTTTCAAAATCATCTCGTGCCAGAGCCAATCAAGACAGAGACTACCACATCTTTGAAGAATACGCTTACTATTTGGTAAACGAAGCCAGACAGAAACGAGTTTCTGAAATCTTCAAGCTGGAAGATAATGTATATGCTTTTGATTCAACGACGATTGACTTGTGCCTTTCCGTATTTTGGTGGGCGAAGTTTCGTAAGAAAAAAGGTGGAATCAAAGTGCATACATTATATGATGTGGAGACACAGATACCCGCATTTTTCCATATCACTGAA
>JAGXIR010000204.1 GCA_024635605.1 Sunxiuqinia sp.
CATAAACTCTCCCGCTTTATCGATCCATTTTTCTGTTTTGTCCTGAACAGTTTCCTTTTTCTTTTCAGGTTCCAAATTTTTGTCCTGTTCCAAATTTTTTTGTTTTTTCATTTTAACCTTTCTAGCTTCTGTCAAATGTAATTAATAATCAGGAGGATGCAATATAATCCCTGTTCGCACCTCGCTCCCGCACGATTGCATCGTGTGGTTTGTTCTTGCTGGTTTTACAAGGAGGCAAGTATTCAGATGCCGGCAAGGGTCTGTGAACGTCGCCAGACTTGACAGCGTCAAAAACATAAAGAAACCGTAGGTACAACCACCTCCCCCTGCGCATTGCTTGGGTACTCCTTCCCGAAGCGAGTTCGGGACAGGCTCTTTAAAAGTAGGAGAAAGGGAGCTCGGAGCTTGCGGCTTAGTTTCAAAGCGAAACCGTCAGCGGGTTGACCCTCGCTCCCGCACGATTGCATCCTGTGGTTTGTTCTTACGTTTTACAAGGAACGCGATACAATCGCGCACCGGCTTTGGGTGCAGGGACAATCAATTCGCTCCCTTTAGGGGCGGGGTAAACGAATTGATATTCAGAACTAAACAATTACTTTAAGTGCAATTGCGGATAATCATTTAAAGGAAATAAAAAGGGTGTGGAGCTCAGTTTTTCGGGCCGAAAAGGAAAGATGGTGAATGAGTTTGATGTGTATGAGTTCTGATCTGGAACAAGGAGGTGTTTTGAAGCAAAGGCCCTTTAAGGACCCGATCGATTTTTGGTTTGGGCTAAAAGCGCTTGCCGATTCCGATCGACATCGGAATGACGTTCTGCGAAAGTGTTGATCTGGTATCCCGGATGGGTTTCCATTCTTTCGTGATTGCTAGCGAATAGAACGTTTAAGTCGGGTGCAGAATGGCCAAATCCGAAAAGCAGCATCACAGGTCTTGTTTTTCGTCCTCCCAGTCCTTCGTTTCTTGTTTATCATCCTCTACCTGTTTTTCAATTTCCCATTCGGTCGATTCTTGTTCATCGTCGTCTTCTTGCTCAAGTTTATAAATTTCATCCATGTCAGTCCTCCTGTTTGTGTTTATTATTTGTTGGTGTTTTTGGAAAGTCAATTACGGAAGAAAAACGCCAGGCAATTTTATTGGTAACGAGTCGTACATCCAGCATCAATCCAATATACGCTTGGTTTGGCAGTGTCAGTGTATGGATATCCTCTACCGTTTCACCCGGCTCAATCCATGCATGATTTTCGAAAACGGGAATCGTTTTTAAACGGACTCCTTCATTTTTTTCAATTTCTTGCACGTTGCTTTTCTTCTCAAGACCAATGATTCTCATTCCCGAACCTTTTTGCTTAATATCAATTTTTGACAGCCCAACGTTTTTAATTTTAATGGTTGCCACCAATAGTGATACTTCATCATGCTTGAGAATTTTCCCGGAAACATTGGTCTCCAATCGTGGCCGGTATGTCCGGCCATGGAAATAATGAAAGTAAGTCCACACACCTCCGGCGATTATCCCAATGATGGTGAAAATCTTTTGGGCGATTCCAAAAACAGTATCCCAGTTGGTTAAATCCATTGCTATTTGCTGTTTGGAAATGGTTAATCCTCATGAAGTTACCTATTATCAAGTAAAAAAGCAATACTCATTTTCGATGATTTTGAGTTTTGATCGTTGGATTCCAGAGCAGGTAAAGGGCAGGCTGCCCCCAGTTTATCCTGTGCTGCTTTCGCCTTCGGCGAAGTGGGGGACTTAAGGATAGAAACTTTTCCGTTGGGTTCGTTTCATCGGAACCGGAAAGGAAGGGTCAAGCAGCAACCACCTCCCCCTCGCTGCGCTCGGGTACTCCTCCTTTAAAAGGAGGAGAAAGGGCCACCTCGCGGAGGTTTGAAGCTAAAAGCAAGCGGAATATCACTGTCGCAAATTCTCCTCCTTCCCAAGGAGGAGTACTCCCGGTTTACCGGGAGGGAGGTGGTTGATTTCTCCAGTTCAGGTTGGACCAGGATCAAAACGGCAATCTGCCCGGTTCTCCATCAACTTGCCAAGAGATCCTGAAACAAGTTCAGGATGACGCTCCGATCATCGGGGGGTGAACGGTCTACGAGGGTCTGGCTTTGGAAAACAAGGGATGAAAACAGCGAAGGCACTGGCTAAGAAAACCCAGTTTGAGGATTCTGCAGCAACCACCTCTCCCTCGCTGCGCTCGGGTACTCCTCCTTTAAAAGGAGGAGAAAGGGTTTGGAGCTTTTTGCTTCGATTGAAGAGAAAAGGCTGGCATATTAAGCGCACCTCAAAAGCGTTTCCAAAACCTCACATCTCACCAGCAGATTCCGAAACAAGTTCGGAAAGACGCGCTGCTCCAAGCTAGTCCCGGTTTGATAGTCGGCAAAATAGTGCAGGTTGCCAACCGAAACATTCATTCCTATCTCAGGTATGTGGCCAATGTTTGTTGGCGATCAAGAAAATTCGTTTGAGAATTGTTATTTTAGTCAATGACCCGGAAACGGGCGTGATTGTTTAACCTGCATACTGATGCCTAAAAACTTAAAAACCGTGAAAAATTATTTGATTGGAATCGTTCTTTGTCTTTTGTTTATTGTCCCCCTGTCTGCCGCAGCGCAGTCGGTGGTGCGCGGCCTTGTTTATGAAGATGTCAACCAAAATAACCGGAAGGACCGGCGGGAGAACGGCATTCCCGGGGTGGCTGTTTCCAACGGACTTGAGGTGGTGCAAACCAATGCCCAAGGGGAATATGAACTGCCTGCTTCCGACGATCAGATTCTCTTTGTGATTAAACCGGCTGGCTACCGGCTGCCGGTCAACGAATTTAATCTGCCACAGTTCTATACCATCCATAAGCCGCAAGGCTCTCCGGATTTGAAATACAAGGGAACAGAGCCTACGGGCCAGCTTCCCCGTTCGGTGCATTTTGCGCTGATTCCTGCCGAAGCAAAAACCGATTTTCAGATGCTGGTCTTTGGCGATCCGCAACCCTACACCCAAGAGGAAGTTGACTTTTTTGCCCGGGGCATTGTGTCGGAGCTGGAGCAGGTGCAGGACATTGATTTTGGGCTGAGCCTGGGCGACCTGGTGGGCGATGACCTGGACTTGTTTGACCCCTACAAACGGGCGGTAGCCTCTATGGGCATTCCCTGGTTCAATGTGATGGGCAACCACGATATGAATTTCGATGGGGAGGCCGACCACCTGGCTGACGAAACTTTCGAGACCCACTTTGGGCCGGCTAACTTCTCCTTTAATCATGGGCAGGTGCACTTCATTGTGCTCGATGATATTCTGTATCCCGACCCGCGCGATAGCCGCGGCTATTGGGGCGGCTTTCGCGAGGACCAGCTTCAGTTTGTTGAAAACGACTTGCAGTTTGTTCCTAAAGACCATTTGGTGGTGCTGGCTTTTCACATCCCCATCAGCGAGCCCGATGGCGGGGATTCCTTTCGTGATGAGGACCGCAACCGCATCTTCGAATTGCTGAAGGACTTCCCGCATACGCTTTCCATGTCGGCACATACGCACTTGCAGCGGCAGGATTTTATGACTGCTGATCATGGCTGGTTGCAAGAACAGCCGCACCATCATTTCAATGCCGGCACAACTTCGGGCGACTGGTACAGCGGGCGGCTGAACGAGCAGGGGGTGCCGATCTCCACCATGCGTGATGGGACACCCAAAGGCTATGCTTTTATAAGCTTCTCGGGAAACGAGTATACAATTCGCTACCAGGTGGCGGGTCAATCACCCGACTACCAGTTCGAGATTTTTGCCCCCAAGATGCTGGAACAAAATAAACGCACCTCTGCCGGTATTGTGGTCAACTTTTTTATGGGCAGCGAGCGCGATACGGTGTACTGCCGCATTGATGACGGGGAATGGAAGCGGATGACCTATATGAACGACTACGACCCCGCCTACCTGCACCTGCTGCACGAATGGGACTTCACCGAGGAACTGCTGGATGGCCGTCGCCCTTCGAACCCCAAGGCCAGCACTCACCTGTGGCGGGCGGGTATTCCGAACAACCTGGACGTGGGTGAACACACCATCGAAGTGAAAGTAACCGACCAGTTTGGACAAACCTTCAACCAAACCAGCAGCTACCGCATTGCCGCACGGTAGAGGAAGTAGGAAGTGGATAGTCGCAGTCGCAGATCCAACCAATGGCGTATCGAATATCGAGCATTGCATATTCTTTTAAATCGATATCGCGTTTAAACGAACTGGGTAAAAATGAATATATTTGCTTCAGTCAATTTGTCGAATGGTGCAATTGATTTATTTAAAGTAGATTAAAATGAATTCAAAACAAGAATATATCCGGCTGTTGTCCGATTTTAAAACGCAAAGAGGATTGGCCTACGGAATCAACCGTCTGGGAATTTTTGGTTCGGTGGCTCGTGGTGAACAAACGGGAAAAAGTGATGTGGATATTTATTACGAAGGAGAAGCGTTGAGCCTGTTCAAAATAATGGCTCTGAAAAGTGAGCTTGAAAACCTACTGCATTGCACCGTTGATATTGTGCGTGTTCGCGAAAGGATGAACCAGGTATTGAAAAAGAGGATTCAAAAGGAGGGTATTTATGTTTGACCGAATGTTGGCCTTTGAAATCATCATTTTAATCGATGAAAACCTAAAAACAGTTTTGCAGAGAACGAAGCACTTAAAATCAGCCGATGATTTTACATCTTCCGAAGCTGGAATGATTCTCCTTGACAGTGTTTGCATGAAATTGATAGCTGTTGGGGAAAGCATTAAAAACCTGGATAAGATAACCAACAAAGCGTTGCTGCCTAAATATTCTCAAATACAATGGAACCAGGCTATGGGAATGCGTGATATTATCGTCCATCATTATTTCGATGTTGATGCCGAACAAATTTTTAATACGCTAAAGGAAGATGTCCCTGCATTAATGAGTGTGTTGGTCGAAATGAAGAACGAACTCAAACCTGAAAACCATTCGCAGTAGCTAGCCCGCTGCCAGCAACAAAATCGCGGTTCGGAAACCGCGACACCCCATGCGCCAATCGCAGGTGGTTGGATTTCCTTCCCTTTTTTTAAGGGAAGGTGCCCCGATTTATCTGGGCGGAAGGGTCAATAGTAGGAAGTTGGCAGTCGCAGGCGCAGGTCCAACGACAAGCGTTTGGAATATCCAGCATCAAGAATCCAGCATCGAGCATCGAGCCTGCTCACCCCCAAGGCGTTTTCAAAACCTTGGGACGTTTCAGTCAGCCGGAGAAAAAAACAGTTTGTCCCGGCGAATACGTACAAATTTACAGTTTATTGTTGTTGGGAAACCCGAAATTTGAATCCTCGTATGAACGAGATTAAACAAGAATATAAAAAAATCCAACTTTCTGATGAAGAACACCACAGCCTTATTGTTTGCCGTAATTTTTATGATTCAATTGGTTTCATGCCAAAGTCCCGAAGCCCAGCCAGTCGCTTTGTTCCCCGATGGCACGGAGATCCCGGCCTGGTTTAACGAAACCGGTAAAATCAATTCAGACACTTTGGGCGTGCAACTGCTCATCACCGATTTTGGTGCTGTAGGCGATGGCGAAACCCTAAATACGGAAGTCATTCAGCAAACCATCAACGAGGCTTCGGCTCAAGGGGGTGGGGTGGTCATTATTCCGGAAGGTCGCTTTTTAACCGGCGCCCTCTTTTTCAAGCCTAACACCCATTTGCATGTGCGTGAGGGTGGCGTTTTGCTGGGCTCCGACGATATAGCCAATTTCCCCATCATGCCTTCGCGCATGGAAGGCCAAAACCTGGATTACTTCCCCGCCGTGGTGAATGCCTATGGCGTGGATGGCTTTACCATCACCGGTAAGGGAACCATCGATGGCAACGGGCTGAAATACTGGAAAGCTTTCTGGCAGCGCCGCGAAGAGAATCCCGACTGCACCAACTTGGAGGTGTCACGCCCCCGGCTGGTGTTTATTCAAAAAAGCAACCACGTACAGCTACAGGATGTGCGGCTACAGAATTCGGGCTTCTGGACCTCCCACTTTTACCAGTGCAACCACGTCAAGATCCTTGACCTGCATATTTTCTCCCCTGCCAAACCCATCAAAGCGCCAAGCACCGATGCCATTGACCTGGATGTGTGCTCCAACGTGCTCATTGAAGGCTGCTATATGGAGGTGAATGATGATGCAATTGCCCTGAAAGGGGGCAAAGGGCCAACGGCAGATACCGACCCCAACAACGGGCCGAACAAGAACATCATCATCCGCGATTGTACCTTTGGCTTTTGCCACTCGGCAGTCACTTGCGGCAGCGAGTCGATTCACAACCGCAACATCATCGTCAGCAATTGTAAGGTCGATGGTCCCTCGCGCGTGTTGTGGCTTAAAAACCGTCCCGACACGCCGCAACTGTACGAATATATTTTGGTTGAAAAAATTACGGGCAATGCCACGCGGCTGATTTTCGCCAAACCCTGGCGCCAGTTCTTCGACCTGAAAGGGCATGAAGCTCCTCTGGTGTCGCAGGCTAACCACGTGGTCTTTCGCGACATTCAGCTCGATTGTCAGATTTTTGCCGATATCGATGTGTCGGAATATGATCATCTGAAGAATTTCACCTTCGAGAATGTGGAAGTGACCGCCGAAAATGGTGAACTGGATCAGTCTTTGTTTGATGGATTGACCCTGAAAAATGTGGTGGTCAACGGGCAGCGTTTGGATTAGTGGGCAGTATCAGTTGACAGTCGCAGTTGACAGTCGCAATGGTGAGCTGCAAGCCTCAAGCTGCAAGTAGCGCAGCACATGCCGGGCATGACCTGTCAGCGTAGGCAGCTTCCGACCAGCCTGGTCTGACTCAACTCGCCGGCAGATCCTGAAATGAATTCAGGATGACGCGCCGTTTGGGGGGCGAGGAGGAAGTAGGCAGTGGTTAGCTGCAAGCTGTCCAACCACAGGCGTATGGAGAAATGACTAATAACTAACCCTTAATATTTTCTTCGCCGAAACAAGGTCTTTTCTGAAATAACCCCATCTTTGCAGATAGAAAACGACAAGCATAGTTTCATGTCCAACAAGTATTTTCAAGCAATGAAACGATTTTTGCCCGATGGGTTTATCTCCGGCATTCTTCTAATGATCCTTTTGGCATACCTGCTTCCGGGAATCGGCAGGCAGGGCAGTGCCATCGAACTGAAAGTACTCATTCGCTACGGGATCTCGCTGCTATTCTTTTTTTATGGCTTACGCCTGAGCCCTGAGAAACTAAAAGCCGACCTTAGCAACTGGCGCCTGCACCTGCTCATTCAATCCATCACCTTTTTGGTTTTTCCGCTGGTGGTGCTGGCTTTTCGTCCGCTGCTGGCAGGTACCGAAAATGAAATGCTCTGGCTGGCGGTTTTCTTTCTGGCGGCGCTGCCGTCCACCGTCTCCTCCTCGGTGGTTATGGTGTCCATTGCTGAAGGTAACCTGCCCAGTGCCATTTTCAATGCCAGTATTTCCGGGGTCATCGGCATTTTGCTTACCCCCTTGTGGATGGGTATTTTTCTGGAGAAGCAAAGCGAGGCCTTCGCGTTTGGCGAGGTCATTCAAGATTTGGTGGTTCAGATTCTGATTCCGGTATTTATCGGCCTGTTCATGCACCGGTGGTGGGGTGTTTGGGCCAATCGAAACAAGCGCTATTTGAGCCTGTTCGATAAGTCGGTCATCTTGATGGTGGTGTACCGGAGTTTTAGCGACTCATTTTTAAATGGCGTGTTCACCAGCATCAAGCTTCATGAGTTATTGTTGTTGGGTGGCAGTGTGATCGGCTTGTTCTTCTTCATTTTTGAAGGAACGAAAGTGTTGACCCGTTTGATGCACTTCAACCGCGAAGACCGGATTACCGTGCTGTTTGCTTCCTCGAAAAAATCGCTGGTTCATGGCTCAGTCATGGTTATGGTGCTCTTTGGCGATACCACCATCGGCAGCTTGTTTTTGGTGCCGGTTATGATTTACCATGCCTTTCAGTTGTTCTACATCAGCATTGTTGCCCGCCGCTACGGGAAGGAGAAGATTGAGGGATTGAGGGATTGAAGGATTGAAGGGATTGAAGGGATTGAGGGAGTGGAATTTTCGTTTCGATTTAATACCTTTAACCGTTGCCTGTAAACAGAGAAAAAACGTATGGTACGAACGCTTGCCAAAATAAGCCTGGTCCTCTTGATTATTGTTTCCTTACCCATGGGTTTTTACCTTGTGAGGGAATTTTCAACCTTAAGCAAAAACGAAGAAATGGTTGAACGGGTGTTTAGCACCCAGCTCGAATCCATCCTCTACTCCATCAATCAATATTCTGAAAATGTGGTCCAGCAATGGAGCCAAAGCCTCGATCATCCGGTTGATCCGGAGGGAGAAATTATGCAAGACCTGGTGGATAACCTGTTCCAAAAAAATACCGCGATCCGGGCTGTTCGTTTTTCGAATCTTGATCCGCCGGAGGAGCAAGCTGTTTATTTCAGCGACTCGGTCTTTACGATGGATAACTGGCCCGGGCAAAGCCAGCTTGACGTGCTGCGCGGCTATCTCGAATCCAATTACCAGCGCATGAATGTTGAGCTTCTTAACGATAAACTGTTGCTTTATTTCTTACCGAAAAACCGGAATGGCGAACAACTTTGCCAACTGGTGGTCGATCCGCAAGCCTTTATTCAGCAAAACCTCAGCCCCATGATTCAGCAGGTGGCGCACGATATTTTTTACATCAGCATTGCTGATTCGCTCTCAGGGCAGGTGCTGTTTACCACGGATGATGATAGTGGATTGTCTCAAACCATGGAACACGCAGACATGTGGTACCTGCCTGATCATCAGCTGGGCATCCGACTGAAGTCGAAAACCTTGGTGGAGCTGGCCACTGAGCGAACCCAGCGCGACAACTACATGCTGATGGGGGTGGGATTGCTGGTCGTGCTGGGCTTCATCTTTGTGATCATCAACATCCGGAAAGAGATGAAGCTGGCGGAAATCAAGTCGGAGTTTGTGGCCAACGTGTCGCACGAAATACGAACTCCCCTGGCCTTAATCAGTATGTATTCCGAAACGCTTTTGCTGAAACGGGTAAAAACGGAGGCGAAGCAAATGGAATACCTGAGCACGATTCATGAGGAAAGTGCCCGGCTGACCGGTATTGTCAACCGAATTCTGAATTTCTCCCGCATTGAGCGCAATCGGACCAAGTACCACTTCGATCGGATTGATCTGAAGCAGGCGCTTCCTGAAATTGTGGCCGATTGCAATGCCCATCTGTCGGCTGCCAAGGTGGCTTGTTGTTTTGATGCGCACGTGGAGGATGCCTGGATTCAGGCCGACTGGGAATCACTGAAAACCATGGTCGGAAATCTGCTCGATAATGCCATGAAATACAGCGATAAAGCAGAGAAGCAAATTAATGTCCGGATTCTGAAAAAACCAAATGAGGTTTGGGTTGAAGTGGAAGATAATGGAATTGGGATTTCAGCTAAAAATCAGAAATACATTTTCGATCAGTTCTACCGGGTCACTGAAGGCGATCTGGCGCACCGGGCCAAAGGTTCGGGGCTGGGGTTGAACCTGGTGAAGCGGATTATGAAAGCCCATGGAGGCGCCGTTTCTGTTCGCAGCAAGTTGGGTGAAGGAAGTACGTTTAGTTTGAAATTTCCGCTTAAAAAGTAAAAGCATGTCAAAAATCTTAATTGTTGAAGACGAACAGGCCATGTTGGCTGGCTTACGCGACAACCTGGAGTTTGAAGGTTACCAGGTGGAAACAGCTGACCGCGGTGATGATGGCTTGAAGAAGTTGCAGGCCGATCGCTTCGATTTGGTCTTGCTCGACGTGATGCTGCCCGGCATGTCGGGCTTTGACGTGTGCAAAAAAGCCCGGGCTCAGGGAATTGACACCCCAATTATCCTGCTCACTGCGCGCGGCGAAGAGCTGGACAAGGTGCTGGGGCTGGAACTGGGCGCCGACGATTATGTGACCAAACCCTTTAGCTTACGTGAATTGCTGGCTCGCATCAAGGTGATTCTTCGAAGAACCGGCCATGTCGGGGAGACTCAAAAAGACTCCCTGACGATTGGAAACATGCGGGTTTCGTTCGATGCTTATGAAGCTTATGATGTGGAGAATCAATCGGTAAAAATGTCCCACAAGGAGTTTGAAATCCTGCATTGCCTCTACCGGCATGCCGGAAAAATTGTGACCCGCGATGACATTCTTGACCAGGTTTGGGGCATGGACTACCAACCAACTGCCCGTACAGTAGATAACTTCATTGTCCGCCTGCGGACTAAGATCGACACCCCCGAAAGCCAGCACATCATTACGGTGCATGGCGTAGGGTATAAGTTGGTGCTGTAGGTTCGAGTTTCCCCGGGCGATCGCGACTTCCTTCGGTCGCAAGTCCAAGTTTTCAAATTCGAAGTTTGCTGGTTGCTTGCTAATTGCAGAGTTTCCCCTGCGGCAACTGTTTACTGTGACTATGTCCGGTTTGTTGTCCAATCACCATTTCCTTGCGTCGCGTCGATCGTTGTACGGTGTCACCAGAAAACAAAAGCGCCCCCGGCTTTATCCCGGAGACGCTTGATTTATTAGTTGTTTGGCTGGTAATTTGTTTTCTACAACTCTTTCACGCGGATGTTGCGAAATTTCAGGTCTGAACCGTGCCCCAGAAAGCAGATCCGGCCCGAATTTCGCCCGAGTCCCGGATGATTCTTTTTATCGGCTGTTCCATTTTTACTGGCCTCTTTCATGTTTCCCTCAAGAATCACTTCGCCATTTAAGGTGATTTTAATGTCATCGCCATTGACGATCACTTCCTGGGAGTTCCACTCGCCAACCGGTTTTAGGAAACCACGTTTGGCCGCTATAATGCCGTAAACCGAACCGTGATATTGGTAGGGTTTCAGATTGGCATAAATGGGCGCGGTATTATCCAGTATTTGCAATTCTTTACCGACATAGGCGACATCGCCTTCCAGCGGAGCATGAATGCCAAGACCGTTGTTGGCGCCTGGTGTCAGTTGAAATTCGAAGCGGAAAATAAAATCGGAATAGTCTTTTTCAGTGTAGAGGTTTCCGTGGCCTCCTTCGGCCGGACGAACCACCAATAGGCCATTTTCGGGCAGGTAGTCCGTTTTATTTCCGACCCAGTTATCCAGGTTTGTGCCGTTGAATAGCGATACAAAACCGTCTGCTTTTTCGGCCTCGCTCAGGCTTGGGCCTTCAACATTCAATTCGCGGACATAGAGGTTGCGGAAAGCCAGGTCGTTACCATGCGCCTGCAATTCGATGGCTTCTTTTGGGAAGATTGGCATGGAGCGGTCCCAATAGTTTTCCATGGTTACCTTGTCTACCACCAAAACACCATTCAGGTATACGGTTACTTTTTTACCCACCATTTTAATTCGGAAGGTGTTCCAATCGCCAACGGGATTATCGGCTACCACCAGCGGTTTACTCTCGTGTTTCTGATTGTTGTAGAGTCCACCTGAGCCTACTTGGGCACCAACCTGAACCAGGGAAGTATCCCAAATTTGAACTTGGGGCGTTCCACGAAGGTAGATTCCGGAGTCGCCTTCTTTGGTGATTCTCCAGTCCACCAGCATCTCAAAATCGCCATACATTTTTTTTGTACACAGGTTGTCTCCTTTTCCGTCGAAAACAATGTTCCCATTCTGAACCGACCAGTTTTCGTGCATTTTTTTGTTTGCTTCCGTTTGGGCTGCGGCGAGTTCTTTGTCTGACATTTTTGCCCGGGCAATTGGGTTTTTCACCAGCCCTTGCCAGCCCGTCAGGTCTTTTTCGTTAAAAATGGAAACATACCCTGTTTCCTGCGGCATGTTGTCTAAATACTCCTGAATATCAATTTTGAAATACTGACTGTCGGCACCCGAAATCTTCGCTATCACTTTCTGAAGAGTTTCGCGGACAAAAATTCCGGTTAGACCATTTTGTTCGCCCGGTGTGGGTAGCGCAATTTTCATGGCCGACTGGGCAGCTATGCCACTCGAGGCATTCTGGTCGAGGTAGTCGGCGACAAAAGCCAGCGCCAGGAAGGTTTTCACGTTTCCGGCCGTGCGAATCACTTGTTGTTTTTCATCATCAGTGGTGCATTCACTCATGATCTTATCGAGCCACAACAGTTTCTGATCTGCAGGAATATTTGCCTGGCGGGTTAGCTTCAGAAAAGCAGCTAATGCATCTTGTTTGAAATTCGTTTTTGTCTGGTCGCTGAAAACATTGAAAAGAGCTGATAAAGCTGATGCGTCGGACCAGTTGGTGAGCGCTGTAAAAGCCGCTTTTTGTTCCGAAGCGTTGCCGTTATTTAGCAGCGATACCACACTTTTCAGGGCGCCTTTGTCATTCAGGTATGGCAGCACGGGGACCAGTTTTTCAGTTTGCTTTACTGTTTTCATCTCGTTCAGAACGAGCGAAGCAGCAGGAGCATCTGTTTGGCGGTACAGTTCGATGAGTGCTCGCTGAACGGCTTGAGTTTCGGTGGCAGAGGAACTCTTCTGCAAGAGTTTAAGCAGGTCGCCGGTATTTTCAGCTTGTGCTACGCGCGAAAGGGCTTGATAGGCAGCTTGCCTGACCTGATCGTTGGAACTTGAGCAAAGCGCTTCAATCTGGCTAAAATAGCCATCAGCCCGTCGTGCAGCCAAAATTTCGATTAGAATCACCTGAGTATCAGTTTCGGTTTCCTCCAGTTGCGCCGCCACTTGGTCACAATCTTCTTTGGAAGTTACGGTTAGCAGTGCATTTTTAATCACTGCGCGGTCGGCTTCGTTGGTGGCTTTTTTAAGTTGGGCGAGCAAGCCGGGAATGGCTTTTCCCTGTTGATGGATGGCCAGTGCGCGTATGGCTTCCTGACGAACGGTCGGATCGGTTGAGCCCAGGGCGGGCTGAATCACCTGTGTGTACACGGTCGCTTCGGGGCGATGAGCCAAAAAGTAAAGCAATTCGACCTGTTGTTCTGCCGAATACTTGGGGAATTGTTTCACCCAGTGGTTGACTTCCTGTTCATTCAGTCCATTTTTTGCCAAACGAAGGACAGCCATGCGGTAGGATTTATCTGCATGTTCAAATTCTTTGGACAGGAGTTTCAGTGCATCTTCGCCTTGGTTTGTCCGCAAAATTTTCAGCGCTGCCGAGCGGTAATGCAGTTGGTCGGAACTGGTGAATTTTTTGAGCGCTGTTGCAGCCAGTTTGTTGCTCAACTTGGCGTTTCCATTTTGTCCCAGGTTACCGGCGTATGCCAGGTAGGAAAGCATGGTTTCGGCTTCATCGGCAGCAAACGAAACCTGTTTGGCAGCGTTGCTGAATGTTTTGGCGGAAGCTTCGCCACCGATGCGCGCCAAAGCAGCATAAGTCTGCTTGAGCGTTTCTCCGCTGGCAGATTCGGTTAGCGACAGCAAATAGGATTCGGCAGGCTGGTAACTCAATGTGCCCAAGGCTTTGATCAAGTCAATCTGCGGCTTCTCGCTATTGTTTTTTGCAGATTGTAGGATCACTTCCGCGGCTTCGTTGCTGCCAATGCTAATCAGTGTGGCGATTGCAGGAGCAACCAGCGTTTTATCAGTCAGGTAGTTGCCCGCGGCCTGAACGGTGGCTGCTTGTCCGCAGTATGCCAGTTGCCGCAAGAAAAAGGCTTTTACTTCGCTGTCTGTAGCTTTCTTAAGCGCCTTGATCAGGCTTTGTTCAATCAGTTCTTTTTCGGCAGAAGCCGGCTTTCCCGGCCATTTAGCCAAGCCGGTAACCGCATACCGGGCTTGGGTATCATCACCGGTTCCGGGAGGAATAATAAGATCGCAAAAGCCGGCGATTCCTTCAGAGCCCAGATCAATGATTTGTTGACTTAATTGGTGTGTTTCCTGGCTGTTTTCTGCCGGGAAGCGCGCCAGAATGTCGGCGACTTTGGTTTCCTGCGTCCGCCTGTCCTGCGCAAAAGCAGGAATAAGCAGCAAGCTTATCAGGAGGGTTGTCAATATATTTTTAAAATGATTCATTTCCTTTTGAAATTTAAGTTATTCTTATTGATTTGACTTTGGAATGTTTTGCCTTCTGCTCAAATCTGCCACTTGCCACGCATGGGTTGGTTGATCAGCCGGTTGGCCTCATCGTCATTGATGAATACCTGGTTGACCGGATCAAATTCGAGGGTTCGGCCCAAACGAAGCGCCACGACACCCATATTGACGATCGTTGCTGAACGGTGACCGTTTTCTTCATTTAGCGCGAATTTTTTGCGTGTACGAACCGACTCGCTAAAGGTCGTGATTTGTGGTTCCGGATCGGGCATGGTGTCAATCAGTGCCTGCAAGTTTGGAATATCAGATTTGAATCCGTTGAAGATTTTTCCGTTGGGACCTTCAATGTAGGCGGCGTTTTTATCTTTGTTTTCACCATCCAAAATGATTTGGCACCCGTCGTCGTAGGTGTAGGTAATTTTCCGCCAGGTGCCAATGGCATCGTCATGTTGTTGCGGAGCGTCCACTTCTACTTTTACCGGACTGGTGTTGTCCTTCCCCAGGAAATATTGAACCGGATCGATGTAGTGCTGTCCCATGTCGCCCAAGCCGCCGCCATCATAATCCCAGTATCCGCGGAAGGTTTGATGTACGCGGTGTGCATTATAGGGTTTCTTAGGGGCAGGCCCCAACCACATTTCATAATCCAGTTGTTCCGGTACTGGCTGAGGTTGCAGGTTTGTTTTTCCCACCCAGTAGAATTTCCAGTTGAAACCGGTGACCCCGCTGATGGTGACCTTCAGAGGCCAACCCAGAACGCCACTTTCGACCGCTTTTTTCAGTGGTTTGACAGGCGTTCCCAGCCCATAGAAATTATCTTTAAAACGGAACCAAGTATTCAGGCGGAACATTTTTCCGGTGGCGTTGATGGCTTCAACCACCCGTTTGCCTTCACCAATGGTTCGGGTCATAGGTTTTTCGCACCAAACATCTTTACCGGCCTGTGCCGCCATGACCGACATGATGCCATGCCAATGGGGTGGCGTAGCAATGTGCACAATATCAATATCAGGGCGCTGAAGCACTTCGCGAAAATCGTGGTACCCCTGAACTTCAGAATTGACCATATTCAGCGTGTCTTTCAGGTGATTTTTATCGACATCACAAACGGCTAACAATCGGGTGCCTTCGTAGTTGATGTGTCCTTTTCCCATTCCACCAACACCGATAATGGCTTTGGTGAGTTGGTCACTTGGAGCAAGAAAGCCATTTCCGCCCATCACATGTCTCGGAATAATCGTTACCCCGGCAGCCGCAATCAATGATTTCTTGAGGAAATCGCGGCGTGGATTCATTTTTTTGTTCATTGTATTCTTGGATTTAGTCGTGACTCAATTTACGAAATTATGAAGACAAAGAAAGAACCCGGGGGATAATAGCAGGGGTAATGAATGGGGTAACGGGTAAAAAATACTCGAATTTAGCGGAAAAGTTTCAGTCCTTCAATCTTCCATTTCACCGAAGGCGAAAGCAGCACAGGCCGTCAAAGTCCACTAGCAAAGCGTCATCCTCAACTTGTTTCAGGATCTGCCGGCAAGTTTCTCCAGATTCACTTGGTAGGCTCTTTGAACTTCAGTCCCTGGTCAGCAAAATTGCTGGTGGGGCTTTGCCTCAAACCCCAAATACTTTTTTGTCTTAACACCAAAAAGTATTCAAAAAAAGTCAAGGCCTACGATGCTTTGGCTGGAAAACTGCGGGTCAGTCACTCCCCGAAAACCAACTCCGATCCTGAATACAGGATCGTCAAACAGGGTTTTCTTAGCCAGTCCCATCGCTGCTTCCTTCCCTTGTTTTCCAAAGCCAAACCCTCGTAGGCCGACGAAGCCCGCCTACTTGGAGGCTCATTTTGCACCATTTTGAAGGTCTTGCATAAGGACAAAGAAGTATCAGCCCCAAGAAAAGACTAATGCTCCGCCGTTAGGCTTTTAAAGTCAACCGGGTAGTTTTCCTGGTACATCTCCCGGTACACTTTTACAAAATGATCGTAAACCGTGTGGGCCAGGCTCAGCTTTCCTTGCTGGGTGAGTAACTGTAGTTTTTTACGCAGGGCTGGTTCATTCAGCGGATCATGCAGGCTGATCACTTCGGCCAATTTGAAAAGTAGCTGCGCATGTTTTGTTTCATCCAGCTTTTGGAAAAGAATCATGCCCATTTCAATGATCCGGTCGCTCATCTTACTGATGTATGGATCGAGCCACGATTCGGACATGTTTGGGAAAAGGGTGCCTCTGCTCAGGATGTCCAGCAATTCCGGCAGCACCTGCTCCGGTTCACTGGCCGACGGCTTTTCCAATTGGTCTATCCTGCTGACCACGTCGACATAATCGGAATAACAGCTTTCGCTAAGTTCCAGGAACCAAAGTTTCTCACTAAAAACCAACTTGATGCCCGGACAGGAAGCCAGCGCTGCTTTTAAATTTTGAATATTTGTGCCCCGCGTATTTTTGGCGTTCTGAGTGCTTGTTCCGGGCCAAAGAATTCCGGAAAGCTTGCTCGTGGAGATTCCTTTTTGTCCATTTACGCTGTTCAAAAAAACCAATATAAAAAGCTGTTTTATTTTGGGCGAAAACTTTTGGCTGACATCTACGCCCTCGGGATTGATGACTTTCAGTCCTCCAAAACAAGCTATCTTTTCCTGGTATTGTTCAGGGTTCGTAGACTTTTTATCTGGCTTCGTTTGTTCGTGAACGGGTCTGGATTTTCTTTTTTTGAAATACAGATAGGCCAAAATCAGTAGGAGAACGGCGAGCGCCAGTAAGCCCCAAAGCATTACCCGTCGGCTCTGTGGCTGGTTGATGGATTGCTGAAATTGCAGTCGGATTTCCTCATCATTTAGTTCGCGGTTCCAGATTTTGATTTCGTCCATATAACCCACAAAAAACTCTTCCCACAAGTTACTGCCAATGAGTAAGGTGTAGTCTGACTCGCTGTAGGGCGTAATTAAATCGACTTGTTCGGTGAGCTCACCATTGAGATAAAAGCGAATCTGGTTTTCATAGGCCGAGTGGACCACCGAAACAAAAGTCCACTTGTTTACAGGCACTTCCGATTGGGTGGAAATATAGTCTTTAATACCCTGCATGGTATAAGTGAGTTCGCCGTTATGCAGTTTTAGCACAAAGTCGCGGCCTTTGCCCAGTATGCTGTTGTTTGCATCGGTCCGGCTTGGTTTTATCCAGGCGGTCACGCTGAAGTTGGGTTGAAGGCTTTCTTTGCTTTGGATGCCGGCATCAAGGTAGGCTCGGCCCGGAAACCAGGCGCAAGTTCCCCTGACTGGATCTTTAATGAGTTTCACGTCATTGTTGATGATTTCCTGTTCGTTGTTTCTCTGGATGTTGTGCGGCTGCTTGTCGAACACAAAATGATCGGTCAGCCCAAAGTCGGGACTCAAGCTGACAGCTTTGAATTCCTTTAAATAGCTCTTGTTGGCAGGTGAGTCGTGCATAATATCAGGCGAAAAACGATAGCCTGCTTTATACGGGATGAAAGGCTCGGGATTTCCGGTGAGCAGCGGAAAGCAAAAGTAGCCGTTGCTGGTTCGCCGGGGATATGATTTCCAGGATACCTTAGCCAGCAATTCGTTGTTTGATAGGCTTACGCCATAAAATTTTTCCTTTGCGTTGAGCCGTGCCACCAGTTGGGATGATTCCTGAAGCGCAGATTGGTTTGCCAGAACAAAGTTGGGCAGTTTTCCGCACTGGCTCCAGAGTGTGAGGTATAGGTCGGCATTGCTTAGCGTGGGTTCGGTGTTCACCCAAAGTAATTCTCGGACACTGAACAAAGCTTTATTGAACAGGCTGTCAGCAGAGCGTTGTTCCAGCTTTACCTGGTCAAACTGATTTGGATTGATCAGCACCAGCTTGTTATTTGTAAGGGCTGACGTTTCCTGATCGGATTGGCTGATGACCGGAATCATTTTTTGCGTCTTGGTCAGCGCATCGATTTTAATTTTGTGATCCGACTTGCCCATTTCATCGGCAAAGAAGGCAAAAGGGACGTTCGTTTTTTGGAGGCTATCCACATCCGACGTACTGAGTTGTTCGAGATGGACCAGTAAGTGAGCTTGTAGCCGAATCGCGGTTCGTAAGCTGTCCGGCAGGTTGTGATACCACACCGGTTTTGCTTGCGATAACCCGCTTGTCAGGATTAGCAAAGCAAACAAGATCAGACCATATAGACGGGTGTTTGATTTCAAAAAAATATTTGGTTGATTGGTCGTTCCCTGCAAATCTATAAAAAGCTGACTGAAGTTTTCAGGATGCTTGTCAATTTTAATTTTTGCTCAGCACAAAATAGTGGGCATGACTTTAG
>JAGXIR010000205.1 GCA_024635605.1 Sunxiuqinia sp.
AGAAATACCGAAATGGCTTCAGAAGGAAATTGATGAGGTCGTGATGGTCTCCAGTATGAACATTTGCGAGGTGTGCACGGTAACGATATTGGAGTACAATGGGGTGAAATACTATGACTTCTATTGTGGCCATTGGTCGTGCAGATATTGCTATTTTTTTGATCAAAACGGCGATCGGCCGGTTTGGGAAACCGACGACTGGAGCGCCTATGAAGCAGGAAAAAAACTGCTTGCCGTTGTTCCTGCCTGTCGCGAGTAAGTGGTGAGTCTTTGTGATTTGATTCTTCATCCTTCTTAATTTTCATTAATTTTGTGCCATCCAAAGGAGGGGAATGAACGATGCAATGTGTGGCAAAAATGATTTTGAAAGTGTTGAGTTGGTTGGTATTGCTGCCGGTTTATTTTTACAAGTATGCCATTTCTCCATTGACACCTGCTTCGTGCCGGCATGTGCCCAGCTGTTCGCAGTATGCCGTTGAAGCTGTCAAGATCCACGGTCCTTTCAAGGGGTTCTGGCTGGCCACTCGGCGCATATCCAAATGCCATCCCTGGGGAACACATGGGTATGATCCGGTGCCGGAAAAAGGTCAGATCAAAGTGAAAAAACTCACACTGAAGTAATTCATTTTATTAAAGAGGTCCGTGATCTTAAGTTTAACTATCTTTGAAAAAACAAGCATCAAGCATATGAAACGACTGTTATTATTGGCCCTACTTTTTGGAATGGCCTGCAGCTCTCCCAAAGAAAATGAGAAAGATTTAATTACGGTGACCATCTTGCCTCAAAAATATTTTGTTGAAAAACTAGCCGGAGATCTGCTCAAAGTACAGGTTTTAGTTCCGCCGGGAGCCGGGCCGGAAACCTATTCGCTGGTGCCCTCGCAAATGAAGGAACTGTCGGGTTCGCTGGGCTGGCTGCGCATCGGTAAAATTGGTTTTGAAGATGCCTGGCATGAGAAGATTGTACAGGCTAACCCTCATTTGAAGGTGTTTGATACTTCGCAGCAAGCCGATTGGATTGCTGATGAAATCGTGCCGCATGGAGATCATGTGCATGCGCATGGTGTTGATCCGCACATCTGGACATCGCCGGCTGAAGTTCAGAAGATTGTGACGCTGACTTACCAAGCTTTGGTGAGCTTGTTCCCGGATAAGACAGAGGTTTTCAAACAAAATTACGAAGTCTTTCAAACCGAGATTGAATTGTTGGACAATGAACTTTTGAGTCAGTTTGAAGGATTGGAGAACCGTGAGTTCCTAATTTTTCATCCCGCTTTAAGCTACCTGGCCCGCGATTATGATCTGGAACAGATTTCGCTTGAAGTTGATGGCAAGGAACCCTCGCCAAAGTACATGAGCGAGTTGATTAAACATGCTCGTGAAGTGGGAATCCGTATCGTGCTTATACAGAAGGAATTTGACAAGGAGAATGCACTGCAGTTGGCAAAAGAGCTACAAGGTGAAGTCGTTCAGATTGATCCTTTAGCTGAAAACTGGGATGAAGGATTGCGCGAAATCGCCAACAAAATTGTAGAAGCATCGAAATGAACGAAAAGCTGGTTGAAATAAAGAACCTGTCAGTGAGTTATGACCAGCAAAGGGTGCTGGAGCAAGCAAATCTGGATATTCTGCCGCTGGACTTTTTAGGTATTATTGGGCCAAATGGAGGCGGAAAAACTACCCTGATCAAAGCCTTGCTGGGCTTGGTAAAACCGGATGCCGGCTCCATCAAATTTCACATCCCCTTGAAAAAAGTAGGCTACCTGCCGCAAATCAATCAGGTGGATAAGCGCTTTCCCATCACGGTGCTGGATGTGGTTCAGTCGGGCAAGGCGGGAACCCGGTTTCTGAATGTTTTCAGGAAGGATCATACCGATCGGCTCTATGCGGAAAAGCTGCTGGATGAAATGGGAATTTCAGGGATCAGGCATAAAGCGATTGGTGAGCTTTCGGGCGGGCAGATGCAGCGGGTTTTCCTGTGTCGTTCGTTGATGAACCAGCCTGAGCTGTTGATTCTGGACGAGCCCGATACCTTTGTCGATAACCAGTTTGAAAGCGAACTGTACGAAAAACTGAAAGAGCTGAATAAACGGATGGCGATATTGTTGGTTTCGCACGATGTTGGCACCATTTCGTACTACGTAAAAACCATTGCCTGCGTGAACCGGCAGGTACACTACCATCCCAGCAATGTCATCAGCAACGAACAACTGGCCTCCTATAATTGCCCGCTGCAGATCGTCACGCATGGACAAATTCCGCATACCGTTTTAAGTATGCACGAAAACCACGATCACCATGGACACCATCATTGATTTGTTCTCCTATGACTTTTTTATGAATGCCTTTTGGGCATCGTTTTTTGCTGCGGTAAGTTGCGGAATTGTGGGCACTTACATCGTTTCGCGCCGCATTGTGTTTGTGAGTGGCGGCATTACGCATGCTTCGTTTGGTGGCATCGGCATTGGTTATTTCCTGGGGTGGAGTCCTTTGCTGGGGGCTGCTATTTTTGCGATTTTGTCGGGTTGGGGAATTCAGCTTTTTACGCAGAAGGGAAAAGTCCGTGAAGATTCGTCCATTGCCATTTGGTGGTCGCTGGGCATGGCCATCGGCATTATCTTTATCTATCTCAGTCCGGGCTATGCGCCCAACTTAATGAGCTATCTGTTCGGAAGTGTGCTGACTGTTTCAACCACCGAGCTTTACCTGATGGGAGCCCTTTCGCTGGTTTTGGTGCTGTTTTTCTCTTTGTTCTATCGCCTGGTGTTGTATGTGGCTTTCGACGAAGAATTTGCTAAAACAACGGGGCTCCCGGTCAACCTGATTAATTATTTGCTTATTAGTATGATTGCCATCACCATTGTGTTGAACATCCGGGTGGTAGGCATCATTCTGATTCTTTCGCTGCTCACCTTGCCACAAGCCACGGCCAACCTGTTTACCAAAGATTTTAAAAAGATGATGATGATTTCGGTCTTGGTTGCTTTTATCGGGTCGTTTGCGGGTTTGTTGTTTTCATTCTATGTCGATATTCCTTCCGGCGCCTCCATCATCTTTACCCTGGTGTTGGTATTTGGTTTGATGAAGCTGGCTTTTTACATCCGGCAAAACATCCTTTCCCGTGACTGAGCCAGACATGATATTGACCTGTAAAAATTGCGGGGGGTCTTTTCCAAAAGATTCACTCCGGCGCGACTGCGGAAACTGTTTTGCTTGCACCGGCTGCGAGATCTACATCTGTCCCAACTGCCGGGGCGGAATTGTGGTGAAACCAGTGAAGCGACCGAGGGTGAAGACACCTACCGAATACATGTTTAAAACTCGAATAGAAAATCGTTTGTATGAAAAATAAAATTGGGTTAAATTGAGGCGCAATTGGGAAAGGGCACCGCGGACTCAATCCAAAAGCGAAACAAAGACATTGATTTCTACCTATATCTTCATTTAACACCATCGTATGAAAAGTGCATTCTGGTTTTTTGCGTTGATCGTTTTAATCTCTTGCAATAAACAAGAAAATTACGAAACGCCTAAAAGGACTATTATTTCAGGAAAAATCTCAAATTACGACTTAGACAATCGCGAAATAGAAATCTTTGCGAATAGAGTCGGATTTAAGCCACTGAATTTGACTTCAGAATTAGACTCACTGGGTAACTTTTATGCCGCTTTTGAAAGCTATATTCCTACAGATGTAGGAATAAGGTATAAATCGTTTTTTCACGTTTTAACTAATCCAGACGATAGCGTGTTTATTGATGTTAATGCCAGCACAAACCGTCTTATCGATTTTTTCAATGCGATTAAAATCAGTGGAGACAATGCAGTTACCAATCAAAGTGCGGTAGAATTCCAAAAAAGATATTTTACAAGCAGCGTTTATAACGACTGGAATGCAAAACAAAAAGCATTTAAGAAATTAGATTCCACTCAATACTTAAATTATCTTGATATTACACAGCAGAAATTGGACAGCATATTTAACGACTTTGTCGATAATACTTCCCCTAATAAGCAAGCTGCTCAATGGGCGGAGTTCTATATTGAACAAGAGTATTATAAATCTTTATTTATGTATCCATCTTTTCACGCTGAAACAAATAATCAAAAAACAGATTCTTATCGTGTCCCCACTGGATATTTTGATGTCATAACTGGATGTTTACCTCTTGAAGATTCAAAATATAAAAGTGGTCATATTCTTTCTGACTTTATAAATCATTACACTAGTTACATTAGTGAGTGTTGTTGGGCTGAAGAAGAAAATCAGAAATATAAAGACGAAGGACGTTATCATTCAGGGCCCATTGATATAATGGATTCCATTGACGTTTACAGTATCATAAAATACACTCACGACACTTTATTACGACAAATAGTTTTGACCAATAAGTTTAGCACTGATTTTAGCGATTATTCTGAAATAGAATGTTTCGAAAAACACAAGGATGTTGTAGAAAAGTACATCAAAGAACCATTTTTAAAAGAGCCTCTTTATGAAGAATATTATCAATTAAAAAAAAGATTAACGAATCCTCAGGTTGCATCAAACACATTACTAAATAGCATTACAAACCTATCATTAAAACAACTTATAGATAATATAAAGCAATCTAATCAGGGAAAAGTAATCTACATAGATTGTTGGGCTACTTGGTGTGGCCCTTGTAAGGCGGAAATGCCAAATACTAAAAAGTTAATTAAAAAAATGGAGGGGAAAGATGTCGCATTTGTATTCCTGTGCCTTGACTCTCAGAAAAATATATGGAAAGAAAACCTCAGCCAGTTAAAGATTGAAGGGCAGCATTATCTGTTAAATCAGCAACAAAGTAATGATGTTAGAAAAACTTTTGAGATTCAAGGAATTCCATTCTATGTATTGATTGATAAGAATGGAATTATTGAGGATAAAGGTTCTCATTTGAGAGCTAATATAGTCAAAGATAAAATTGAAAAATTATTGAACGAATAAAAACAAACCAAGCCCGAAGGGCTTGCAGTACCAGCCCTCAGCAACGCCGTGGGAAAACAGGTAGCCCAAGCGTACCTTTTTTCCAGTAGGGAATCCATATCCATAGATAGAAAAGCTGGTTGCAGGAGGTTTGAATGATGACGGCCAGAACAAAAAGTATGAATTGATCAATTGGCTCCTTTATTTTGCGAAAAGGCGTCGATAACCAGCGACGACGCGCCAAGAACAGCGCTGTTGCTGAGGTCCGAGACTTCAATTTTTAACGTCTGGTAAAGTCGCTGGTAGGGAAATTCGTTGGCAAGCACCGACCGCATTCCGCCTTCAAACAAATGATAGGATTGGCTGACTGACCCGCCCAGGATAATCGCTTCGGGTGCCAGTGCAAAAAGCACATTGCCAATGGCCCGGCCAATGTGTTCGCCCAACTCGAAAAACAAGCGATTGGCCTGCCGGTCACCTTGCTCCGCTTTTCCGGACAACGCTTTTCCCGACAGGTTTTGATCTTTAAAAAACTGACCGCTGGCATACGCTTCCACGGTTTTGTCCCGGTAGTAAATGGTGCCGAATTCCCCAGCCCCACAAAACCGTCCGGAATAAAGGTGCGAGTTGATGATAATTCCAGCCCCTAAGCCGGTACCGAGCGTTATGCCGACGAAATTCCTGAAGGCCTGACCTTTCCCAAAATATTTTTCACCCACCGCAAAACAGTTGGCATCGTTATTCACAAATACCGGTTTTTCGAAACGATCCTCCAGCAACTCTTTCAGCGATACCCGGTCCCACGAAGGAATGTTGACCACATCCAGTACTTCGTTGGTTTCCAAATCAACCAGCCCGGGCACACCAATCCCAATACCCGAGACCTTGGCTGAAAATACCTGTTGAATGGCATCGCCAACCACTTTTACGATCCTATCTTTTGTTTCTTCGGAAGGTGTAGGGCAGGAATATTCCTGAATGATTTGCTTTCCCTGGATTCGTGCGGCAGTGATTTTTGTGCCGCCAATGTCAACGCCAATAATCTCCATGCTTTTTGGTTTAGTTTCTGGTTTAAGAATTTCTACAGGTAAAGATAGGGCTTCATTTTTTATAATCGGAGAACAAACAACAATTCTTTAATCAGGTCAATGCAATCAAACCAAAGGTTTTATATAACTTGCGCCAAAAATTTTGAACCATGAATGACCTGAAACCAAACTTGATTTTCACCCTTCTTCTTATCTTGTCAAGCTCACTTTTTTGTTCGGCGCAGAACCGTGTGGAGGTTAATATTCCTGACATTCCGGGTTTTCAAACCTTGAAGTGTGATTTCCATATGCATACGATCTTTTCTGATGGCGATGTGTGGCCAACCGTGCGGGTTCAGGAGGCTTGGCTGGAGGGACTGGATGCGATTGCGATTACCGATCACATTGAATATTTGCCACATTCGCAAGATTTGCAAAGCGATCACAACCGCTCCTTTGAAATTGCGGAGCCGCTGGCAGATCAGATGGGAATCGTTTTGATTCGGGGGACCGAAATTACGCGCAATATGCCTCCGGGCCATTTGAATGCACTTTTTATTACGAATGCCAATTTGCTGGAACGCGAAAATTGGTGGGATGCTTGTGTGGAAGCCAGGGAACAGGGTGCCTTTATTTTTTGGAATCACCCGGGGTGGAATGCACAACAGCCCGACACCACACGCTGGTGGGATGAGCATACCCGCTTGCTGAATGCCGGCATCCTCAACGGCATTGAAGTGTACAACCACCAAGAATTCTATCCTGAAGTTCGGGATTGGGCCCGGCAAAAGAAATTGACGGTTCTGGCCAATTCCGATATGCATTCGCCAGCATCCATGACTTATGGCGCAAAGCACCGGCCAATGACACTGGTTTTTGCAACCGACAAATCACAGGGAGCGATTAAGCAAGCCTTGAAAGACCGCCGTACCGTTGCTTATTTCGACAACCAGTTGGTGGG
>JAGXIR010000206.1 GCA_024635605.1 Sunxiuqinia sp.
GCTGGAGCCAGCCGGTGCTCACTTTTCAAAAGCATACTTATACGAACGATCAAGGTGAGTCGGCAGATGTCAACATTGCCAATACAGAGTTGATTCAGCTCCAGAATGGCGACCTGGTGATGGCTTGTAACTATCGTCCGGCAACAGAGGAAATTGCCCCCTTTGCCATTGGCATTCGGCGTAGCAACGACGGCGGCCAATCCTGGAGCGAAAGTGAAGTGATTTATGAGGCGGGCCCGCGTTTTAAAGACGGATGCTGGGAACCTGCTTTTCTGCAATTGCCAAACGGCGAACTTCAGGTTTATTTTGCCAACGAAAGCCCCTTCCGAACTTCTGACGAACAGAATATTTCCATGATGTACTCCACTGATAATGGTGTGAGTTGGAATGAAGAAATTAAGACAGTCTGTTTTCGCGAAGGGCGGCGCGATGGCATGCCGGTTCCCGTGTTGATGGGCGATGAAATTTTGGTGGCGATTGAGGATAATAAAATAGGCCAGTTTAAGCCCTACATTGTCCGTACTAAGCTTTCAGAAAACTGGAATACCCCGGTTTTGTCCAATTCTCCTGATCGGGAATCGGCTCTGAAAGAACCGCTTCCAGATGATGTTTATGCCGGAGCACCCTACCTGATGAAGGTTCCCTCGGGCGAGCTGCTGATGTCCTATCAAACCACTAGTGGGCGAAGCACCGACTGGGAACGCTCAACTATGGAAGTGGCCATTGGCGATAAAATCGGGCGTAACTTTACCAAGTTGAGCCGCCCGTTTGATGTTCCGCTAGACCGGGAAGCCAAGTGGAATTCAATTTCATTGTGGGATGAACAGACGGTTGTAGCTGCGGCTACCACCAGCTTTCGAAGTCCAAACTGTGAAGTGTGGATTATTCGGGGGCACATTATTCCTGAACTTGAGGCACTGCAAGGAACCATTTCAACTGATGGAACTTTGACTCAGGCAGAGTGGGGGACCGATTGGCCGGTGTTTCTTGGGCATCAGGGAGAAGCCAATCTTCGGGCTGCCGTTCGACATAATGACGATAAGTTATTTGTTGGTGTTGATGTAAATGACAGCCAGCAAACTTCTGATTCGAACGACAGGCTTCGTGCCGATGGGGTGTATTTGTATTTAGATGTAAACAATCATAACTTACTTGAGCCCGGCGAGGGTTTATTCCGGATCTGGTGTAACTTTAAGGGTGAAACAAGATTGGAAAAGGGAGATCAAGGTCAGTGGAAAGCTGTGGAGTCGGATGGTATATTGGCTGTAGCCAAAACAAAATCAGACTCCGGTTACCAAATAGAGTTTGAGCTTCCTTTTGCTGCCATGAATAAAACCAACCAGTCGGATTTTCGAATCAATTTCGGCTTGGTAGATTACAACTTAGGCGAAGGCATTCAGGAAGAGAACCTGGCTAATTCTGTTGCTAATTCATCAAATACCTGGAGCCGTGCAACCATACAATAAATCACGATTAAAATACAGAAAAATGAAAGCAATACTTGTGACATTACTTGGACTTTTTCTTTTCGTTCAATGCGGTAAGACAGAAGTTGTTTCCGAAGACAAAGTGAAAAACACCTTTGCCAACCCGGTATGGGATGGGGCCGATCCGTGGATGACCCAACAGGGCGACGACTATGTGTATTGTTATTCGGCCAACAATTCCATTCTGATTTCCCGCTCCAAATACCTCACCCGCAAAGGGGAGCTGAAACGAATATGGCAAGCACCAGCCAGCGGCTGGAACAGCCACAGTGTTTGGGCTCCTGAAATCCATTTTGTCAATGGCCATTGGTATGTTTATTATGCTGCCGGCAGTACTCCGGGGTCTCCCTTTATTAATCAGCGTACCGGCGTGCTTCGGTCAAAAACAGCCGATGTTTTTAGTGACTACGAAGACATGGGCATGTTGTACACCGGCGACAATCCGGAAGACCCGGCTAGCAACGTTTGGGCCATCGACATGACTATTCTGGAGCACGGTGGAAAACTGTTTGCCATTTGGTCGGGTTGGAAAGAACAACGCGATACCGATGCTACCTCGCAACACTTATACATCCAGGAAATGGAAAACCCCTATACCTTGAAAGGCACGCGCGTATTGCTGTCGTCGCCTGAGGAAAGCTGGGAAACGGGAGGTCCTTTGGATTTAAACGAGGGAGCACAGATTCTGAAAAATGGCGATCAGGTGTTTGTGGTCTATTCTTGCCGAGAGTCGTGGCTGAAAGAATACCGACAGGGCGTGCTGCAATTGAATGATTCGGATGGTGATTTGCTTGATCCGTCAAACTGGACGAAGAAGGGGCCTGTTTTCGAGGGAACGGCACAGGTGCATGGTGTGGGGCATGTCTCCTTTGTCAAGTCGCCCGACGGTACCGAAGACTGGATTGTTTATCATTCCAAAAAAACAACCGAGCCGGGCTGGGATCGCAATGTTCGCATGCAGCCCTTTGGCTGGAATGCCGACGGAACCCCTGACTTTGGAATACCTGTTCCGGGAGGAAAGGAAATTGACAGGCCATCGGGGGAGGTGGAAATTGAAAAAGCTGAAACCGAATAGAATTAATCAAAACTAAAACATGAACATGATGAAAAAACAATCTTTTTTAATGCTGTTGGCCGGAGTCCTTTTTTTTACGGCTTGTCAGAACAAGGCAAAACAGAGCGAACAAACAGCCGAGGAACCGGCAGTTAAAATTTGGACGGTAGAACAGGCCCAGGCCTGGGGCGATGAATATGGCTGGCTTCGGGGCTGCAATTTCAACCCAAGTACAGCCATTAACCAGTTGGAAACCTGGCAGGCGGAAACCTTTGATCCGGAAACCATTGATCGCGAGTTGGGCTGGGCTGAAGAAATTGGCATGAACTGCATGCGGGTTTACCTGCATCATGTGGCTTGGGAGGTTGACAAAGAAGGCCTGAAAGATCGCATGAACCAGTACCTGGACATTGCCGACAGCCACGGGATCAAAACCATTTTCGTGTTTTTCGATGATTGCTGGAATGCCACTTACCAGGCAGGCAAGCAACCGGAGCCCAAACCGGGTGTTCATAATTCAGGCTGGGTGCGCGATCCGGGCGATTTGCTGCACGAAAAACCCGAACTGATTACGACGCTAGAAGCGTATGTAAAAGATATTCTCACCTCGTTTAAAGATGACCAGCGAATTGTGATGTGGGATTTGTACAACGAACCCGGTAATTCAGGTTATGGCAACAAATCGATGCCTCTGCTTGAGAACGTGTTCGAATGGGGCTGGGAAGTTCGTCCTTCACAACCTTTGTCGGTTGGTGTTTGGAACCTTTCCCTCGCTGATTTGAATAGATTTCAGGTGGAAAACTCCGACATCATCACCTACCACAACTACGAAGGACCGGAGAAGCATCAGGCTGCCATTGATTCGCTGAAGGACTACAACCGGCCAATGGTTTGCACCGAATACATGGCCCGGCGCAACAACAGCCTGTTCCAAAATATTATGCCTATTCTGAAGAAGGAAAATGTGGGCGCCATTAACTGGGGCTTAGTTGCAGGCAAATCAAACACAAAATATGCCTGGGGCGAACCCATTCCCGATGGTTCGGAACCACCACTCTGGTTTCACGAAATCTTCCATCCTGATGGAACACCTTACAGCCAGGAGGAGGTAGATCTGATTAAAAGCTTGACATTGGAAGAATAAATACAAATAGAACCTCTGTCTTTTGGTGGAGTGTGTTGTAAGCCCGACTTTAAACTTTATAAACGATGAAACGAACATGAATTTTAATTCTTCAATTTCACAAAAATGAAGAATTAAAATTCATCGAGAGTTCCATCGAATGCAAATGAAATAAACAATTTAAATGAGATCGTTAGTTTGTACTCGATAGCTTTGGAATAGAGAATTGATATCAATTCTCTATTCCAAAGCACAAGAAAAAGAAAATGAGATGAAAAAACTAAGTTTCGTATTCCTGATTTGTATTGTAACCGTTGAAGTTTTTGCTCAATCCGGATTCAACGGTTTGGATATGAACATGGGAAATTTGTATCGTTTGTCGGATGCAGAAACCCGCTCGATAAGTCCTGAAAATTTCACCGGAGAAAAGGGCAAAGGTGGCATGGCCAGGCCGTCCGACGGTGATCAACGCAATGTGGCCAATGCCCATCATGCTGCTCGCGATCTGGGGCAAGGCTGGAAGGTGAATCCTTTTGTAATTATCAAACCGGGTGAAATATTTACCTTGGCCGAAATTGAGGGGCCGGGTGCTGTCCAGCACATTTGGATGACCCCTACGGGCAACTGGAAGTTTTCAATTATAAGGATTTATTGGGATGATGAAAAAGAACCGTCGGTTGAAGTGCCGGTTGGTGACTTTTTCGCCATGGGGTGGAATGAATACGCTCCACTGAGTTCGCAGGCCATTTGCATAAACCCTGGAAGTGCATTCAATTGCTACTGGCAAATGCCCTTCCGCAAGAAGTGCCGGATTACGATGGAGAACATCAACGATCAGGATGAAATGCGTCTGTATTATCAGATTGACTATACGCTGACTGATGTTCCGGACGATGCGGCTTATTTTCATGCGCAGTTTCGGCGTACCAACCCCAACACAACTTCTGATTATACCATTGTTGATAACATCAAAGGCAAAGGTCAGTTTGTAGGTGTTTACATGGCTTGGGGCGTAAATAACAATGGCTGGTGGGGCGAAGGCGAAATCAAGTTTTTCATGGATGGTGATAAAGATTTTCCGACCATTTGTGGGACCGGGACCGAAGACTATTTCTGCGGCTCGTACAATTTTGATCGGGGAGGACAGTACAAGGAGTTTAATACGCCATACGCTGGTTTGCACCAGGTGATCCGGCCCGACGGTGCTTACAAATCGCAACAGCGTTTTGGCTTGTACCGCTGGCATATTTTAGATCCGGTACGGTTTAAAAAAGACCTGCGCATCACCATTCAGGATATGGGCTGGCGTCATGGCGGCCGATACCTGCCACAGAAATCGGATATCTCATCGGTGGCTTTCTGGTATCAAACCGAACCCCATGCCAAATTCCCCAAACTACCAAGCTGGCAAGAACTGGAGGTGAATTAACTTACGTATGTCATGATGAAGTGAAAATTTTACGACATGAATGAATTGAGCAGGTAGTTTTTACAGCTGCCTGCTCATTTTCTTGAAATAGAAACGTAAAGCCAGATAAACATCTCAGGTATATTATCTCGTCAATGGGCTTTTGACCGGTTAACCCAACCAGCGTCTATTATGTGCTCAGCCGTCTGCTTTTCAAAAAGATTACGGTGGAACGTTAAAACGGCAACACCATCAACATTGAACCGCCAAAGAACGAGAAAGCAGTCAGAGCCTTCCTGACCTGGGTTGAGATTCAAAAGTAATGCACCTGTCAAATTTGAATTCTGCCCGGATTCCTGCTACGATCCCACAAAAATTTTAAGTCATTCCAAATTTCATGCAATTGGGCGGAATTCGTATGAGCTCGTGAGTAATTTCGATCAGAATCTTTTATAAAGGTTGACGATTGAAAAGTCCGGCTCATTCAAATTCACAATCGGATGCCGTTGAGCCAAATCATAAAAACTAGAAACCAACAAAAAAAATCATGCAAAAAAAGTTGTATCTCAGCTTAATGGTGATTGCCGCAGGATTGTTCCTGAGTGCTTGCCAACAATCTACTGCAAAAAGTAAAAAACCGGTGACCTCTGAACTTCGCGCTCCGGCCTATCCGCTAATCACCATCGACCCCTACACCAGCGTCTGGTCAATGACGGATGAATTGTACGGTGAACCCGTCAAACATTGGACCGGTGAAACGCACTCATTGATTGGAGCCATCCGCGTTGATGGACGGGTGTATCGTTTTCTTGGTAAAGAAGATATCCCCTGGAAAACCTTGTTGCCCTTGTCAAAGGAAGAAGCCTGGACCGCAAAATATACGACACAGACTCCGGCAAAAGGTTGGGAGCAAAGTGATTTTAACGATCAGTCATGGCCAACCGGACCAGGCGCTTTTGGTACGCCCGGACACCAAGCCACAAAAACGAATTGGGATACCGATGATATCTGGGTTCGCCGGGAGTTCAGCATGCCGCAACTGGCACCAACAGATCCGCTTTATTTGGTATATTTTCATGATGATGATTTTGAACTTTACCTGAATGGAAAGGAAATTGTCAATACAGGCAACCGGGCAAGGAGAGATGTTGTTTTGAAAATTGATGCATCCCTTTTGAATACATCGGGCGAAAATGTGATTGCCGCACATTGCCGCGATCGTGGGGGAGAGGCCTATGTTGATTTTGGATTGTTTACTGAAATAGATCAAAAGCGAGTTTTTACACAAACAGCCACGCAAACGAAAGTGTCGCTTTCGGCTACGCAAACGCACTACGAGTTTACCTGCGGCCCGGTTGATCTGAAACTTCAGTTTGTATCGCCTTTATTGCCTGATGATCTGGACTTGTTGTCACGCCCGGTGAACTACATCAACTACCAGGTGGTGTCGAACGACGGTGCTGAACACGAGGTGCAGGTATATATTGAAACTACACCGGAGTGGGCTGTTAATGAACCTACGCAGGATGTGGAGTTGACTAAAGGACAGGCAGGAGAAGTTGGTTTTGTGAAAGCAGGAACGATTGAGCAGCCGATTCTTCAAAAGAAAGGCGATAACATTCGTATCGATTGGGGTTATTTCTATTTGGCAGCCAATCAAAATGAAAGTACTTCGCTGGCGATTGGCGATTACTTCGAAACCAAAGATGCTTTTCTTCAGACAGGAACAGTTACCGGAAAAAACAGCATGAAAGCCAGACCAAGCAAGCAAATGCCCGCCATGGTTTATGTCGATAATCTTGGATCGGTGTCTGAGAGCGCAGCTTCCGGCTATGTGATGCTGGCTTACGACGACTTGGAATCAATCCAATATTTTGGCGACAACCTGAAAGGCTGGTGGACCAAAGAAGGA
>JAGXIR010000207.1 GCA_024635605.1 Sunxiuqinia sp.
AATATCCAGAAAAACCAATTGTGGGGAATGTATTTCGATTAGCGGAATAGCTTCTTTTACAGAATTGGCCTCATCCATTATTTGAATTTGTGGACAGTATTCATGGAGCAGGCCTGACAGATTTTCGCGGCCGCTTTTTTCGTCATCGATCAATATGGCTGTAATTCGGTTCATCGATTTATTTTTTCATTTTGGTCTGCAATTTAACAGTTAATACTGATAGCTGTAACTGCAAACTGCTATTGTAAACTGGCTCGTTTCATTCTTCTTCGGGTATCGTGATTTCTACTCGGGTGCCTTCATGCCCTTGTTTGGTCAGATCGATCAATTTGAACGAATAATTCCCCCCGTACTTTTCTTGCATGATCCGCAATCGTTCTTCGTTCATGTTCAAACCAATACCGTTGGAAACCGATTTGATCTTTTTGGAAGCTTCCAACCCAATTCCGTTATCTTCAATGGAGATTTGAATGGCGCCATCTGTTTTTTTGATATCCAATTTTAGTGTCCGGTTGTCCGGCTTGTGTTGCAACCCATGCATGATCGCATTTTCAGCTACCGGTTGCAAAATCATCGACGGCACCATAAAATGGTTTTGGTCGATTTGGTCGTCAATGGTTTGTTCGTACTCAAAATCAAAACGCAGTTGTTCGAGCCGGATGTATTGGTTGAGTGTTTCCATCTCTTCGGCCAGGCTTACTTCTTCCGACTGTGAATTTTTCAGCACTTTGCGGATCAACCCGGCAAAGTCCGATAAATACAAATGGGCCTCACGGCCCTGGTTTTTCTGGATCAGGTTTTGCACCGAATTCAAACTATTGAATAAAAAGTGCGGGTTCATCTGCGCCCGGATGGCCGAAAGCTGCAACTCCTGCAACCGTTTTTCCTGGTTCTCCTTTCGCAGCTTCAGCCGCGTCCGCGCTTTGTAAATTAGGAAAGCAATCAGCCCCAATAGTAGCGAGCCACCCAGAAACCAGATGATTCCGTAAAGGGTGGATTTGTTAACTTCTTGTTTTTCTTTTGGTGGGTTCTGGGCTTTCTTGATGTATTTATCCAGATCATAAACACTGACTCTAAATTCCATTAATTTACCATTACTATCGAACACGTTGATGCACCCTGAATGGGTTAGAAATAACTCATTCAAAGTGTGTCGTTGATTTGGTAAAAAGAGTTGTATCGCTTCTGGTTCAGCCCTTTGAACATAGTCTTTCCAAACCTCAAAATCGTCCCCCTCATTTACTACGAGAACATTAATTTTTGGATACTTTCTGCTTAATTCATCAAACAAATACCTATTTTGTGACCAGGAGTCTGCAAAGTTGATGACACATGCCTTTTCCCCAATGTAATTACTCAAAGCAACAGTATCACCAGCAGGCGTTAAAAATATTCTCTTTTCATAATTTGTACCTGAAAATAGTTCATCCGATTTTTTCAAAAGCTCACTAATGTAATCATTTAATAAAGTGTCCTGACTCAATTTGATGATTTCATAGATCATTTGCTTTTCAGACTCAAATAATATTTTTCTACCAGATTCACTTAAATGAGAAGACTCAAAGAGAAGACTGTGAATCAATTCCACTTTTCCCCGAACCAATGGAGAACCGGCTAAAATTAAATTTAGCAAGTTTGCCTGTTGATCCAGTTTGTAATGAGTCATATCTTTTTTATTGTATTTTCTAGAGGGAAAACCTTCCAGATCGACAATAGGGTTGGAAAATTGATAGATTTTAAAAAATTTGTATTGTGCGTAGTTAGATATTGCCATTCTTGAAAAACGGCCATATTCTTCATAATTTTTGATAATCTGAAACCCCTCGAAATATTGACTTACGTCCTTTTTGATCTGGCTTTCAAAATCCTTCATTGAAGTATTCCTGATTAAATCGGAGAACAATAAAAGATTGGACGCCAAAGAGAACTTGAGCATCTCTGTTTCATGAATAAAAAATGATTTGAACTTTGGAGAAACATCTCCCGGAAAATCAGACCGTAAAAGTTCTTTTTTAAGAACAATATTTTGGTATCTATGAATTTGTTTCTCTGGATTTAGTCGTGGAATACTAATTATTAATGGAAAAGATAACTGTTTGATGCCGGAAGCAATTCTCAATTCCTGATCAAAATTTTGAGTAATAAAATTATTCTCGGCTGCCCGGTCGCCAGTAAAAATTATACTCGGTTTTTTTAAATAGCGGATTGGAGCAATAGACTCAACTGATCCATTCCTTGCTGGATTGGGATCCACTATTTTGCAATTGGTTTCTATCCGGTTGATTTCGATATTAATTGAATCTCCCGGCTCTGCATAAATTACTTTAATTATCGGTCTTGGTCCCAATCCTTGTTCATAGGACTCAGATAGAAAAATAAAATTCTCGCGAGGCATTGGAAGTTTCGTCAAGAATTTGTTAGTTGAATCGAGCGGCACCATGAAAGCTTCAAGTTCGGTTCCTGCCGGGGCATTCATCATTAAGAAATAAATGCTTTTTCGTTTGGGATTTTCAACATATCCTGAAATTGTCACACTATCTTGAAAGGTTTCCGAATTTTTCAAAAGCACAAATGATGAAATCTCCGTTCGCGGTTTCAATTTTCCATCATATCTTTTATCCTCAGGCACATGGGTCATCGACGTATACTCTAGGATAAATCCGTTCGCAGGGTCTATTGTGGCTTCTGTTGAGTATTCCTGACTTTTGTTGCTTTCCTGAATTGGTACGATTCTGGAAACCTTTAGTAATTTGTTGACTCGTTTAATGATAAAATCATTTTTCTCTACCTCCAGCGAATCTTTCGTCTGTATCCGGGCATTATTAAACTTGAGCAAATATCCTTTTACAATTCTGGGAAGAACGAGCAAGCCTGATTGAAAAATCTGTTTTTTTGCTTTCTCCAATTCTTCCTGGTCCAGTTTTTTTTCTTTTAATAGTTCAGTAATTTCTTTTTTGTATTTCTGTTCATCAGGAATTGTTAACTCATTCTTATCCAAGTCAACATCCATTCGAAAGGTCATTTTATCCAATATCTCATAAATAATGGACGTGAGCGATTGTTGATCCGCTTCATTTTCTTTTTGGGGAAACATGGAATCAAAATGAATGGTTGGGTTCATTGTTCCATATTCGGTCGATTGATATCTTTTTAGCTTGACATCAAGTGATAGTTGGTACTGGTCAATATCGACTACTTCGAATTCAATAAACCATTTCTTTTCATATTCATAAGCTTGTCTGTAAAAACGTGGTTCTGTTTTTTGAAGGGTTTGATGGGTACATTGAAAAAGAATTGATTGTCCCTTCTCTAGTTTCATTTGTAATTTTTCAGAAGCAAAACTTTGATTGAAAAAGCTTAAGAAAATGGGAATCAATAAATAAAAGCTTGCCGTTCTCATGTTGATTTTTTGTTTTGTTTCTCCAAAGGTTGAGAAAGCGATTAAAGATACAAATACCAACTTATTTTACGGTATGAATGATTGATTAAGCGGTCTTCATCGAGCGAAGTGTTGATAAAATTACTTGAGACAGACCTTTCAGGCTTGAAGATAAAAACAGGTTGTATCATTGTTTTGGCAATGCAAATTTTTTTCGTGGGTGTGCATGCCCTTAGCCATATCTTATTTCTTCCCGCGGAAGAAACAGATCGTTTAATCATTCTGCCCATTTGCCCAGTATTTGTTAAATAACATTAAACTGGCCGTAGGATTATGATACTTTCATCTAAATGTCATAAATTAGTTCAAAATTGAATTTTTGTAAACCATTATCAACCTTTAAAACACGATTAATGAAACGAATTTTTCTCCTGGCCTTTTCCTTGGTCATGGGTGTTTTTACTTTCGCCCAAACTATTGTTGAGAATCCCAAAATAGGGATGAGCACTGCCTCCAATGTACAGCTTCAGAAAATAGAGTTGCTCGCCGACGCGACGACTCTGTGGTTTCACGTTACCTATACGCCTGGTCAATGGATCAGTATTCCGAAAATGACCTATATACAGCCGGTTGGTTCCAACGAGAAGCTGTTTATTGTTTCAGCCGAGGGCATTTCAGTCGATGAGCAGTTCACCATACCCGAATCTGGTGAAGTAAGTTACAAACTGGTGTTCCCTAAAATTGATGGGGCGGTTGCCAAAATCGACTATGGTGAAGGAAACGAAGGTGGCACCTGGTTTATCTATGACATCCAACTAAAGCCCGAATTATTCCAGTCAGTTCTTCCCGAGAAGTTGAGTGGTAGCTGGTTTCGGAGCGACAATGCACAATGGGAAATCAGCTTGTTCGATTCTGTCGCTGTTTACAATAGCCAGGTGTGGAAGTATGGTTCCTATTCAGAAAAGGATGGAATTGCTAAAATTAAGCTGAAAAGTGATGCAAAGAAAAAGGATATTTATGCCCAGCTGGTTGGCGACTCAATTTGCATGATCGGTGAATCGCCGTCAGCAATGACTGCTTACTCAAATCAGCCGGACCAGTCAGCCATTCCGGTCGATGAGGGCTTGTTTGAATCATCGGTCTTTAAAGTAGATACGGTCACTTATTGTGGTTACATCCGGAATTTTAGCCCACGGTATTCGCAGCGTACAGGTATAGTTTATGTGAATAATGCGATTGTAGGCGAACAGATTTCGCACTTAATCAGAATTGCGGATGACGGTAGTTTCGAGGCGAAATTCCCAAATTGCAACTCGCAGAATGTTCTGGTTCGCTTGCCATTTTTTTATGGTACCGTTTTTCTTGAGCCGGGTAAAACAACTTTTCAACTTTTTGACAACAATCCGCAAAATCCCGTCTTGTTTATGGGCGATGGTGCCCGAATAAATACGGATTTACATCGGCTAAAGGACATCCAGAGTTTTAATTATCAGGAAATGCAGGCGAAAATTCTGGATTTTTCGCCTGAAGAATATAAGGCTTGGTGCGAGGAACTGAAACAACGGGATTACGAAGAGTTGGCCAACCACAAGCAAAAATATCCCCTGAGTGCTAAAGCAAAAAAGGTGAAAGGTCTGGAATTTGACTACCGGAATGCCGAAAGACTTTTGAGCTATGATATGCAGAAGGTTTCAGCGTGGAGGCAGAAAAACAAGATCCCAAGAGATCAGTGGGAAATTGATTTTAAACCCGAAAAGCCGGATAGTAGCTACTATGACTTTTTAACGAATGATTTTGCAAATAATCCATTGGCTGTGATGACCGGGGAGTA
>JAGXIR010000208.1 GCA_024635605.1 Sunxiuqinia sp.
GGCCTCGGCCACCACCCATTTGCTTGCCACATCAAGCAACAAGTTGGTTTGGTAATTTTTTGAAATACCACCCAAAAAGGCCGTGCATCCTAAAACCGATGTATGGAGAATGTGCGCCAACATAGTAGAAACAGAGGTTTTCCCGTGTGTTCCGGCTACCGCACAACAGCTTAATTCATTGCAAATCATGCCGAGCACCTCGGAGCGCTTTTTCATTGGAATGCCATTGGTTTCGACAAAAACACGCTCCCCAAGATCTGCCGGAACCGCCGGCGTGTAAACCACCAACGATGCTTGAGGCTGTAAATGGCTGGCCAACCAGTCTGGCCGGTCATCGTAATGGACATCAATTCCTTCAGACTGCAGCTCACGCGTGAGCTTGGTTTCGGTACGGTCATAACCCGACACCAGGTAACCGGCGTGCTTAAAATAGCGTGCCAGGGCGCTCATCCCGATTCCACCGATACCGAGAAAATAAACTTGCCTGATATGTGCTAAACCTGTCATTTACCTTTATTCACTTCATTTAAAATCACCTGAACAATGTCGGTCGTTGCGTTTGGCTTAGCCATTTTCAGGCTGTTCTCCGACAGTTCGTTCAGTCGTTCTTTATCTTGAATTAACTCCAGTGCCGTGGGAAACAGATCCTTGACCGCCATCCCATCTTTCACCATCACGGCAGCATCATTTTCAACCAGGGCCATGGCGTTTTTGGTTTGATGATCTTCGGCTACATTAGGCGATGGCACCAGGATCGACGCTTTTCCTAGCAAACAGATTTCGGAAATCGTGCTGGCTCCTGCCCGCGAAATCACCAGATCAGCAGCCGCGTAAGCCAAATCCATTCGCGACAGAAATTCAATCAGATGGATATTTTTTCGCAACTTCCCATTAAAACGCTCCAAGATGGCTTTATGATAAAATGACCCGGACTGCCAGATAATCTGTACATTCGATTGATCCAGCAAATCGAGGTTGGAGAGAATGCTTTCATTTAAGGTTCGGGCCCCCAAACTTCCACCCATCAATAAAATCACCGGTTTTCCTTCTTCCAACTCATAAAATTTGTAGGCTTCTTTTTTGTCTACTTTATTCAACAGGTTCTGTCGATATGGATTTCCTGTGAGGACAATTCGCCACTTGGGGAAATACCGCTCCATATTTGGGTAAGCCACACAAATCTTTTTCACGTGTTTGGAAAGCCATTTGTTTGTTTTTCCGGCATAAGAGTTTTGCTCCTGCAAAATGGTCGGAATGCCCTTCCTGGCAGCGGCTTTCAATACCGGCCCGCTGGCGAATCCACCAACACCAACAACTACGTCGGGTCGGAAACTTCGAATAATTTTCCGTGCCTCAATCATACTTCTATTGAGTGACCAAAGAAAATTAAACAGTTTAAACGACAGTTTCCGGGGAAGACCGATCACGGGCAAACCCACAATCGGGTATCCCGCCATGGGAACCCGTTCCATTTCCATTTTTCCTTTTGCACCTACAAAAAGAATATCGACCTCAGGTACCCGGGCCTTTAATTCATTGGCAATAGCCAGTGCCGGAAAGATATGTCCTCCGGTACCGCCGCCACTGATGATTACTTTTAACTTTTTCATTTTACAGTTCCTCATCTTCATCCGGCATGTCAACCATGACCGGTGGTTCTACAACTACTTTGTTTCGTTGATTGTGATAACTGACTGATAAGATCGCGCCAAAAGAAACTGCGGTAAACAACATGGACGTTCCTCCCATACTCACCCATGGCATTGGTTGTCCGGTAACAGGGACCACCCCCACCGAAACAGCCATATTGATGATGGCCTGAAAAACAATCAGCAACACCAAACCCGCGGTTAAAAACGCCGGATAGGTCCGGTTTGAACGCCGGACAATAACCACGCCGCGGTACAACAGAATGAGGTACAGCATGGCAACAATAAACCCCCCAAGCAGGCCATATTCTTCAATGATAATGGCGTAAATGAAATCGTTGTATGCCGCCTCCATGTAATTACTCACTTCACTTTTGCCCGGACCCTTTCCAAACATGCCCCCTTCGTAAATGGCCAATTTTGCATAATCGGCCTGGGTTGTCCCCAAGGCAGCATGATCGTCGCCGTACACAAAATCATCAATACGTTCTTTGAACGTATGAACACGTCCGGCCGAGTCAGGAAGATAGTCAGCTGTAAAATACACTAACATTAAGAGAAGTGTTCCGGCTCCAACAGTCGCCAATAAATATTTAGCGGGAATCCGGGCAATCAGCATCAAGACCATGATACTGCCAAAAATCAAGGCTGAAGTGGAGATGTCGCCGTAGAAGATGATTGCACAAACCACACTACTTACGCCCATTACCCAGTAAAATGCCTTCTTTAGATCCTCTTTTGACGTTTGCCGTTTGGCCAGGATTTTAGCCACAAACATCATCAGTGAAATCTTGGCCAGTTCTGCGGGTTGAAAGCTGAAAAATCCCAAATCGAGCGACCGCGGGGTGGGTTTTCCAGGTGTCAGCTTATACTGAACAATAGCTGCCAATAAAGCTCCAATAGTTACAAACAACAAAAGGGGGGCGATGTAGGTATAGAATTTGACCGGAATCACATTGACTAAAAGAGCCATCAAGCCAAATCCCAGAAAAAGGAAAATTAGTTGCCTGCTGAGGTAATAAAAGGTATTTCCGCCGGCCTCGCGATAAGCCAAACGTCCCGTTGCGCTGTACACAATCATCAGTGAAACGATGGACAAAAATGCCAGCACCACCCATAAGATCCGGTCACCCTTTAATATTTTACCCAGAGAGAAGTTCATGTTCAGTTTCAAGTTTCAATCCGCCAACTGGCGGACAAATTCCAAATTTTAAAATCCAAATTCCAATGACCAATTATCGAAATAACCAATCATCCTATGCCCAACTTACAATTCGCGGACAGCGTTCTTAAACTGGCGTCCGCGATCTTCGTAATTCTCGAACAAATCGAAGCTGGCACAGGATGGTGACAACAACACGGTTTCACCATTTTTAGCCAGATAGTAGGCCGAACGCACCGCATCGGTCATGTCCTGTGTTTCAACAATGTTCGGGACAATATCGGCAAAGGCTTCGATAATTTTTTTGTTATCAACACCCAGACAAATAATGGCTTTCACTTTGTGTTTTACCAAATCCTTCAGCGCCAGGTAGTCGTTCCCTTTATCAACACCTCCGGCAATCCATACTATTGGCTTATGAATGCTTTCCAGAGCGTACCATGTTGAATTGACGTTGGTTGCTTTTGAGTCGTTGATAAACTCAATTCCATGCACTCTCAGAAAACGTTCGAGCCGATGCTCCACGCCTTTGAAATCGGAGAGACTTTCCCTGATTTTCTCGTTTCGGATGTTTAACACCATTCCGGCCAAGCCTGCTGCCATGGAATTGTAGGTGTTGTGTCTTCCTTGTAAAGCAATATCAAAAATGGACATATCGAAAGTTTTTTGTTCCCAGTTGATCACTAATTTTTCATCTTTAATTCCTGCTCCGTTTTTCGGAGTCTCCGTCCAGCCAAAGGGCAAGCAAATGGCTGGTATTGTTCGTTTTTCGAGTTCCTTTTGAATGATCGGATCATCAGCGCCATAAATGAAAAAATCGTCCGAGGTCTGATTTTGAAGAATCCGAAACTTCGAATCCACATAGTTTTGCAATTGATAATCGTAACGATCCAGATGATCCGGGGTGATGTTGAGCAAAACAGCGATATCGGCTTTAAACGCATACATACCATCCAGTTGAAAACTACTCAATTCAATCACATAGTAATCAAAGTCCGCTTCGGCCACCTGCCAGGCAAAGCTTTGTCCCACATTTCCGGCCAGCCCAACATTCAGCCCTGCTGTTTTCAGCAGATGATAAGTCAGCATGGTGGTGGTGGTTTTACCGTTGCTTCCGGTGATGCAAATTGTTTTGGCTTTGCAGTACCGCCCGGTAAACTCAATTTCCGAAATCACCGAAATACCTGCCTCCCTCAACTTCACAATTAAAGGCACCGTATCAGGCACTCCCGGACTTTTTACCACCAGATCGGCTTTTAACAAGCGATCTTCCGAGTGTTTTCCTTCTTCAAAAAGAATCCCATATTTTGTTAGAACGTCTTTGTATTTCTCCTTCACTTTTCCGGCATCGGTCACCCAAACCTTAAAGCCTTGCTTCTTGGCCAGAATGGCTGACCCAACCCCACTTTCACCCGCTCCTATGATCACGATCCGGTTGTCCACAGTTAACGCATTTTAAGGGTAACAATGGTGAACACAGCCAAAATGATTCCGACAATCCAAAAGCGCGTTACGATTTTGGCTTCGGGGATGCCTTTTTTCTGATAATGATGATGAATCGGGCTCATCAGAAAAACCCGTCTTCCTTCGCCATATTTTCGTTTCGTATATTTAAAATATGCCACCTGAATGACCACCGATAAGTTTTCGAGCACAAAGATCCCGCACAACAAGGGGATTAGAATTTCTTTGCGAATGACGACAGCAAAAACGGCAAGTATTCCACCCAGAGCCAGGCTTCCGGTATCGCCCATAAATACTTGAGCAGGATAAGAGTTGTACCACAAAAAGCCAACGGTGGCGCCAATAAAAGCAGCAATAAACACGGTCAACTCGCCGATATTTGGAATGTACATGATGTTCAGGTAATCGGAATAAATGATGTTACCACTTACGTAAGCCAATATTCCAAGCGTAGCCCCGCTAATGGCCGAGGTTCCGGTTGCCAGTCCATCAATCCCATCCGTTAGGTTAGCGGCGTTCGACACGGCAGTAATGATCAAAATGATGGCCAGCGCGTAAATCAGCCAGCGCCAGAATTCGGCGTGCTCACCGCCAAATGGCACCAGCCAGGCATAATCAAACTCATGGTTTTTGATAAACGGAATGGTTGTACGTGTTGATTTTACATCGTTGGTAATGAACTGCACTTCCTGCATCCCGGTTTCAACGTCAACCACAATTTCCTTCTTAAAATCGCCTCTGACACCGATAATCTTTTCGCGTACAATCACATCTTCGGAAAAATAAAGCGTGGAAGCCACAATAATCCCCAAACTCACCTGTCCTAAAATCTTAAATTTGCCGGCCAGTCCTTTTTTATCTTTCAGAAATACTTTAATATAATCATCAGTAAAACCGATTAAGCCAAGCCAAACGGTAGTGACAAGCATCAAAAGAATATAAATATTATCGAGCTTTGCGAATAGTAATGTTGGAATAATGATCGATGCCAGGATAATCAGTCCCCCCATGGTTGGCGTCCCTTTTTTCTGAATCTGGCCTTCCAGCCCCAAATCGCGTACGTCTTCTCCAATTTGTTTCAGCTGCAAATAGCTGATCAGCTTTCCCCCAAACCCCAAGGTAATTAATAAGGAAACCAGCACTGCGGCTCCCGAGCGAAAAGAGATGTAGGGCACCATCCCCCATCCCGGAATATCAAAATCTTTTAACCACTCGTACAGTAAATAAAGCATCCCGTTTCTTTTAGTTTAGCTTGAATATCTCTTTAATCACCTCTTTATCATCAAAATGATGTTTCACCCCGTGAACCTCCTGATAATCTTCATGTCCTTTACCAGCCACCAGAATAATATCGCCTGGTTGTGCCAGCATGCAGGCCGTGCGTATGGCTTCCCTGCGATTAACAATCGCCAGCACCTTGTTTTTTTGATGCGGCTCAATACCGGTTTGCATGTCGGCAATAATCTGCTCGGGCACTTCACTGCGCGGGTTGTCCGATGTCAAAATCACCTTGTCGCTTTGCAAGGCTGCTTCGTGAGCCATCACCGGACGTTTGGTTTTGTCGCGGTCGCCACCGGCCCCAACAACCGTAATCACCTGCTCATTACCAGTTCGTATTTCGGTAATTCCGTTCAACACGTTTTTCAAGGCGTCGGGGGTGTGTGCATAATCTACCACAGCATATTTTCCATCGGGCGAACGCAATATTTCGAAACGCCCGGCCACCGATCTCAGCTCGCTGATAATGGGCAACACCGATTCGGCCGATTCGCCCAGCAACGAGGCTGAGGCATAAACCGCCATCAGGTTGTAGGCGTTAAACAGGCCGGCAAAATGGGTCCACACTTCCTTTCCGTCGACACTTAACAGCATCCCGTCAAAATGCTTCTCCAACACTTTGCATTTGTAATCGGCCAGCGCTTTCAACCCATAAGTTTTCTTGGTTGCTAACGTATTTTGAAGCATCACCAGCCCATTCTTTTCATCGGCATTGGTCAAGGCAAAAGCCTGCTTGGGCAATTGGTCGAAAAATTTTTTCTTCGCTTTCAGGTACTCGGCAAAGGTCTGGTGATAGTCCAGGTGATCATGGGTCAGGTTGGTAAACACCCCGCCGTCAAAGTCTATTCCGGAAATCCGGTCCTGATGAATGGCATGCGAGCTCACCTCCATAAAGCAATAACCGCACCCCTGCTCCACCATCAAAGCCATCAGTTTTTGAATGTGTAAGGCATCCGGGGTGGTATGTGTTGCAGGTAATTCGTCGTCGCCCACATAGTATTTAATGGTCGAAATCAGACCCGCCTGGTAGCCCAGTTTTTTAAACAACAAATACAACAAGGTGGCGATGGTGGTTTTTCCGTTGGTTCCGGTAACCCCTACCACTTTTAACTTCGTTGAAGGATTGTCGTAGTAGTTCGCCGCCAGTTTACCCAAAGCAACTGCCGTGTCGTTCATTTTTATGAAGGTGACATCCTCGGGTCTCACTCCTTCAAACTTTTCCGCAATAATTACCGAAGCTCCCTGCTCCATGGCTTTCTGAATAAACTGTTGTCCATCGACATGCGTGCCGGCTACGGCAACAAAAGCATCGCCCACCTTCACTTTTCTCGAATCGAAATGCAAACTTTCGACTTCAGCAGCCAATGTTCCCGCAATCAATTCGTAATCCAGTCCGTTCAATATTTTCTTCAATTCTATCATTAGCCTAAATCAATATAGATTGTTTGTCCTTCTCTAATTTTATCACCCGCACGGAGCGACTGTTTTTGAACCTTGCCAATCCCCTTCATCTTCACTTTCAGACCTGAGGTTTCCAGCAGAAAAAGCGCATCGCTTCCCCCCATTCCACGAACATCAGGCACCAAACCCTCGCCTACAGCCAATTCCGAAGCACTTAACTTATCCTGATCTGCAATTACCCGAATGTATTTCGAGTCGGTTTTCTCCGCCTGAATCTCCAGTTTCAGTTCTTCCGCGGTCAATTCAATTTCTTCTTTAAATCCTGCCTTCACCTGGGGCGACATGGCCATTTGCTCCAACTCATCTTCGCGCGGTTCCATAAAACTGGCATACACTTTTCCCACAATCTCCTTGAACACCGGACCGGCGACAGAACCTCCATAATACAATCCTTTGGGGCCGACAATTACGACTACACAGGTGTATTGCGGATCATCGGAAGGGAAATATCCGGCAAACGATGCCTGGTAGTTTCTTCGCCCTTCCTTTTCGTAACCCTGGTTATTGTATGCCACCTGGGCAGTTCCGGTTTTTCCGGCAATGGGGAAATACGGGTTGTTGAGCGAGCGCCCGGTTCCGTTAGTACAAACGCCCTTCAGCAAGTCCTGCGCTTTGGCCAGGGTTTCTTTTGAACAGATGGACGGGTTCATCACCTCCGTTTCAAATTCTTTTTCAAGAATGCCATTTCGGCGAACCTCTTTCACGAACTTTGGCTTGACCATTTTGCCATTGTTGGCCACTGCATTGTAAAAGGCAGCCGTTTGCAGAGGCGTTAATTTAATTTCATAACCATACGAAATCCAAGCTAACGATGGTCCCCACCAATCGCTGTCGCCCGGATATTTGATTTTGGGTACACCTTCGCCGAAGAAACCCAGGTCCATCGGTTTGTTCAGCCCAAAGTTGTAAATCCGGTCAATGTACTCTTTCTCGCGTCCTTCATAAAACTTGGTGATAATCTTCGCCACTCCCACATTGGAGGAAAGCTCAAAAATTTCTTTCATGGTCAGTTTTCCATGTCCGCCACGGTGGTAGTCGCTGTCGTAAACGGTTTGTCCCCGGTACTTCCACACGCCATTGCCGGTGTCAAACACATCTGAGGTATCCACATACCCATGCTCCATGGCCACCATCAACGACATCAATTTAAAGGTTGAACCAGGCTCACTGCTTCCCTGGTGACCCAGCGCAAAGTTGTAGGTTTCGGCATAGCTGCTGTCGGCTTTACGGCCCAGATTGGCCAGTGCTTTCACTTCTCCTGTTTTTACCTCCATCACAATGGCGGTGCCCCATTCAGCCTGCGAAGTTTGCATTTGCCTATACAAGGCATTGTTGGCAAAGTCCTGTAAATTCACGTTCAATGTGGTAATGACATCACTTCCGTCTTTGGGTTCAATAACCGGCACATTGATCCAGCGCCCGGAGTAGTTACGTTTTAACGCTTTCCCGTTCTTCCCGCTCAAATAACCTTCCATCAGTCCTTCAATGCCTGAATAGCCAACATTTCCGTGTACGCCGCCAAAGGCCCCTTTATTTAAGGTGCCGATAATCCGGCTGCCCAAGTCGGCATGGGGCATGACGCGTTCATTTTCAGTAACCACGATAAGGCCCGATCCAAAGCTGCTATTCTGCATCATCGGCATGCGTTTAAACGCTTGAAGCTGGTTGTAGTTTACCTCGGTCGGATAAATCAGAAACCACCGGTTTCCTTTTTTAAAGGCTTGATCCAAATTCAGTTTAAACTGGTATTTTGACGTTCCGAAAAACTCGGCCACTTCCAGGGCAAAAACATCTGCCTTCTCCTGATAAATCCGCTTAATCATTGGAGCAGCCAAGTCGAGGCGCAGTTCGTATTGTGGAACCGAAGTCGCTAAAATACTGCCATCATCCGCACAAATATTGCCTCGTTTAGCAGGAATTTCCGCCGTGTTGTTCTTCAAATTTTTGGCGATCCCTTTCCACTTCTCGGTATCCATATTTTGGACCATGAAGATTTTAGCCACGATGATAACCCCTATCAACACGACGAGAAAATAAATAATCCCAAAACGGGCCGTTATGTCTTTTCTGATCTCCATTATTCGTTGTCTGTTTTTTCTACTTTCAATTTCCGGGGCGGCTCACTGGCTTCCTGCAACTCCAGTCCGCTGGCTTGTACTTTTTCAACAATCTCCGAAGGACGGTTCATTTTCATCAGTTCCGTTTCCCAGGTCACCGACTCGGCCCGCAGTTCTTTAATCGAATCCTGCACGGCTTCAATCCGGCGAATCGTTTTTTCCGACCAATAGCGGTTCGAAATCATCAGCATTCCCAGAAAAGCCACAAAAAAGAAAAAAGGTAATTGTTTCATCATTTTTTCGCTGGCCAACAAGCGACCACCCAAAAACGATTTCAGTCCATTTCTGCGGTGTTTACCTTTTCCTGATGTGTTTGTTTCTGTGCTCATACTTTCTCCGCAATTCGTAATTTAGCACTCCGCGCCCGCGGGTTTCGAGCAATTTCTTCGTCATTCGGAATAATAATCTTCCGGTTCACCGCCTTCAAAACCGAACTCACATTCCCGTAAAAATCTTTATCTTGTTTTCCTTCAAAGTTTCCAGCTTTAATAAAGTTCTTCACCAACCGGTCTTCGAGCGAATGGTAAGTGATGACCACCAACCGACCTCCCGGCTTCAGCAATTCGGCACTTTGCACCAGAAAATCTTTCAGCACATCCAATTCGCGGTTGGTTTCAATCCGAAGCGCCTGAAAAACCTTGGCCAAATATTTCGCTTCATTCTTTTTCGACACACAATCGGAAATGACAGATTTGAACTGGTCGATGGTTTTGATGGGCTGATATTGCCGGGCAGCAACGATTTGTTTGGTCAATCGATAAGCATTGTCCACTTCACCATACTCGCGAAAAACTTTGATGAGCTGCTCTTCGGGGTAATCATTGACCACATCGGCAGCCGTGGTTTTCGAATCGCGGTTCATACGCATGTCCAGCGTGCCCGAAAACCGGAAGGAAAATCCGCGCTCGGCTACATCAAAGTCGTGTGACGAAACACCCAGATCGGCTAAAATACCATCGACTTTTTCAACACCATGGTAGCGCAAAAAATTGCGAATGTATTTGAAATTGTGCCGGACAAAAATAAACCGGGGGTCGTCCAATGCATTCGCTGCGGCATCTTCATCCTGATCGAAACCAAACAAGCGGCCCGTATCAATTGATTTCAACAATTCACGCGAATGACCACCACCTCCAAAGGTAACATCGACGTAGTCGCCATCCTTTTGAATGTTTAGCCCTTCGATGCTTTCATTCAATAAAACCGGTATGTGATACGGCTGCTCCACACTTAATCCTCCTCTGATCCAAAAAATTCTGAAAATAATTCTCCGTAGTCGCCTCCTGTTTCCAGGTAAGCCTCATATTGCCTGGCATCCCACAAACGAATCCGATCGCCAACACCAACAAAAACAACATCTTTGACAATGTTGACCTTCTCCAAAAAGTTATTCGGAAAATTCATGCGGCAGCTTTCGGGTACGCTTATGATTTTAAAGTTCCGGTAGATCATGTCCAGCAAACGACTTTGCCGGGGGTTGTTTCGATTGAGTTTCGCCTTAAACGAAGCCAGTCTTTTTTCCCAGGCTTCCAGCGGATAGACATTCAAACATTTCTCAAACGGATCAATCTCAACAGCCAACTGACCATCAGGAATCCGGCCACCCATCTCGTTTTTATAGTCGACAGGCAGCACAACACGTCCCTTTTCATCAAATGTTGCTTTTTTTTCTGCTGAGAAATCCATGTGTTAATTGTCTATTTTTCAATCGTAAAATTAGTAATTTCTTTCCCTAAATACCACTCTCAGTCACCTTTAGTCACTTTTTTCCACCTTTCGATTCTCCAAAAAATGTTCATTTGTTGTTGATAATCCACACAACGTTGTTAATAACAACATTCAAAGCGCTGAAATATTGCCTTTTAACTAAAATTAAAAGTTTTTCAACACCCGTTGATAAAACTGATTTACAACGATTAAAAATCACAAATAAACTTCAAGGAATACGGAGCTCAATTTTATTTTCTATTTTTCGGCTTTCAAAACTGAAGCAAATGGATGAGCAGTATCCAAACGGAATAAAACCAATCAACATCCGGGAGGTTTTTAAAGAAAAAAGCCCCAAACTGGCCAAGCTGATTCCGGGATTTATTTACAACTACATCAACCGGATTATGCACATCCGAGATGTGAATGAGATCCTGGCCAAGTATGGCGACAAACAAGGGATTGAATTTGTCCACCAGATTGTCAATCATTTTGATGTGAAGGAGCGGGTGCTTGGCACGGAAAACATTCCGAAAGACGGTCGCTTTATTTTTGCATCAAACCATCCGCTTGGCGGGTTCGACGGACTGCTGCTCATGTCGAATGTGAGCAAGTTGCTGGGCGATGTCCGATTTTTGGTGAACGATGTATTGATGAACATTCCGCAGCTCGAACGTGTGTTTGTGCCCATCAACAAACAAGGCGGACACAGCCGCGAGATTGCCAAAGTGGTTCACGAGCAATACCAGTCGAAATCTCAGATTTTGATTTTCCCATCGGGCTACGCTTCCCGTAAAATCAACGGGAAAGTATCCGATTTGGCATGGAAAAAGCACTTTATTCAAAAGTCGGTTCAATACCAGCGCGACATCATTCCAGTGCATGTCAGCGGGCGAAACTCCAACTTTTTTTACCGGCTGGCTAATCTGCGTAAATTTTTACGCCTGAAATGGAACCTGGAACAATTCTTCTTAGCCGACGAAACCTTTCGTCACCGAGGGCAGGAATTTACCATTACTTTTGGCCAGCCAATTCCCTGGACCACCTTCGACAAAAGCAAGAAACAAACGGAGTGGGCTGATTTTGTTCGGGACCAAGTTTATTCCATGGCGAATTGCACAGGCACTGAATTTAAAGGACTATCAAATCAGTTTCTTAAATAAATTTTTATAGTTTTGTACCTCAACAAAATTAGCGGATTAAGTATGAAAGATATTGTTGCACCCCAGCCCAAAGAAGCAATTATAGCCGAGTTAACTCCGGAAAGGCTTTTGAGGAAGACGAATAAAGGTGCCAATGAGATCTACGTGATTACGCATCACGATTCTCCTAATGTAATGCACGAAATTGGCCGGTTGCGTGAAATCACTTTTCGCGATGCCGGAGGCGGGACTGGAAAAGAAATTGACATTGACCAATACGACACCAACGATAACCCATACAAACAACTGATCGTATGGGATCCGGATGCAAAGGAAATCTTGGGTGGATACCGCTACATTATGTGTCCCAACCTGCCGGTCGATGAAAATGGCGATATTTCGCTGGCCACTTCGCGCTTATTCCATTTTTCCGATGAGTTTAAAAAGAATTACCTGCCTTACACGCTGGAGCTTGGTCGCTCGTTTGTACAACCAGCTTACCAGTCGAGCAAAGCAGGAGCCAAAGCGCTTTTCGCACTCGACAACCTGTGGGACGGACTTGGGGCGCTGATTGTTGATCACCCGGAAATGAAGTACTTTTTCGGCAAGGTCACCATGTATTCGCATTTTCATTCGGGCGCCCGAAACATGATTCAGTATTTTTTCCTGAAATATTTCCGCGATCACGATGGCTTGGTCACGCCTAAAAAGCCGATGGAATTAAACATGGATCTGGAAGCACTTGACAAGGTTTTTAATGGCGGTTCGTACAAGGAAGATTATAAAATTCTGACCCAGCAAGTTCGCGAGCATGGCGAAAATGTTCCGCCGCTAATCAATGCCTACATGAACTTGAGCCCGTCGATGAAAACATTCGGAACAGTGCTGAACGACCGATTTGGCGATGTGGAAGAAACCGGCATTATTCTGACGATCAAAGACATTTACGAAGCAAAAAAAGACCGGCACATTGAAACGTATATCAGAGGGAAAGATGATGATTTCCCAACCCCGGAATAACATTCATTCGATTTAAGGATAATAAAAAAAGCAGGCCAAAAGCCTGCTTTTTTTATTATATCTTGACAAGCAACGATGCAATTCTAATACGCCCGGCCACCTTTACCTTCAACAAAATTGATGAATGAGGTATTGACCACTTTGTTTCCGCCCGGTGTAGGATAATTTCCGGTGAAATACCAATCGCCTTTATCGTTTGGACAAGCTTCGTGGAGGTTTTCAATGCTTTGATACACGATTTCCACTTCCGCATGACAACCTTCCGGTTTTAATAACTCGGCAATCTTCGCCGAAATTTCTTCGGCTGTCGACTGGCGGTAAATATCCTTGACGTAATTCATAATCTCCTCTTTCGGAAGATTTTCCTGCGCTTTACACTTTTGATAAACCTCATCAATAATGTTCTGCTTTCCCTTATCTTTCAGCAACTCGATGCCCGCGGTAAAAGCAATAAATTTTTCCAGAACCGCCATGTCAATGCCATAGCAATCGGGGTAACGAATTTGCGGGGCCGACGACACCACAATAATCTTTTTGGGATTCAGCCGATCCAATATTTTCAGGATACTCTTTTTCAAAGTCGTTCCGCGAACGATTGAATCGTCGATAATGACGAGTGTATCTTTGTTCTCGCGGATCACGCCATAAGTCACATCGTACACGTGGGCTACCAGGTCGTCGCGGCTGGCATCATCGGCAATAAAGGTGCGGAGTTTGACGTCCTTAATGGCAATTTTCTCAACCCGCGGCTCCAATGATATAATCGCTTCCAGTTCTTCTTCAGTCATCGTTCCGTTTCCGGCGCGAATCAGTTTCTTCTTCCGTTCGAGTAAGTGCTGTCTTACCCCCTGCATCATTCCATAAAAGGCTGTTTCCGAGGTGTTTGGAATATAAGAAAATACCGTATTTTCGATGTCGAAATTGATCGATTTCAAGATAGCCGGAGCCAGCAAACGGCCCAGCTGCTTCCGCTCCTGGTAAATATCTTTATCGCTGCCACGAGAGAAATAAATCCGCTCGAACGAACAGGAAACACGTTTATGAGGAACGCGTACCATTTCGTTCGACACCACGCCGTTTCGCTTGATAATCAGCGCCTCGCCCGGCTTAATTTCTTTGACCTGATCAGCCTTGACATTCATCACCGTCTGGATGACCGGACGCTCCGAAGCGACCACCACAATTTCATCATCTTCGTAGTAATGCGCCGGGCGGATTCCCCACGGATCACGCATCACAAAGGCATCGCCGTGTCCAACCAAACCCGCAATGGCATAACCGCCATCCCAATCTTTGCTGGCATTCTCCAACACACTTTGCACATCCAGGTTTTCTTCAATGAGCGGAGAGATTTCCCGGTTTCCATACCCTTCGTTTTTATATTGTCGAAAGCGGAATTGGTTTTCTTCATCGAGAAAATGTCCGACTTTTTCGAGTACGGTCACCGTGTCGGTGTAGTTTTTGGGGTGCTGCCCCAGGTCAATCAATTTCTGAAAAAGCTCATCAGTATTGGTCAGATTAAAGTTACCGGCCAAGACCAGGGTGCGCGATTTCCAGTTGTTTTGCCGCATCACCGGATGCACAAAATCGATGCTGTTGCGCCCAAAGGTCCCGTAGCGCAAATGCCCCAGGTAAAGCTCGCCTGAATAGGGCAGGTTGTTATAGACCCATTCCGTGTCATTAATGTTCGCCCCGTTTTTAACGGCTTTTTTCACACTTTTAAAAACCTTTTCGAAAACATCAATTATTGGATTTGGCTCAATGGAACGATACCGGTTGATGTACTCCTGTCCCGGTTTCAGATTTATTTTTACACTCACCACCCCGGCGCCATCCTGTCCGCGGTTGTGTTGTTTCTCCATTAAAAGGTAAAGCTTGTTGATTCCGTATTGCCAGGTGCCGTATTTTTCCTGGTAGTAACTTAAAGGTTTTTTCAGCCGGATTAGCGCAATTCCACACTCGTGTTTAATCGATTCACTCATTGCTCTGTTTTTCGGTGTAAAGTTTTGGAAACTGAATAATATCTTTCACAATAAAAGCATTGGGATAACTCTTCCTGATCTGTTCTTTAAGCGCCAACGCTTCATTTCGGGTTCTGAAATCGCCCACCCTGACTTTAAAATCGGGACTACGGAAAAGCATGTACGCCTGCTGGTTTGGGTACTTCTTCAGAAATTCGGTTTTCACCTCCATGGCTTGTTCGCGGGCCCGCACTCCTGAGCTAAAGAAAATCTCCAGACGGTAGCCATCGGTTCCGTTCAAGCGCTTGTTCACGGCAATGTGCCGCTGCAGCAAGGTATCGATCCGGGCATCTTGCTTTACCGGAAGTTGCTGAATACGTGACTCCGAAGAATTGTTAGGGCTGTATGAAGACTCTTGAGCGCTTAGACTCAAGCAAAAAAGGATAAGTATGATCCCTGTAATTTCAACTTTCATATACTAAGGTCCTTTAAAAGTGCAAATATAAACTTAATTGACAGAATACAAGAATTGAAATTTTTAACCGCCTGAAAAAACGAAAAACTTTACATTACCTTGTTAGAACATAACGCTTGCTTCATCCAAAAATTTTCTATTTCCCAATTCTATTTAAAAAGGATAAATTTGCGGACTGATTTCGAGTGCGATGAAAGAACTCGAAACCCGAAACCCGAAACTTTAAACTCAACACTTTAAACCGATCCCCATGAGCAACTTAATTGATGAATTTCAGGCTTACCGTTCAAAAATGAACGAAAAAATTCTGTCGTCCGACAACAAAGTGATGAAACGAATTTACAGTGCCGACACCCTGGCCTACCAGGAAGGCGCTTTAAACGTGAAAACCAAAGAGATGCTGGGCCTGGTTTCGAGCATGGTATTGCGCTGCGACGACTGCGTGAAATACCACCTTGAAAAATGCTTTGAACAAGGCACAAGCACCGAAGAACTATTCGAAGTTTTCAGCATCGCAAACCTTGTGGGAGGTACGATTGTTATTCCTCATACCAGACGAGCTGTGGAATATTGGGAAGCACTTCAATTGAAGTGAAAATCAGAACTTTTAACATGAACAATTAAAACTTGACAAACATGATTGCAATTAGCGCAACAGACAAAAAACTAACGGCTCCGATGGATCTCCGCTTCGGACGTGCTCCATACTTCTTTATTTCTGATGGAAGTGAATCCCGTTTTATCGTGAACCCTTATTGCCACGAAGAACATGACGTTGCCCCCCGGGTCGTCAAATTACTGACCGAGGCAAAGGTCGATAAACTGATTACCGGCGAAGTTGGCCCAAAAGCACACACCAGCCTGTACAACAACAAGATCCAGATCATTATGCTTGACGAAGAACGGATTAAAATCAGCCAGGTTCTCAAAAAGATCAAATTTTAGACGTCCACACCTTCGATTCCGAAATAGTGTTCCCTGTTCATAAAGGGAATGAATGTCAACACCAGTGCGTGTTGATATAATTGCTGGCGGGTCAAACGGTCATGAGTCAA